>JBKPCC010000090.1:0-20462 GCA_046727215.1 Acidobacteriota bacterium
GGTGACTACCACTCAATCTTCACAGACTGAAGTCTGTGCCACTTAGGCGCGTTCCATGGACGCTTGAGTGACTTGAATGTCACTTTGCAGATGGTCCAATTCGCGGCGCGCAAACCTAAGGCAAGCCAACGCGGCGGACGAGATCCTGGAAGCGAGGATCGGATCGTAGTCCATCGAATTCTTGAGCTATATAGAGGATTTGTAGTTGCAGATCATGGGCCGCATACGCTTTTTCCAGCAGAGCCATCGCCGCCTCGTTATCTTTAAGCATCGCGTAAATCCCTGCGAATTCTGTTGGCGAAACGTAGTCTTTGGTCGACTTTAACTTTTCCGCAATCAACAACGCTTCCTTTCTCTTGCCTCCTCCCGCCAGCGCATAACCCAGGTAGCATAGACCACCTGTGGTTTCACCTTCCATGCTGTTTGCTTCTTTCTGGTGCTCGATCGCCTGCTCAAACATTCCCTTTCCCGCGTAAATAAATCCCAAAATCCGGTGTGACCCAACAGTGGGTGGGTCTGTTTTGACCGTCCGCAACAGTTCGTCGAGCGCTTCATCGGATCGCCGCGCAAGATGCATAAACCAGGCCTTGCGTCTTTTCAAAACAATTCGCAAGGGATCCAGCTTTTGTGCATATTCAATCTCAGCTAGCGCTTCCTCATGCCGCTGCACCACCGACAGAAACTCCGCATACCTGTGCCGAGCCTCTGCCGAATTCGGACTCAATTCGATTGCGCGTTTGTATTCACGTTCTGCGCCCGCCCAATCCCATTCGTCTTGCTTTAGACGTGCGAGCTCCGAATGGGCTTCAGCCAATGTGTTATCTAATTCCAGCGCCTTGAGCGCTGCGGCTTTGGACTGCATCAGCTCAATTCTCGGATCGCGCAAACTGTTACCCGCAAAGAAACTATGAGCCCGCGCCACACCTACCCACGCGAGCGCAAAATCGTTATCGAGAGCCAACGCTCGGTTGAAGTAATCAAGTGCTGTTCTAAGATTGTCGCGCCCTCCTTTCCCCAGGCAAAACTGACCGTTCAAATAGAATTCAAATGCCTGCGCATTGTCAGTTGCATGTTTCGTTAGCCGCTGCTGTTGCAGGCCACTCAGGTGGACGCGAAGCTTGTCAGAAATGGTACGAGCAATCTCTTCTTGAACGGCTTGCACGTCTGCGGGGTTGCGAACATATTTTTCGCCCCAGAGTTGTGTTCTGTCATTTGCATTGACCAACTCTGCCGTGACGACCAAACTGTCCCCTCGTAAAGCCACTTTGCCCGTCACGATTGCCTGGACTCCGAGAGTGTGTGCCACCTCAGGAGGGTCAACTTGCTCGCCTTTATATTTAAATGAGGAACTGCGAGCGATTACCTTCACTTCCCCAAGTTGCGCCAGGCGATCGATCAGGCTTTCCGTTAGCCCATCCGACAGATAGTCCACATTTGCATCGCCGGTAGCGTTTGTGAAAGGCAAAACGGCTAATGAAGTTATTCTCCCTCCGGGCGGTGTGAAGTACTTAAGGTAGACGAGGGCAGCGACAGAAATGGCGATCGCTCCCAGAAAAAGCAAGACGGCCCTTCGGTGACTTGAGAGCGTGACCAAAAGATTCGGTGCCGAGTGCGGTTCAGATGCTCTGACGTGACTGAGCCCTTGTTTTTCCAACAGCCGCCCTTTGTTCTCACTGCTTTCCGCAATAAGTTCGTCGTCCGTGAGCGCTGAGCGCGTCTGACCATTTTCAGGCTTCCCTGGATCGAAGATATAGCCGCGGCCCCGCACATTTCTTATGTAATGCCGCGCATCCGTGCCGAGTGCTTCCCGTACTTCCTCGATGCACTTTGAAAGTGAACTGTCAGTTACCGCACGCCCTTCCCAGACGTCCTCAATCAGTTTGTCTTTACTGATCAGGTATCCCTGGTTTTCCACCAGGTACTTAAGCACCTCGTAGGATTGCCGGCGCAAGTGCACCGGCTGGCCAGAGTGCTCGAGGCACCCTCGTGCCAGATCAAGGGCAAATCCGTTGAAGAGTTGTATCGACGCCTCATTCATCGCAATGATTAAGGACCCAACACCCGACAACCCCAAGTTTCGCTTAAATTTCCACTACTTTTCGCTCAGATTTCGTTACAGAACGACGGTCTCATCATAAGATTGGCGGCCTTAGTTATAGAAAACAGCCGGACATTCAGGACGGTCTGGGTCTTGAGGCCGGCATTATAAACCTGCGTTCTCAGTGTTGCCATAGCGGCAGGAAGAGCGTCGTGTATGCGAACACGAGAACACCCCCATTCGATTCTTCCAAAGGACAACCGGTATGCAGATCAAAAGACTAGCTCCCACAAGAATTCTTCGATTCAGCCTGATTCTCGCGTTGTGTTTACTCGGCTCTATTGCTGCGAGAGGGCAGTGTTCGCAGGTAATCTCGGGCCTGCAGTTTCCACTCGGGATCACCCAATCAAATCAAGACAACCTCCTGATCGGCGAGAGTGGCCTGATAACGCCCAACACCGGTCGTATTTCCATTGTCGATCCAGATGGTAATCGCAAGACACTAATCGACGGGCTACCTTCAGGTAGGAACGATGTTGGAGACCCGTCTGGCCCCGCTGGACTCTTCATCCGCGGTCGCACGCTTTACGTTGTGATCGGGGTGGGCAATTCAGTTCTTGCAGGACCGTTTCCAGGATCGAACATCCCAAATCCAAATCCGTCATCACAATTGTTCAGCTCCGTCCTGGCAATCCACTTCAGTGCTGCTGTGGAAAAGAACACCAGTGGCTTCACGCTTACATTAGCGGACCAGTCAGTGCTCGCCACTGGGGAGAAAGTGACACTTTCGAATAGTGCTGACGAATCGATAACCGTGCAGTTGATCGCGAACTTTCCGGATTACACTCCAAATCCGCTTCCAACGTTCCCGCCGAACGTTCGCGCGTCAAACCCATTCGACCTTGTAGTAGTAGATAATCAGGTCTATGTAACGGATGGCGGCATGAATATTCTTCGGCAGGTTGATATTCCGAGTGGCACGTTCTCGACGCTCGCTTCCTTTCCGTCAGTCCCCAACCCATTTTTTCCTGCCGTTGGAGGACCGGTAATCGAGGCTGTACCCACCGGTATTCGCTACGTAAACGGTCAGCTCCTGGTCAATCTGTTCAGCGGCGTACCGTTTCCACCAGGTTTTTCAAAGGTGCAATCAGTGGACCCGGTGACCGGGGCACAAACGCCGTTCATAACTGGAAGAAAAACGGCTATTGATGTCCTACCGCTACGCGACAGCGACGATACTGACTATCTGGTCCTACAGCATGCCTCGACTGGTCTTTTCTTTGGTAGTCCCGGTCAGGTGCTGCGATTTGAGACGCCAACGGATCCTCCGACCGTCGTTACTGCTTGTCTCACTCGACCCAGCTCAATGGTGCTGGACAGGAAGACCGAAACGCTTTACGTCACTGAGATTGGTGGGCGGTTGTTGGCGATTCCGATTGCACCATAGCGATAGAAGTCGAGGAGTACTGAGTACTGAGTTCTGAGGGTCTGTTTTCATGTTCTTTAGTGTGACTTAGTGGATCGATTTCCACCACACTGGAAGGAGATCCACGAAATAACACCAAAGCTAACAATCGAAATTCAACTCGGCACTCAGTACTCAGTCCGGCCGCGGTGGCGGTGGGATTCTCATTCGTTGTAGTTGTTCCTGCTGCTCAGGCGTTAAGTGGTTCTTGAGGCGAATTCCTAAACCCATATGCAATCTTTTGATCTCTCGCTCAGTGTCCAACACTCTGTTGAGCTGGGCCAGCGCTTGCTCCTCACTTACTGAACTGGACTTCAGCGTGTCGTGCAGTGCCTCCATCTCGTCTTGAAGTTTCCACTGTAGCTCGTTGAAGTTCGTTGTCGTCCTTTGAATTTCGCCACGCATAAACGTTTTCTGTTCGTCAGTAAGTCTCAGCTCGCGCGCGTGGCCCATAATTAAATCTGGCGGGAACATAACATCTCCCAGCGGATCTGGCTGCGGAGGATGCGGCGCGTTCGGAGCGTTAGGCACACCCGGAGCAGGCGCATTTGGCGGATATGCTCCATTCGGCGAAGGGTTGCGTGGCTGCGGCGGCGTCTGTGGTTGTTGAGCCACGATCACGACCGCGAGCAACAATACTGCGACGAACAGCAATCCGAACGACACCAGAGTTCTTTCTTTCATTGACTTGACTCCTTTACGTGATTGCGCGGGAGAAAGGATTCGAGCTCCCTGGCAGATTGGTCCAGTTGTGGCAAAGATTTCAAAAACGAATCCGAAGGAGAGCCCAAAAAACCCGCCGTCGGTGATTGCCACTGCGAAAGAGCGACAGCTCTAAGCATGATCGCACCACCACCAGTTTGTGCTCGCCTGTGTGATGCCGGTCTGTGAAACGAACGAGTGGTTTGATTCCTCTTTGCGGGACCCGAAGCAACCTCACTCGGCTTATCTATTCCAACCGAGACAACATTTGGCGTGGTTGACAACACGGCTGAATGAGGCCTGGGCGTTTGGTCGACGCTGTTCCGCAACCACATTGTGAGTGCACATAGAATACTGATGGCCACACAGACGCTTACCACGACGAGAGATCGAGAGAATGCGCTCGCGCGTTCTTGTCGACTGACGTGAGCGTAGCTCCGCAATCTGTCGAACGCCGGCACAACGAGTTGATCTTGCGCTTTCAGTTCAAAGAAGAGCGCCCGAATTCTCTTTTCGTCTCCAGCTAAACCCATATTCAACGTCCTCTCCGTTCAAAGCCTCGCGCAAGCGCTTTTTTCCGCGTTCGTAGTGACGACGGGCACTGCCAATCGAAACGTTCATTACCTCAGCGGCCTCTCGTAAACTCAAGTCTTGATAGAACACCAAATGCAGTGTTTCTCGCTGGCGCGCTGGAAGTATTTCGAGAGCCACTTGAAATCTCTTCTGCAATTCTGATCGCTCGAGCTGTGCATCTGTTTCCCGATCACAAGTGACTGACGTAATTCTTGAAATTGCGCCTGCATGCATCAGAGAGCGTAATACGGCTTTGCGTCGCTCACTAATGGCCGTATTGCGAATGACTGCAAACAACCACGTTTTAAGTTTAGATTCCTCTCGATAAATCGCTTTTCTCTCGAGAATCTTCAGGTAGACCGTCTGTAAAACTTCCTCGGCCTCGGCGTGGTTATGGCGGCAGCAACTAAGTGCCCAGCCAAAACTGGCGGGATGAAGTTTTTCGAGCTCCGCTTTTATCTCCGCTATATCCATCCGGTCCAAAGTACCTGTTAATTAGTCGCTTGAGTGGTCAGATTATATGACCATGATCCTGGCAAGTCAGAGGAATTTACGCGGGAGGGCAAGCGCACGCAGCGAGTATTAAACCAATTTTCCATTGATCATTTTCCATTTCTCATTTGTCATTTCGGTTGGCGTGTTTTTTCGTATGTCTTCGTCCATAGTCGGGTTCGTGTGATTTCGTGTTTGTTCGTGGCTGTGTCTCTACCGCGCAGTGGTACGACCTGCTTTAAGTAGAAAGGACTTGAACAATCCATCCAACTGTCGTTGCTGGGATTCTTTTTCCTTCGCGTCTTTGCACCTTTGCGCCTTCGCGTGAAAATCTTGACTAATAAGGCGATCGTGTTTGTATGTCTTGGTTTTAAGTGCATTTGGTAGTCAGGTTTGCCTTGTGTATCGAATCTGCGTAATCTGTGGATCGATGAAAACTTTTCACCTATTAGGTCTAACTGCCCTGGCTATAACATTACTTGCAACGCCGCCGCAAAGCACCAAACAAAACCCGCAAATACTATTCGACGACTTCAACTACACGAAACAGAAACAGCTAAAGAAGCATGGCTGGATCGTTCGCACCGCAGCAGGCTGGCCCGGAGTGCCAGGAGCAACCTGGTCGGAAGACGGAGTGTCATTGGTTAAGGACACAGACCAACCGCATAACACAATCTTGCGCATGACGTCTTCAACAGACGGCACCAGCGCGAATACGAAACAGACTCAAATCTGCCAGCAACGGAAATTCTTCGAAGGCACGTATGCCGCTCGTGTTCGTTTCACCGATACTCCGGTTGCTGGGCCATCCGGCGATCTGATCGTCGAAAGCTTTTATACGATAGCGCCGTTGAAAGCGCCGATGGATCCTGACTATAGCGAGTTGGATTTTGAATACTTACCAAACGGCGGCTGGGGCATTAATGGAGCAACGCTTTATGCAACGACGTGGGAGACGTTCAGCCCTGAACCAAACTGGAAGAAAGATAATGTGTTTAAGACGGCGAACGGTAGCCAAGCTGGATGGCATACGCTGGTTACCCAAGTTATGGATGGAAAGGTCCGCTATTTCGTCGATGGTCAATTATTTGCGGAGCACGGCGGAAACTATTATCCCGAAGACATAATGTCGATTAACTTTAATCTATGGTTTATCCGAGATGGAATGATTAAAGCGACCGACGCCCGCAAGTATCAGGAAGACATCGACTGGGTTTTCTATCAAGCTGGAACTGGGTTGACTCCGGAGCAAGTTGAATCAACCGTCAACAACCTGCGCCGACAGTCAGTGAAATTTAGAGACACTGTGCCAGCCAAGGTCCCTGCCCTCTCATCCCCGTGCAATTTCTGAGGCATTATTAATCCACAGATTAAACAGCAGAAAGCGGTCGTCAATGTAGAGGCTGCTTACCAGCAAGGATATCCGTTAGCAATCCATGGTGGTAAAAATCTTTGAAAAACTTGTCGGCGGGAGCGTAGTCAAGAGTGTTGTTGTTGAAGCGCCAGATGAACCTGCGCTCAACGCCCGTTGGCCCATCTCCCGGCGATCTTTATCATCGTGCGGATCTTAATGAAAAACGATGCTCTTGCAACAAGCTAGTGGACTGACAGAAATAATCTGAGTCGCTTTCATTGCTAGCATTAACAAGTTTCAAATAGAATCCCAACCATTCAAACGCTTTCGGGCTATTGCCAACACATGTGAAGAACCCTGAATTGAAAACGCAAAACGCGCTTAGCCCGGGCACTAAGCTCTCGCACTACCGAATCCTGTCGAAACTAGGCAGCGGCGGGATGGGCGAAGTTTATCTGGCCCAAGATACGAAATTAAATCGGCGCGTGGCGATAAAGTTACTACCCCAATCCACGCAGTTAAATAAGCAAGCTCATCATCGACTGCTGCGTGAAGCCAGGACCGCTGCGAATCTCGACCACCCGAACATCTGTTCGATTCATGAGATCTCGGAACATGCCGGCCACAGTTTCATCTGCATGCAATACATTGACGGTGAAACTCTCGACAGTTTGCTGAAGCGAAAAAGCCTCGATTTGATGGAAGCGGTTTCTATTGCCGCTCAAATCGCCGACGCACTGGCTGAAGCGCACGGTCATGAAACAATCCATCGCGATATCAAACCGTCAAACATCATGATAACCAATCGAGGGGGTGTCAAGGTGATGGACTTTGGGCTCGCCAAATTTATTCGCGAAGTAGACTTGATACCAAGTGAGGCCGAAACCGAAGCTCTCGTAAGCACGCCGGGAGCGGTGATTGGCACGCTACCGTACATGTCGCCTGAACAAGTCAGGGGCGAACCGGTGGACGGCCGCAGCGATATTTTCAGTTTGGGTGTCGTGCTTTACGAAATGCTGAGTGGACACCAACCATTTATCGACAAAAGTTCCGCAGCAACGGCCTCGGCCATTCTGACTCGTGAGCCTTCGCCTCTGGCACGATTCTTTCAGGACGTGCCTGGCGAGCTGGAACGAATTGTCTTCAAGACCCTAAGGAAGAATCCTGATGACAGATATCAAACGGCGAAAGATCTGTCGATTGATTTGAGAAGCTTGCACGATGAACTTCAGTTTCAAAACCGGCTCGAACGATCAGCACCTACTGCTTCTGGAATTGCGCACACGACGAAGCCTGTCGTCTCGCCTACCGAGTACGATCAGGTGCAAACGATTATTGACCAAAAGCGAATAACAGTACCAGAGCAGCAGCAACGAACTCTGCGACTGAGACCGAACTCGAAGCGGGTGGCAGCTATAGTGATCGGTCTTGCCTTCGTTGGCGCCGTTGTTTGGTTTATCCAACACAACCGAAACTTGAGCTGGGCGAGAAAGCAGGTGCCGCAAATAGAGGAGTTGAGCAAATCCGGCAATTATTTTGCGGCTTTCGATCTTGCCCAACAAACTCAGAAATACCTACCCGATGATCCAACAATCGCGCAGCTGATGCCAACGATTTCGGATAGTCTTTCAGTAAATTCTGATCCTGCCAGTGCTCAGGTTTATCTGAAACGTTTTACACCCAATGCAACAGCCACTCGTCAACTGATTGGCCAGACTCCGATAACGAATCTGCGAATCGCTCGCGGCGAGTACATTCTGTATATTGAAAAGCAAGGATTCGGCAGTACAGCACAAACAATTTCCGGCGCCTTCCTGCGCGTTGGCAGCACACTTGTGACAACGCCACCAATAAAGTTGCAACAAAAATTAATCCCTGCAAACAAAATGCCCGCCGGAATGACTGCTGTGACCGGCGGTGACTACCGGCTCGTCGCCTGGGCACGACCGACTGATGAGCGTGTCCATCTCGATGACTTCTTTATCGACAAGTATGAGGTTAGTAACCAGGAGTATAAGGACTTCATCAACGCCGGTTGTTATCTGAAGAAACAATATTGGAAGTACCCGTTCCACAAGGACGGAAAGACGCTCACCTGGGAGCAGGCGATGCAGGAATTTAAAGATCGCACCGGACTACCAGGACCTCGGAGCTGGTCAAGTCAGAACTTTCCAGAAGGAAGAGCGAACTATCCGGTGACTAATGTCTCGTGGTATGAAGCCGCCGCATATGCGGCGTTCCGCGGCAAGCAATTGCCATCAATTTTTGAGTGGGAAAAGGCAGCACGAAACGGCAGCGTTGGAGCACTGACCAACTACATGCCTTGGGGAGTTTTCTACCCGGGCGAAACATTGGACCAGCGGGCCAACTTCGGGAACGAGGGAGCGTACCCAGTTGACAGCGGAGAGTTCGGAATGAGTCCTTTCGGCGTCTATAACATGGCCGGTAATGTCTCTGAATGGTGCATGAATGAAACGTCCGACGGGTTTCTGTCCGCGGGCGGCGCCTGGGGTGAACCCATTTATACATTTGCGAACTATGGTGCTTTCCCCGGCTTCTATAGTTCGGACAAGCGCGGTTTCAGATGCACTATGACTACCGAGAGTACTTCTGGTGATCAGGGCAACGCCACAATCAAGATTGCGGATCAGGTGCCGGTCTATAACCGATCGAGCGATCAAGACTTCCAGAAGTGGCTTCGATTTTATGAATACGAAAAGACTCCACTTGAACCGCAAGTCGAAAAGCAGGAGATGCCCGAGTGGACGCGCGAGCGCGTTACTTTCAACGGAGCAGATGGCGAACGTGCAATAGCCTATCTTTATTTGCCAAAGAACTTCCCCAGACCTCTTGAGGTGATTCACTTTGTTCCGCCGGGCGATGTGGAAATTGGGCAGCGGTCCGCCCCTGCGGCCGCCGAACAATTACTTGGTACGCAAATCAAATCGGGCCGTGCCGTGTTTGTCGTGATCTTGAAAGGGTACATTGAGCGGCTGCAGCAAGCAGGGTATGTCGAGCCTGATCCAACGAAGGCAGAATACCGCGATAAGGTCGTCAATCGGATAACAGATCTACGTCGCGGATTGGATTACCTGGAGACAAGAAATGATATTGACCCGAGGAAGATCGCTTTTTGCGGTGTCAGCTCCGGTGCTCGAGTAGGATTAATAATGGCGGCTGTCGAGCGAAGGTACGCATCGGTATTTCTGGTTGGTTCAGGTTTACGGCAGGCTTACGCGCAATGGATCGCAGAGGCTAATACAATAAACTTCGCGTCGCATATTCGAGGACCAACGCTGCTACTGCACGGCAGGTACGACGAGAATCTGTCGTTGAAGCGTGAGGCCGAACCTTTGTTCAAGATCCTACCGGAGCCAAAGCAAATGGTTTTGTATGATGGTGGCCACGTCGCCCCACTCGAGGTGTTCGTACCAACGATCAATGGCTTCCTGGATAAGACCATGGGCCCAGTGAAGCGGGAATAGATCACCACAGCACTCATTTCAGTTTCCCAGCAAGGCCAAAAAACGGAGGCTTTCAATGTCTGCGCAAAGGTTTCACCGTTCAGTTTGTGCGTTTGCCGCCTTATTGATCTTTTCGGCGGCAGCGTTTGCTGAATCAAAATTCTCTTTCGACTCGACGCCCGGACAGATCCCCAAAGACGTAGTTCCGAAGGACTACAGCATTGCTATTCAAGTCGATATGAAAGCGCTCACGTTCAAGGGAACTGAAAGCGTGCAAGTTGAGGTACGCAAAGCCGGCAACACGATCGTCCTGAACCAGGCGGATCTTAGAATTTCGCGTGCCGGCCTGACTGATGGATCAGGTCAGATTGCGTCAATCAAGCTCGATGACAAAGACCAGATTGTGACTCTCACTTTCCCGCAAGTTGTCCCCGTTGGAGTGCATAAACTGGAAATCGCTTTTGAAGGCAAGATCGGCGATCAGGCCCAGGGGCTTTACTACGTCGAGTACCCCACCGAGCACGGCAAGAAGATCATGCTGACGACGCAAATGGAACCCACTGATGCTCGCCGCATGTTCCCGTGCTGGGACGAACCGGTTTACCGCAGCACGTATCAACTCACTGTGACAACGCCCGGCAACATGATGGCTGTCTCAAACACCTCGATCGAAACCGAGAAGTCTGCCGGTGCAGGAGTCAAGACGATTACGTTCGGTCGCACGCCGAAGATGTCGAGTTATTTAGTGGTGCTGGTGGTGGGTGAGTTGGAGGCAGTCACGGGGCAGACAGACGGAGTTCAACTTCGTGTAATTACTACTCAGGGCAAAAAGGAAAGCGGCCGATACGCGCTCGCTGCTCTGGAAAAGCTCATACCGTACTACAACGATTACTTCGGGATTAAATATCCCTTACCGAAACTTGATCTCATTGCGATCCCCGGAGGGTTCAGCGGCGCAATGGAGAACTGGGGCGGTATAACTTTCGAAGAGTCTGAATTGTTGTTCGATCCTGAGACGTCATCTGAGGATACGAAGGCAGACATCTTCAGTACCCTGGCCCACGAAGTGGCGCATCAGTGGTTCGGCGACTTAGTGACTATGGCGTGGTGGAACAACCTCTGGCTCAATGAGGGTTTTGCTTCGTGGATGGGAACCAAGGCTACAGACCATTTCAATCCGCAATGGAGTGTCTGGCTCAGAGAGAACCCTTACAAGAATTCCGTGATGCGCTTTGACGCGCGAAAGACCACGCACCCCATTCAGCAAACAGTGAATTCGCCGGCCGAGGCCAATCGTATCTTCGACGAAATCACATATGGCAAAGGAGAAGCATTCTTACGAATGCTGGAGAGCTACGTCGGAGAGACACCGTTTCGCGATGGCATTCGTGTTTACATGCGAACACACCAGTATTCAAACACAACGACAGCAGATCTTTGGGAAGCGCTGGGAGATGAGTCCGGGAAACCAGTCAGCGAAATAGCTTCGGGTTGGACCGAGCAACCCGGCTTCCCACTAGTATCAGCTAAATCAACTTGCAAGGGCGATCAACGCATGCTCACTCTCGAGCAGCAACGGTTTACTATCAACGATCCTGAAGCTCAGCCTCTGCTGTGGCGGATCCCAATCTCTTTAGAGAGCGCACCAGGCAGACCCGCTTCCTATCTCCTCATAAACGACAAGTTTTTGAGCGTCGCTGCCGGGGAATGCAAATCGCCGGTCAAGCTCAACGCCGGCAACATCGGCTACTTCCGAGTGAAATATGAACCGCAAATGTTTGATGGGCTAATCAGGAGCGTGCGCGAACTGCCGGTCGACGACAAACTGAACCTGCTTAGCGATACGTGGGCGCTGGCTGAGGCAGCACAGGGTCCGGCGACGAGCTACCTGGATTTGGTCGAAGCGTTGCGGAACGAAACAAACCTGGCTCTGTGGGAGGAGATACTGGACCATCTCGAGCTCATTGACAATCTGGAAGTTGGACGCTCGGAACGCGAGCACTTTCGCTCTTACGCCCGCTCGTTGCTCGCCTCAGTATTTCTGCGTGTTGGATGGGATGCAAAGTCTGGTGAGGACCACGCCGCGGGGTTGTTGCGCAATCGATTAATTAGAGCGCTCGGGAGATTCAAGGATCCCGGAGTCACCTCGGAAGCAGAGCGCCGCTTTAATCTGTTTCTGCGAAATCCCAAATCGTTGAACCCGGACCTACGCGCTTCGGTATTCTACGTCGTCGGCAGGTACAGCAATCAGGCGGCATACGATCAACTTCGTAAGTTAGGTCGTATGGCCCAAAGCACAGAAGAGAAGCAACAGTTCTATGACGCAATGATGGGTGCATTGGATCCTAAGCTGGCCCAGCAGAATCTTCAGATAGCGCTTTCGAACGAACTGCCCAATGAAATGGCTGCATATAGTCTGTTCACTGTGGCGTCGAGTGGCGAGCACACCGAAGACGCGGTGAGATTCGCTCGCGAGCATCTCAAAGAGCTCAGCGGTAAGCTGCCTTCAGGCACAAGTATCTCTTATATCCCGAACCTGTTTTCGGTGTTCTCGGATGCTGAACGCGCTGACGAGCTGGAGAGTTTTAGTAAGAGGAACCTCTCGCCGGAAGCCCAGCCGGACGTCGCAAAGGCTGCGGAAAGCATTCGCTCGAAGTCCTCTTTCAAGCGGCGCGAGCTGCCGCGGATCGAGGAATAGTTACGGAGTCATATGAGAACATAGTCACGAACTGGTCCAGCAAGAGTGACATCTTTATCAGCTTCAAGGTAGATAGAGTGAGTCTATAAACATGTCACTCCTACCGGAGTGCAAATGCTGAACAACCCGCTGCCCAAAAACCGCTGTTCCTGATCTCTCTCTACGCAGCGCCGTTAAGCGCTTTAGGTCTCAAGGGACGCGTGCTACCGATTGAGCCTTAGTGATGGAAATAAGGGTCGAGAACGTTGACTTTGGTGATACGGTCAACAGGCAGATTGTTGCGGCTAGCCGTGCGTCTGATTGCTTCAGGAGACGGTGCGTCGTAGATGCAGAAGGTTTTCTCACGATCGCTACTCACGTAGGAATGAATCCACGTCACATTGTCTTCTGTATTGTTTAGGACAACCACCTTACAAATCTCGGCGCCTTCGTCATTGGGTTGAAGTTTCAGGCCACCCAGGAAACTTCGTTCAACTAAATATCTTGGCATAACCATTCCTCCCCTTTCATTCCGCCAACGTTTAACGCGCGGACAGAGTAATGAATCGGAGGCTGGTCGCGCATCGGGGATATTACCCATTTTGGCGACAAGTCTTCCCTATTTTGGTTTTATGAGTTTCGACTGGAGCGCTACTGAAACAGCCTCGGCGCGAGTGTGCGCTTCAAGCTTTGAAAGGATGGCAGAAACGTGGTGATCAACGGTCTTACTTGAAATAAACAGGCGATCGGCAATCTCACCATTGGTACATCCCTCACTCATTAACGACAGCACTTCCATTTGGCGATTTGTCAGTCCGGCGGGATTCTCCCTCGTACTTGGCCGTGGACCGCGAGGAATGCCGAGGGTGCCTCTTTCGCGCAAAGTCTGTCGTAACTTTTCGGCTGCCGGTCCCGGGCCGAGTTGTTCAAAAATTTCAAGCGCTTCAAGTTGCGCGGCTTCATCGCCATCTTCAAGCGCCATCGCTTCTTCGTAAGGGCAGCCGGCGCTCCTCCAACTTTCGGCCGCCGCACGCCATTCACCAGATATTTGAAGTGAATAAGGCTCCGCAATCTTTCGCTCTATCGGTTGAGCTGCACCGGCGCGCCATAACCAGAATGCAAACTCTCCTTGAAGCCATGGATCGTTGTGGCCCTGGGCTAGCTCGAGGATGGAACTCGCTTCTTTTATCAATAATGCGACATCTCCTTTAAGCCACGCCATCTCGGCTCGTGCTGATGCGACGGGAGCGATGCGCTGAAGCTCTTTCGTCTTCATTGCCAGGTCAAACGCTTGCGTAAGCACTCGAGAAGCATCCGGATCTCCCCGACGAAGTCTTACGTGGCCTAGAACAGCAAGCGCAGGAATCTGCGTGATTGCAGGTACGCGAGGATGGCCGAGCACGAACGCTGCATCATCCGTGGCGTTGGTCCAGCGACCGGTTTCGAAATGCGCGCGCGCGCGCCACGCGGTCATGTAAAGTTTCCAGGAATCAAGATCGTGTTCCGTCGTATAGACGATGCCGTCCTCCAGGTAACGCATCGCAAGTGGATAATTCCGGTTCCTTACATACGCCGTTGAAAGATTGCTAAAGGCGCGTGCTGCGTGTTCTTGAAGATTGTGCTCGAGCGCGAGACGCAAGCTCTCTTCGAGCTTGCTGCGACCCTCCTCGTTGTGCGCAATTAACTCCGCACTCCCAACATTGATTAGGGCGTGAACGAGTGTTTACGTTGCGCCAAACTTTTCCGCCAGCTCAATTGCACGAGAACCCCATAGAACTGCTTCCTTAGTCTGATCTGCAAGCATGTGCAGTTGCGAGCGATTGCTGTAAGCCATCGCCAATTCCGGGCTGACCGGCAGGACTTCCAACGTGGAGACTGCTTCGACGCTATAGGCTTCAGCTTCATCCGTATGACCGAGGAACCATGAGAGTCGCGACATCCATCGGAGGTTATCGCCTTCACGAATCTTGTTGCCAAGTTGCTTCCAGACATCAAGCGCTTCGCGACGAGCTTGCCACGCCTCGTTAAGTTGATCTGTCAGGTAACATTCGTACGAGCGGTTTTCCAGTAATGCAGCTCTGTTTCCTGCGGTCAGGCAGTCCGAAAATTTTAAAGCGGTTTGATAATGCGATGCGGATTCGCGATGTGCGTTAAGTGCCGCTGCTTTTCTTGCCGCAACCGGTGCATACTCAAGTACAGCAGAGCCATCACCCGCCTTCGCCGCATGATGAACTATGCGCGCCAGTTGGCCCTCCGGACCGCGTTTTATCAGCGCCTTCAAGACAAGCGCATGCAAACTCTGGCGCCGAGGCGCAGCCAGCGAGTCTTCAATGGCTCGTCGCGCTAGCTCATGTCGAAAACTTATCGCTTCGCCATCGGACAACAGCATGCCGGCGTTCAAACATTCTTCGATTGCGGTTGTGGCCGCATTGACGGTTTCGGTAATCAACCACATTTCAGCTTTTGCCGGGACGACCGAAACGAGTTCCAAAACCGCGCGAGCGGATGCGGAGAGACGCGCAGCGCGGGACAACACCGCATCGCTGACCGTGACGGGCACACCCGGGTCGTTACTCGCCAGGGCCTCTGTCACAAAGAAAGGATTACCTCCTGTGACCGCATGGAGGTCTTCGATACGTTTGCCGGCTCGGTCAGCCATCTGGTCAACTGCGCATTGAGAAAGCGGCGGGAGACAAACGCGCGTGACCGAGCGACGAGGCAAATCACCGATGACGAGTCTAAGAGGGTGATCTGCTTGAACCTCATCGTCGCGGTAAGTGATGACGAGCAGCGATCTCAATCTACTGATCCGGCGACCGATGAACTTTAGTAGGTCGAGTGTCGCTTCATCAGCCCAGTGGACATCTTCAATGACAATTAAAGTTCGCGGCCTTTGCAATTCATCAAGCGCTGCAGAAAAGATCGAAGCACGCGGCGCTTCGTCTTCAAGCAGGCCGAGCAGGTTGCCATGAATCTGGTGGGCTATGTCATACAGAGGGCCAAGGGGCCGTGGAGTGAACAGCGCATCACACGCACCCCACAAAATGCGGCCGTGCGTTTTCTGAGTTTCGGCGAACTGCTCGACAAGTGATGTCTTACCGATCCCCGCTTCACCACTAACGAGCACAACGCGACCGTTCCCCGACGCTACATCGCCGAATGATTTTTCCAGCTCTGCTAAAAACTCGCCGCGTTCCAATAGGTCCATATTGCTCGGATTGTGAAGATTAAGGGCTACTTCTTGTGGCTAAGTCAGATTGCCTTCTTGGTTCGAGACTTTCGTGATCTTCTATCTAATCAGTGCATGACTAATCGCGCCATTTTTCCAGCACTGCTTCAACTCGATCCCTTACCTTCGCCCGCGCTTCACCTCTGAACCACCCGTCTGCCAAAAGCGAGTCGTAATTTGTCTCACGATGGCGCACGTGAGCCGAAACGGCAAGCCTCACTGCGTCTTCATCAAAACTTCTCGCTGCGGCAGATCGGCCTACTCGACCGCTGTATTTTAAGCAGGCATGTTCGGCAATGGTCTGTTCCCTTCCCTCAGGACAGTTCGGGTACAAGGCTCGTATCCGTTTAGCAAACTCTTTTATGTAATCCTGATCGAGTTCAGCTCGTCGTTCGCTCGCTCGCTCGTTGCGTCTTTCCCTCACTTCACTGTCCGCCAAACACTCAGCCTCAGCCTGTGCGAGCGCGCTTTCCTCAACCAATAAACCCTGGCGTTCATACTGTTTTCGAGCTCTGCTGAATTTCAATACGACAGCTGAAAGCGTCGAATACTTCTTTGAGCGCCTGGTTAATGCGGCATCACCAGAGGGCAGGAAGACGAGCTCGTCGAGATCTGCGCATGCAAGACACAGTGCGCCTTTATTTTCTTCAAGCGTTATCCATGCCTGCCGGCCCAACTCTTCCCCACACTCATCGCATTTCGAATCGCGATGTGAAATGAATACCTTGATCTCGTTCGGATTAAATCGTTTCGTTTCGGTCACTTCGTGTGGTTTTGTAGAGTTTTGTTCGTGTGCTTTAGTGGGCCGTTTCTCGTGCGGTTTCGTGGACTTTGACTTCGTGGAGCCTCCTATGAACGGAATCTCGTTTGTCTGCAACCAGTCGGTGGCTACCCGCTCATAGGTCTCATTCCTGAACTCACGCCACGCGTTTTCAAGACGAAGGCCTCTTATCGCCGAGTTAAATCTGCTGAACGCGCCTCTTCCTCGAATCAAATCGAGCAACTCAGCGCGCACGTCGGACCTGGGTACCGACAGACAAAAATCCTGCATGATCTGCCAATCGTGTAAATCAAACTTGTCGGGCAACTGGACGTAGTCGTCAGAGTCATATACCTCACGTCGGATCCGTTTTGCTTCGCGCATCCACTCTGGCTCGTTTGAGCTCTCCTCGTGGATTTCATCATCATCAAGCTCGTCGTCATCGAACTCATCAAAATCATCATCGTCATCGGGTCCGGCCATTTCATCTCCGGTCAAGACAACGAACTCACCTGTTTTCCTGTTGAGGTACACATTCACCTGATCTCCAACGATCTCCAACTGGTCAACAACATCACTGAGTTTTACTGGGAGGGGCATAGTCAGGTTTTCGCTTTCGAGAGATTACGCGGATTGCGCAGATTAAATCGCAAACGGGTCAAGAATTCCACTGTTGAGGGACACGGTGAGCATTCGCAGCATTCAATCACGCTTCTGGCTTGCGCCTCATTCGCCGCCGAATGAGGTCAGTAC
This sequence comes from Acidobacteriota bacterium, assembly GCA_046727215.1. Classification (GTDB taxonomy): domain Bacteria; phylum Acidobacteriota; class Blastocatellia; order Pyrinomonadales; family Pyrinomonadaceae; genus PSRF01. The sequence goes on from JBKPCC010000090.1 coordinate 17,508, forward strand.
CGTTACGCGGTAGCGTCGGGTGAAACGTACGCTTCACTCAACCTTCCCCGGACGCCTGTTCTGGCTGGCGCTTCATTCGGCACCGAATGAGGTCAGTACCGTTACGCGGTAGCGTCGGGTTGATCTCTCGTAACACTCATCCAACGGCGGATCCAGTCCGGTTGAACTAGTCAAGCCTTGAGTGTTGCCAAAGATCAACCCGACGCTACCGCGTTTCGGTACTGACCTCATGCTACAACGATCTGAGTTGACAGTCTCGGCAGTTGGTGGGATTTTTCAGTTGTGAATCACCGATTACACCGAACATTTAAAGAATCTGTGTAATCGGTGTAATCTGCGGATGTTTTATGAGAAGGTCACAAGAGACTAATTTGCCACCTGAGATTCACGATGCGTCGGCGTGGTTCGGAGCGGAGCTCGCGACACGCACTGATTGGATCGAGCACCTGACGGAACCCGAAATTGCCGAAGTTGAGAGCGCGGCCAAGAAGCTGGAGAAATCAACTTTCGACCTGACCAATATTAAGGTGGGCCTCGCATCCATCACTTCTAGCGAGGTTCCAGTTCCAACCCTCGGGCGCGTTCCACTTCCTACGCTTGGGCCGCGACTGCAACGTTTACTTCATGAAGTGCTTAATGGTCGCGGGTTCGTTCTAATCAAAGGCCTGCCGGTTGAGCGGTGGACCAAACGCCAGGCGGCAATTGCTTTTCTGATCATCGGCGTTCACTTGGGCAACCTGCGGATGCAAAACGCCGAAGGACACTTGCTCGGACATGTCAGGGACCTGGGTCGCTCGAGCGATGATCCGAATACAAGGATTTACCAAACGCATGAACGGCAAACTCATCACACTGACTCTTGTGATGTCGTGGGTTTGATGTGTCTCAGAGCGGCAAAGTCAGGTGGCTTATCGAGTCTCGTGTCCTCGACCACGATCTTCAACGAGATGCACCGCCGCAGACCAGACCTCCTTAGAGTCTTAATAGAGCCAATTGAAACGGATCGACGTGGTGAAGTTCCCGAAGGCAGCAAACCTTACTTCACCATTCCGGTCTTCAACTATCATGAGGGATTAGCTTCGGCGATCTACCAGAGACAATACATCGAGTCAGCTCGACGCTTTCCCGACGTTCCGCCACTCAGTCCTCAACAGATCGAGGCGCTCGATCTTTTGGACCAGCTGGCAAACGACCCGAAGCTGAACTTGATGATGGAGTTTCAACCTGGTGATATTCAGTTGGTACACAACCACACGATTCTGCACGATCGAACTGCATTCGAGGATTTTCCGGAGCCTGAGCGCAAGCGCTATCTGCTGCGTCTATGGCTGGCGCCGCCGGGAGCGCGTCCTCTGCCTGAAGTTTACGCGGACCGATACGGTTCGATTACTCCAGGCGACCGCGGAGGCGTCACCGTAGAAGGATCGCGGCCCACTATTCTGTTTGAGTGATGAATACGATCCACCAAAACACACGAAATCGCACGAAAGCGAATATCCACAGATTACGCAGACTAAAAACAGAAAGCAGAAGGCGGTTCTTAGCCGCAGGGGCAAGGATCGTTGCGATTGGGTTTTGACATGGACACTCCTCCATGATCTGCGTTGAGGTATCTAATCAAAGCTATCATTTTCAATCAAGCTGAGCGCGGGAGGAATCATTTGACATTGGATATCGGAATCATTCGACATTTGTCATTTAATTCCAGTTCTGTTCCGGCTAAATCTTGATCGCTCAGCGCTCCGAATATAGAATGCTATCTCTTCAAAAATAATCCGCCCAATTTTGCAAATAAAAGGAGGCATTTATGTCGGCAACACCATCGCAGAAGCCGCGTAAATCTGTTGACTGTAGAGAGTACCCGAGTGAGAAGGGTTGTACCTTGAAGATTTCAGGTACCGAGGACGAAGTGCTCGATGCAGCTGTTCAGCATGCTGTTTCTGCTCATGGGCATGAGAACACTCCGGAGTTTCGTGAGGAACTGCGGGGAATGCTTAAGGATGAAAGATAGCATCCACAGATTACACAGACAATCTGAACCTGCTCGACGTAAGCGAGCGCATTCAATCTAAGCACAACCATTTGACATTGGACATTTGATTGTTTGTCATTTGTCATTTAGATTTGTGTGCTTTCGTGTGACTTCGGATCCACTAACATAAATGAAAGCACACGAAAGTGATCGCCCTCAGGTTGAAGCTAATGCAAGTTAAGCGGGGGCGCGTTGAGTCTGGCGCACCTTGAGCTTAGCCACTTCCCCCTTCCCGACTGTTCTATCGCACCTTGGGTTACCGACTGCCCCTTCCCTAATGTTGCCCCATTGCCGGTTGCCAAGTTCTTTGACTTGAAACATAGTCATGTTTGTATATGACCGTTGCCCAGAAAGCACTGTTGTCTGTCCTAATCCTGGCGATTGTGATGGGTGCAATTATCTTTCTTGCAGCGGGCACAATCCATTACTGGCACGGGTGGACATATTTATCTATCTTCACGATCGCTTCACTTGTAACGACAATCTATCTGATCCGAAATGATCCGGAACTGTTGCAGCGGCGTATGCGTGGAGGCCCAACTGCGGAAACTCGGCCGAAGCAACGCCTGATCATGTTATTCACGTCGTTAGGATTCATCGCGCTGCTGGTTGTTCCTGCGCTTGATTATCGGTTTTGCTGGTCCATGGTTCCTCACTACGTGGTTGTCACAGGAGATTTTCTGGTCGCACTGGGGTTCTATTTCATTTATCAAGTTTATAAAGAAAACACGTATACGTCGGCGACGATTGAAGTCGCGGCAGATCAAAAGGTGGTCGATACTGGTCCGTATGCACTGGTGCGTCATCCTATGTACGCGAGCGCGCTTTTGTACCTGATGGGCACACCGTTGGCGTTAGGTTCTTACTGGGGACTGCTTCCGTTTGTCGCTGTGATGCCGTTGCTGATTTGGCGACTTGTGGAT
>JBKPCC010000091.1:0-9103 GCA_046727215.1 Acidobacteriota bacterium
GGTGTGGCAAAGAAATCGAACTCTTCACGCAACCTTTTCAGCAAATGGCGCTCATACGAGAAATGCAGACCTGGGCGTCCGCCTGACGTAAAAACGACAAACGTGGGTGGAGCTACGCCCGTTTGCGTTATGTATTGAACATGCAAACGAGATACGCCGCCTCGAGCGGGCGCGGGTGTCGCCCCCGCACGCGACGGCGCAATCTCGCGTTCGAAAAATGCGTTCAGCTGAGAAGTTGGGATCCGGCGCAGCCGCGCTTGTTGCGCTTGTGCCGCAAGCGGGAGAATGCGATCAACTCGCAGACCCTTCACCGCTGAAATCGTGATTACCGGCGCCCAGGACAGGAATTTCATCTTGTCGCGCAGTTTCCGTTCAAAATCAGCAGCACTGCTGGGACCCTTATTTTCGACTGCATCCCATTTGTTAACGGCCACAATAATTGAACAGCCTGCATCGAGCGCATATCCGGCGATGTTCGCATCCAACGCAGTCACGCCCTCTTCAGCATCAATCACAACGACCGCAACCTCCGCTTGCTCCAGACCCTTTCTTGCCATGACAACTGAAAGCTTCTCGGCCATTTGTTCGGTCTTACCCTTACGTCGGATACCGGCAGTGTCAATGATCCGAAACCGCTCTTCACCTGTATCGAGCACTGTATCAACGGCGTCTCTGGTGGTTCCGGGAACTGGAGAAACGATTACCCTCTCTTCGCCGATCAGCCGGTTAAGCAATGAAGACTTGCCTACGTTCGGTCGACCAACAATAGCGAGCCTTAGTTCCTTCTGTTCACCAGTAGGCGCGCGTTCCGGTCCTGATGGCTCGTGCAGGTTTTGTACGATTGCATCGAGCAATTCACCGATGCCGATTCCCTGCTCGGCCGATACCGCAAACACATCTTCAAACCCGAACCGGTAGAACTCACTCTTCTCATCTTCAAGCTTGTATGTATCGACCTTGTTGGCAAGAACGTACACGGCCTTCCCAGTAGCGCGTAGCAGCCTGGCAAGATTTTGATCCAGCGGTGTGATTCCCTTGCGTGCGTCCACTACGAACAACAGAACCTGCGCTTCCTTTATTGCTACCTCCGCCTGTTTCAAAATGTTGCTGGGGATAGACTCAGCGTCATCGGGAATGATTCCTCCAGTATCGACAATAGCGAAACGATGTCTGCCCCATTCAACTTCTCCATAGATGCGATCGCGCGTGATTCCGGGTTCGTCTCCGACAATTGCTTTGCGCTGTCCGATCAGACGGTTGAATATGGTTGACTTTCCAACGTTCGGGCGACCGACGATGGCTACGAGAGGTAATTCATCCGCCGTGGCAACTGTTTCCTTTTTAGGGTTGGCTTTCATGAGATGCTTCACACGGTAGAAAATCTCTGCTGCGTTGCCAAGTGCTGCGGGATGCGTCTCCACTTCCCCGCGTCCCCGTGTCCCGTGTCCCCGACCCTCTCCGCGTCCCCACCTCCCCGTGTCCCCCAGCAGGTATTTATTGACTTACTTCGCCAAACGTGGGTATAAGCCGAGTGGGAGCTTTTCGATTTCTCCGAGGTATTGATTTCATGAGGAAGTTTATCGCGTGCTGTTCCCTTCTTTTGCTCGCCGTGGTGTCTCTCCATGCCCAGGAACACTCCGTATCGGGCAACTCTCGACCGTCGTCAACAATCGATACGGGCTCGTGGGTAAGACTGAATTCCGATGAGGGTCAATTTTCGGTTCTATTACCCGAGTTGGCCAAAGATCAGGCCGAAACCAAGAGCAGTCCAAAAGGGCCATACACAACTCACCTGTTTGTTGCCCGTACTGCAAAAGGCGTCTTCCTCGTTGGTTGGGTTGACTACGATCCATCATTCAACTTCGGCGTCCAAAGCGAACTTGAGGCAAACCGCGATAACTTCGTAAAGGGAGTAAAGGCAACGCTGTTGAATTCCAACCGTATCGCGCTGGAAGGCAATCCCGGGCTTGAGTTTACTGCCGAAACTCCGCAAACGACATTTAAGTCGCGTGTCTATATCGTTGGACGTCGTCCTTATCAATTAATCGCCGGTACTTATAAAGGACAGGACAACTCTGATGAGGTGGCGCGATTCTTCGCGTCGTTCGAGGTGCGTTAGTTATCAGAGACGTTTTGGCGCAGATTAACGCAGATAACGCAGATCAGGCCAAATGAAAGTACAAGAACGTGATCTTACTTACTTCTATATCTTAATCTGCGTTATCTGCAATAATCTGGGCTAGTTTTTTCTTGCATTCTCTGACGCTCTACTCACGAGCTCGACCAAGCTGTAGTAAGTAATTCCAAACTCTCTTAGTAAAGGTGCGCCAATGAAACGTAGAGATTTCCTGCACTCGTCCGCTTTAGGAGCTTCGCTGTTACTTACTGAGTCCCGTCACGTATTTGCTAAAGGAATTGAGTCCGTAACTAAACCGGCGACTGTGCCGGCTGAGGATTTGGAAGAAGTGACAATTTCTCAGCTCCAGGAGGAGATGAAATCCGGACGTACTAACTCACAAGCAATAACTCGGAAGTACCTCGAGCGAATCAACGACATCGATAAGAAAGGGCCGGCAATCAATTCGGTTATTGAATTGAACCCAGACGCGCTGGCCATCGCTGAAGCTCTCGATCGCGAGCGAAAAACGAAAGGTGCAGCTCGAGGTCTGCTTCATGGAATTCCCATCTTAATTAAAGACAACATCGACACCGCTGATCGAATGACTACGACTGCGGGGTCGCTCGCTCTGTTCGGCTCGCGCCCCGAGCAAGATTCCTTCGTCGCTCGCAAGTTGCGTGACGCTGGCGCAGTAATCATAGGTAAAACTAATCTGAGCGAGTGGGCTAACTTCCGCTCAAATCACTCGACTAGCGGATGGAGTGGACGAGGCGGCCAGACAAAAAATCCCTACGCTCTCGATCGAAATCCTTGTGGGTCGAGTTCCGGTTCCGGAGCTGCCACAGCGGCAAACCTTTGCGCGGCAGCAGTCGGAACCGAAACCGATGGCTCAGTTGTCTGCCCGTCGTCCGCTAATGGACTGGTCGGAATCAAACCCACACTCGGACTTATCAGTCGCTCCGGAATCATACCGATTGCTCACAGCCAGGACACCGCAGGTCCGATGGCCCGAAGTGTCACTGATGCCGTCATTCTATTATCCGCTATGACAGGTATCGACCCCAGCGACAAGGCAACCGAAGCGAGCGCGAGTAAAGCTTCTTCGGATTACACTCAGTTTCTGAAAAAGGATGGCTTGCGTGGCGCGCGTCTTGGAATAGCAAGGAAGCATTTTGGCTTCAATGATCGAGTGGACAAGTTAATGAATGGTCTGATTGATGAGATGAAACGGATGGGAGCAGTGATCGTTGATCCAGCCAACATTCCCACTGCTGGAAAGTTTGATGAGTCAGAGCTGGAAGTTCTTCTCTACGAATTCAAAGCCGATCTGAACGCATATCTCGCCCGCTTTGGACCACAAGCGCCAGTGCGGTCATTGCAGGAGGTGATCGAGTTTAACGATCGACATCGCGATCGTGAGATGCCTTTCTTTGGGCAGGATCTATTCATAAAAGCACAGGAAAAAGGACCATTAACCAGTGCGAAATATCGAGAGGCGCTTAGAAAGAGCAAGTTGCTTTCGCGAACGCAGGGCATAGATGCAATCATGGCGAAGCATCACCTTGATGCGCTTGTCGCGCCCACGGGCGGCCCGGCATGGGCAACAGACTGGATCAGCGGCGATCATTTCACCGGTGGTTACTCCTCGGCGTCTGCGGTCGCCGGCTATCCACACATCACTGTGCCGGCCGGGCAGGTCTTTGGCTTGCCAGTCGGCATTTCGTTTTTCGGGGGCGCATGGAGCGAGCCAAAACTGATCCAGATCGCATATGCTTTTGAACAAGCAACGAAGGCGCGACGTCCACCAAAGTTTCGAGAAACAGCAGACCTTTCCGCGTAAGTACGACTTTGCAAATAGCAATTTTGAAGAAGCATTCAAGCTGGGATCGATATATCTAACTGTAGGGGCGTCCCTCTGTGCCTCTGTTGTGGCGAGCGCTCCTCTAAATTCCCCTGCTGTAAGGTTTCCTCTAAAAAAGGGGCCCACCGGAGGGACGCCCTACAGAACCAGGATGCATTGAAAGGAGTTCTGTCCTATGCCGAAATCAACGTCCGACGCAAAGAAAAAATCTATCTACAGCATCCATCCGGGCGTGTTGATGACCGAGAAGTGGATCGCTGAGTTAAAAGAAAAGACTGGTCGCTCACTCGATGAATGGCTTCGCCACATCAAGAAGTCAGGACCCAAGACTGAGCGAGAACGACGTGACTGGCTCAAGAGCGAATACGGACTGGCAACAAATACGGCATGGTGGCTGGCGGAACGTGCGGAGGGAAAAGGCGAGTCATTAGGCAATCCCGACCTTTATCTGGAAGAGGCTGCACGTTATGTGGAACAAATGTTCTCCGGAGGAAAAGCCAGGTTACGTCCAATTTATGACGAACTGCTCAAGCTTGGTCTGAAGACCGGCAAAGAAGCAAAGGCCTGTCCATGCCAGACCATCGTTCCGCTTTACCGCAATCACGTATTCGCGCAAATCAAACCAACGACCAAAACCAGGATTGACATGGGATTCGCGTTAGGTGATATGAAACCAAAAGGCCGGCTGATTGATACCGGCGGATTTGCAAAGAAAGATCGTATAACGCATCGAATTCCTATCAGTTCATTAGAAGAGATCGATGATGAAGTTAAGCAATGGCTGAAGGCCGCGTACGATCGTGACGCTTAAAAGGTGCAAGAGGCTGGCAATACAAGCGAAAATCCGACCAACCGCAGTTGGTGGGATTTCACTTCTTTGCAACGCGGATGCAGGAGATGCCGTCCACGGGTCGCTTAGTACGTATTAACAATGAGAGTGACTTACGTTCGATTGTACGCCGACAGTTCTGGCGAATCTCATTTTGAAGATCTGCACGAAGAACTCACAGAAACGGATTTTGCTCCTCCGGCAGCGCCTCTCTTGCTGTCTAATTTAGTAAATGCGACGAAGACCGGATTCCTTGCGGCGCCCGCGGGCTGGGTTGGTGACTGGCACCCATCGTCCGGGCGAAACATGTTCTTTGTTATCACAGGAGAATGGGAAATAGAGGCGAGCGATGGCGAGATTCGACGCTTCGGTCCGGGAAGCGTTTTGAAAGTCGAAGACACAACCGGAAAGGGCCACACATCTCGGGTGATAGGAAATCGAGAATCACTTGCCGGCATCGTGCAGCTTGGTGACTAAAACTCTGATTCAGGCGGATTCAAACCGGGAGCCTATCGAAACCCTACCCAAGGATGAGAAGCTGTCTGGTTCATCCTCCACACGGCAGGTTTTCATTGTCTCACGATCGGTGTAATCTCTTCCGTCACATGCGATCCTCACATTCACCAAACTCACAACCGATCTCTGGAACAACTGATCGTTTAGAACTTGGACGACTGGGAGAGGAGTATGCTCGCTGCTATCTCGAGCAGCAGGGCTACACAATCGTCGCTGGAAATTTCAGCTTGCCTGTGGGCCGGAGCCTGCGTGGCGCAATAATAAATGCAGAAATAGATCTCGTCGCCTACGATGGCCCAATTCTTTGCTTCATCGAAGTGAAGACACGTGCTTCAGATTGGTTTGCGCCACCTCAAGTCAACATTAATTTACGTAAGCGCAGGCAGATTGCGCGCGCGTCGCGAGCGTACCGTCGCATGTTTGGTCTTCTCGACGCAAAATATCGGTTCGATGTTGTGACGGTTGTATTGCCGGCGGAAGGAGCGACTGATCGTTTTCAGGTTGAGCTGTTGCGAAACTTCTGGACGGAAGCCGCGCTTCGCAAATCCTGGCGCCGCGAAGACAAGTGGTACTACGACTGACGGGACGCGGGGCGCGAGGAGGTGACGCGGAGACGCGGGGACGCGGAGACGCGGAGACGCGGATCCTCGAAAGGCTTTCAAGTCGTGATGTGGTGCTCAAGTGTGAAAGTCTCTCCGTCTCTCCCGCTCTCCGTCTCCCTGCGTCTCCGCGTCCCCGTGTCCCCGCGTCTCCGTGTCCCCCCGTCCCCGCGTCCCCGTGTCCCCACGTCCCCGCGTCCCCGTGTCCCCACGTTTCCCCGTCCCCCCGTCCGCGATGTCGATTAGTTCTCCTCAGCGGTTTGCTGCTTTGTCCGAGGCGGTGCGTTCTTTACATATTTATCAAACCAACTGATCATCTCGTACAGAACGTGCTCAATTGATTCTCGCCCGCTATATCCATGCGCTTCTAACGGCAACATCACCAATCGAACTGTCGCGCCATTGCCTCGCAGCGCCTGGTACATTCGTTCCGACTGAATGGGAAACGTTCCCGTGTTGTCGTCGGCTTCACCGTGGATCATCAGAATAGGCGCCTTGATCTTGTTGGCATTCAAAAACGGCGACACTTTGATGTAGAGCTCTGGAGCCTCCCAGAGATTCCGCCGCTCGTTCTGAAAACCAAATGGAGTCAAGGTGCGATTGTAAGCGCCGCTGCGAGCAATGCCTGCGTGGAATAGATCCGAATGCGCCAGCAGATTCGCAGTCATGAAGGCGCCATAGCTGTGTCCACCCACGCCGACACGATCACGATCTGTAACTCCCATCTCGACCGCTTTGTCGATAGCTGCTTTCGCGCTCATCACAATCTGTTCGATGTAAGTGTTGTTGACCGTCTCAGGATTGCCGACGACTGGCATTGTCGCGTTATCGAGCACTGCATAGCCTTCAAGCAAAAAGAATAGGTGTGAAGGACCAAGAATCTGTGTGAATCGCTGCGTTGATCCGCTAACCTGACCAGCGGTACTTGCATCGTTAAACTCCAACGGGTACGCCCAGACGACTGTGGGCAGCCGCGTTCCCTCTTTGTAGTTGGCTGGCAAATAGAGAGTAAATGAGCACTGCACGCCATCCGCTCGTTTGTACGTGACGAGCTGTTTCTTGATGCCCTTCAGTTGTGGAGTCGGATCGGGAAACTGCGTCAATGGCCGATTAATTGAACGCGCGGCTCCATCTCCCATCGAAGCGCCTGCGGTTGCTGCATCCGCCGCTCTACGAACAAAGTAGTTCGGAGGGTCGGTCGGGCTCTCTTTTCGAGTGACAAACTGCTTCGCGTCTTCACTGAGCAAACCAACGACAGATTCATAACTGGTCCCATCTGATCTAAACAGACGCTCGCCTTTAAGTGTCTGCAAACTAAACCTGTCGAGGAAAGGTCGATCGCCTTCTGGCGACGCGCCGGCTCCATTGAGATAAATCGAATCGCCATTCTGGATGAGGGCCCGCTGACCATTCGGCAAAAGGCGCGTCATGGGTGTGCCGGGATCACCATAACGATCTTGAACGTTGCGGCTCCAAACAAGTCGCGGAGCTTCGCTAAGGTTATCTGCATTCAACAACATGGTTCGAACCCAGCGCCGGTCGCGGTCAAAGTCATTCACAAGAGCGACTCCGTTCTTTTCACCCCAAAGATAACCGGCAAAACGCTGCTCGGTCTTAGTCAATTCAGCTGGTTGCCCGTTGAACGGCGCTTTCAGCATCAGGATGTGATCTCTGAACGGCGCTTTCTTCTTCGGATCACCTCCATCAAGAGCTTCCACCCAAACCAGAGTCGCCGGGTCGGTAGGTCGCCAACGATAGTTCCTTGGTCCAGTGGGCACACCGTCGATCGGAATCTGGTCCGCCAGGGGCAGGCTGGCGAGTTTGTAAACTACTCTTCCTTTCGTGTCCCACACCTCTACTTCACGAGGGAAATATTGAGCGGTAAACAGATACGAAAATGGTTTGTGAATGTGGCCGACAAGAATATGGTGGCCGTCGGGGGCGGGATTTACCGTCTCAAAGATCGCAGGTTTACCGAACTCGCTCAACTTGCTGGTTTCGCTATCGACAAGGGCGAGCTGTGACGTCGCGTAATAGGTAAACAGGTCCTCGTCATAAGGTGTTTTTAGAAGATCCTCGAAGGTTTGGATCGGACCTGGCCTTCCGGAACTCTCCTGCATGTGAGGAGCGTCAGGCACCACCGGTTCTTCTGGTGCAGTTCCTCGTTGCGGAACCAACTGCACAACTAAAGAACGGTTGTCAGGCATCCAGCTAAATGGATCTCCGTAGACGGAATTGATCCTGGCACCTTTAACCTTGTGAATCTTTGCCGTACTCGCTTCGCCGATCCACAGTTCGACACCTGAGGAGGTTGTATTCAAAAAGGCGAAGTGCTTACCGTCGCCGCTCCATTGCGGAACACTGAACTTTGCGCCTGCCGGAAGATCGATTTTGACTTCCGAGTCATCTGCAAGTCTTTTCAAGGCAAGAGAGACGGAATAGGTCTGTCGATGCGGCGCGTTAGTTATCGGATTGATCCGTTCACCGGCCAAACGCAACATTGGTTGAGCCAGATCAGCGAGCGGCGGATAACGAAATCCTGTAGCCAGCAGCATGTTGTCGCGCGTAGGACTGATCAATGCGAACGGTGTGACAGGCGCGTTCAGAATGTCGAGGACCTCTTTCGGAGGTTTCTTATATCCCTGCTGCGCTATGCCAGTGACAGCGGCGAAGATGGCGACGCAGACAATTAGTAGGGCCTGAGGTAAACGGAAGTGTGTTTTTCGGTTCATGAAAGAACTCCTCTCGCGGCGGTGGCCGACTTACGGAATTGCTGGTCGCAGCCAGATGTCTCAATTGAAACAAGGTTGGAAACGCTCAACAGAGTGGAAGCGGAACGTTACGAAAGACGTTAAGAGATGTCAACCGGATGGATTGTTGGTCATTCAACCGTCCAAGGAAAGCGCATAAGTGGCACAGACTTCAGTCTGTGGAGGTTGAGTGGCATTCAAGAACGTGAGTAAGGACATTTTCCATAATGTTTAATCCCAAGCAACCCTCGCTTGACAACCTAACTCGAATAGCTAGAATCGGTTTCGCTCCAAAGCGGGAGTAGCTCAGTGGTAGAGCATCGCCTTGCCAAGGCGAGGGTCGCGAGTTCAAGTCTCGTCTCCCGCTCCAACGATTTCCTACGAACCGCGAGTGGGCGATAGGGAGAGTGGGAGAAGTGCGATGCAGCA
>JBKPCC010000092.1:0-13470 GCA_046727215.1 Acidobacteriota bacterium
TGCGAAGGCAAGGCTTTCAGGACACCTGCCGGCGAAGAAGCCGTCTCAATCGTGAACCCCTCGGGCTTTAACAGCAGGCGTAGCGCTGCCAATACGTCAGGTTGATCGTCTGCAACAAGAATTCGCGGCATGGATGGCAGAATTTGAATTTCGAATTGCGAATTGCGAATTTTGGAATTCTGATGCTACATAGGTTCGATAGGAGCCATGGGACCTATTTGACCTATTTTATCTACACAAAATTCGCAATTCGCAATCCGCAATTCGAAATTTGCTATTCCCTTCATTCATATCTTAAAGCTTCGAGAGGATCGACTCTAGCGGCACGACGGGAGGGAATCAAGCATGCAATCATTGCTACAACTGTCAGCAGAAGCGCAACTATTAGATAAGTTGCCGGATCTACCGGATGAACTTCGAAGAGCAACTGCGTTAGAAACCGCGTTAAGGCGAATGCGCCTACCAGCCCTAACACCAGACCACTTAACGTCAAAAGCAGTCCTTGCCTGAGAACCAGTTTCAGAATATCGCCCGCCTGGGCTCCAAGCGCCATCCGAATTCCAATTTCGCTCGTTCGTTGTGTCACGTCGTAATTGATTACGCCATAAATTCCGATGGCCGCCAATATGAAAGCCAGGACGGCAAAAAGACCAGTCAAAAAAGCATTAAATCGCGGCTGAGCCAATGATTCTGCAAGCAACTGTGTCATGGGTGCAATCCGTGTTGGTCCCTCTTCACTATCAATCGCTTGTATTTCAGTTCGAATTGCGCTTGTCAGGCTTGTCGGTTCGACAGTTGTCCTTACGACGAGACGCATCCCTGGATACGCACTCTGTGCGTATGGAACGTACACTTGGGGACCAGCGGGTGTCCCGAGTCCTTCGTATTTTGCATCACCCGCTACTCCAATGATTGTCCGCAACACACCTCCAATGGTCATCCGACGACCCAACGGATCCTCCTGGCTAAAAAATTGCCGGGCCAGCGTTTGATTTATAACTACGACGCCTTGCGATTGAGCAGTATCTGATTCTGCGACGTTTCTACCACGCAGAATGGGAACTCCCAGGGCTTCCAAATATCCCGGCGTTGCGGGCATATAGAGAGCACTAGGTGGTTGAGTCCCGGCTTCATTTGCTCGGCCTTCAATTTCAAATCCAGTTCCCTGCTGGATGTAATTAGGCGGCAGGCTTGTGCAAGCGCCGGCAGAAACTACTCCTGGAAGCGAACGAATTCTCCGAAGAGCCTCGTCGAAGAATGCGATCTGCCTTACTGGATCCTGGTATCGGACAAACTGTAGCGACACTGCCATAGTCAGCAAATTTTCCGGCTCGAAGCCAGGGTTAACATCCGAGAGACGTTGGAAACTCTTGAGCATTAGTCCAGAGCCGATCAGAAGCACGACAGCGAGAGCGATCTCGCAAACGACCAACAGGCTGCGTAGACGTTTCACTCGAGCATGTCCGGCAAGACCACGCGCGGCCTCACGGAGTGACTCATTCAAATTCACTCGGCGCGCGTGCCAGGCAGGCGCGAGACCGAAGAGCACGCTGGTGACGATCGAAATGAGGAATGTAAACAAGAGTGCCCCACGATCGACACTGACGGACTCCAATCTAGGCACCTCTTTGGGCGTGAGCCCGAGTAACACTTGAACTCCCCAAGTGGCCAACACCAATCCGAGGGCGCCTCCCAAGGTTCCGAGCAAAATACTTTCCGTCAGCATCTGACGAATCAAGCGCCACTGCCCTGCACCCATGGCACGACGAATACCGATCTCTCTCTCGCGTGCCGCCATTCGGGTCATCATGAGATTCGCGACGTTCGCACATGCAATGAGAAGAATAAAACTCACCGCGACCAGTAAAGTTATTAACGGTCTTCTATAAGTGCCGACGACTTGATCGCGTAAAGGGACCAAGACAACGCCTGTGCCCGACTCTGAATCTGGATAAGCCTGCGCCAGACGCTGAGAGATTGCGTTCATCTCTGCTTGCGCGCTGTCTTGAGACGTGTGGTCCTGCAACCTGCCGATAACTCGATAACCGCGCAGAGAGCGATTGTTAACCCAATCACCGATCGATGAACGGCCAGCTGTGGTGATGTTGTACATTGGAGCCATGCTGCTCCACAGCTCGATATCCGGTGTGGGAAAGCGAAAAGATGGCCGCATTACTCCAATTATCGTGAACGTTTCTGAATTAAGGTTGATCTTTTTGCCGATGGCATTTGGATCCGCGTTAAACCGGCGACGCCACAGGGCATCGCTTAAGACCACGACGTATTCGTGCTCGTCCGACGGTGCAAGTGTTCGGCCTAGTGTGGGTGCGACGCCCATAACCTGGAAAAAGTTTGTCGACGCGAAGATGCCGCGGGTCTCGTCCGGCCCTTCATTGCCGGACACATGAAAACGATTGAATGCGTACGCCGCCAGGCCGCTGAACACATGAGACTGTTGCTCCCAATCACGGAAGGTAGGCAAAGAGGTTGGGTACTGAGTGCCCGGCCGCTTTAGATCTCTTGTCCATACGCCAACGAGCCGTTCGGGCTCAGAAAAAGGGAGTGGTCGAAAGACGATCGCGTTAACGATACTGAAAATAGCTGTATTCGCCCCAATGCCCAGCGCCAACGTCAAAAGTGCAACTACAGTGAAGCCAGGGCTTTTAATCAGCATCCTGATCGCGTACCGAACGTCTTGTAACAGCGTTCCCATAATCCTCTTACTCCGTATTTTTCGTGTTATTTCGTGTTATTTCGTGGATCGATTTTAGTCGGTCCAAACGGATCCACGAAATCACACAACACAAAACCAAATCTCTCCTTCACCTATTCTCCGGCTCGCCCAATCGCCGTCTCATTCATACCTCAACGCTACCAACGGATCGACCTTCGTTGCTCTCCGCGCGGGCACATAACAAGCCAGCAGAGCAACCAGCAACAGTAGAGCTGAGACACTGGCGAATGTGAATGCATCCGTTGGAGTGACGCCAAAAAGCAAAGTCGTCATAACGCGGGTGAGAGCGAAGGCTCCCAGTAACCCAATCAGAATGCCCAATGCCGTCAAAACTATTCCACTTCGCAGGATCAGTGACATCACATCTCTTTGCTGCGCACCCAAAGCAATGCGAACACCTATCTCGTGACCCCGTTGCGTGACCGCATACGAAATAACTCCATAAATGCCGATAGCGGCGAGGATCAACGCGAGTCCTGCAAATACCGTCAGAAGAAGAGCACTGAATCGAGCGCGAGCAATCGATTTAGCCAGCAGGCTATCAAGCGTGCGCACATCCGCAATTGGCTGTTCACTATCTAGACTTTGGATCACGTTGCGCGCAGCCGGCGCGACGCTGGGCGCATCACCTCGTGTTCGAATGACGAGCGTCATAAATGGGTAGACCAATTCGGGATGCGGCCAGTATGCCATCGGCTCCGCTTCTTCATCGAGTCGTTTATGCTTGACGTCGCCGACGACACCAATTATTTCCGTCGGAACATTCTCATCCTTCATGTTGATGGTTATGCGTTTGCCGATCGGGTCCTCATCCGGAAAATATTTTCGGACAAGGGCTTCATTAACCACCACGACGTGCTTCATCTCGCTGGCTTCGGTGGACGTGAACAGTCTTCCTCTCATTAGTGGGATCTGCAGAGTTTGGAAGAAGTTCATGTCCGTAACGCAAACACCGGTTTCTGGTTCTTGTCCCGGCATAGGTTTGGGACGACCTTCTATTTCGAAGTTTGTCCCCGCGCTTGGACCAGCAAACGGAAGGAAGTTTATTGCTCCGGCGGACTCAACACCGGGCAGTGCGCGCATTTGTTCGATAGCCTCTTGGAAAAATCGGATTATTTTCGCATCTTCCTGGTACTTCCTCGGGGGGAGAGCGACTCGCATTGTTAATACGTTTCCGGAACTGAATCCCGGATCGACTGATTGGAGTCGAGCAAAACTCCTGATCAGTAGTCCCGCGCTTACCAGCAGCATCAATGCAAGCGCAACTTCCGCAACTACAAAGACGCTGCGGAGTCGATGGCCGCCGCTGCCCTCACCTGTACCCTTAACTCCGTCTTTCAGTGACGCATTAAGATCAATCCGAGTGGATTCAAACGCCGGAGCAAGACTGAAAATGATCCCGGTTAACAGTGACACTGCAAACGTAAAAGCAAGCACCCTCAAGTTGATATGAACTACGGATAGGTCAATCAGTTCCGGCGGACTCAATGACACGAGAAGGCTTGTACCCCACCATGCGAGCAGTAAACCAAAAACTCCTCCCAGGATTGCCAGCGGCAATCCCTCAGTCAGCAATTGGCGGATGACTCTCAATCGCTTCGCACCAAGCGCGGCGCGAATGGCAATCTCCCGATGTCGCGCAGCGGCCCGCGCAAGTAGAAGATTAGCTACGTTCGCGCATGCAATCAGCAATACAAAGCCGACTGCGCCGAGAAGCAACAAAAGTGCGGGTCTAATTTCGCCTGTGAACTGCGTTCGCAGAGGAACGACGTTTACGCCCCAGTTCGCATTGACGTCGTGATACTCCTGATCCAAACGCGCGCCGATGGTCTTCATTTCAGATTGGGCTTGCTCGAGTGTCACGCCGGGTTTTAGCCTGGCGACGGATGTCATGAAACGACCGTGCCGCTGCCGCACCTCGCCCTGGATTACAAACGGCGTCCACATTTCAGCTGCTTTGCTGGTAAGCGAACCCTTTTTGATGAACCATTGAAAGCTTGGCGGCATAACACCGACGATGGTGACATCGCGACGATTGAGGTTTAGCTGACGGCCGACGATGTCAGAGCGCCCCCCGAAACGCCGCTGCCATAGTCCGTAGCTGATAACAACCACAAGCGGCTGATCGGGTTGACCATCTCCCGGCAACAGTGTTCGCCCGCGTAATGCTTCCACGCCCAGAACTGAAAACAGATTCGGGGTGGCGAGTTGCAAAGGGATCTCTTCGGGTTCTCCGTCGCCAATAACAACGCCACGGAAATCGGCGAATGCAGCCATATCTTCGAAGACATTGTTCTGCTCTTTCCAGTCCATGAAGTTCGCCGGATTGATAGTGTTCTGGTGCTCGTCGACTCGGCTCTCCCAAACAATTGCGAGACGATCCGCGTCGCGGTAAGGAAGAGGGCCCAATAACACCGAATTGACAACACTGAAGATCGCCGTGTTCGCGCCGATGCCCAGCGCCAAGGTCAACACGCCTACAACCGTAAAGCCTGGGTTCTTTGCGAGCATGCGCAGACCATAACGTAAGTCTTGGCAGAATGTGTTCATGGCTCACCTCAGGGAATTTCGAATTGCGAATTTCGACTTTCGGATTTTTCCTTTCACCCATTCTCCTGCTCGGCCGATCGCCGTTTCATTCGTAGCGCAACGCAACCAACGGATCGACTTTTGTTGCTCGACGCGCCGGCACGTAACACGCAATTACTGCAACCGCAATCAAACACAGGGGAACGAGTGCAAATGTAACCGCGTCTGTCGGCGTCACGCCAAACAACAAAGACGCCATCCAGCGAGTCACCAGCCAAGCTCCGATCAGCCCACACGACACTCCGATAAGCGCAAGAGCAACGCCCGTCCGCAATACCAACTTGAGTACGTCTGGAGCTTGCGCTCCCAAAGCCATTCTTATCCCGATTTCGCGAGTGCGTTGCATAACCGAATAGCTCATGACGCCGTAGATTCCAACCAATGCAACTGAAACGGCGAGAGCCGCAAAAACTCCCATCAACAACATCGAGAAACGCCGGGGAGCGACTGAGCGCGAAATTAGTTGTGGCATGGTTGCAACATTCGAAAGCGGTACGCTTCCATCAAATGCGCGGATCTCATTGCGCACCGCTGCGGCAAGTTGTGCCGGATCTCCCGCCGTGCGGACGACAAAAATTGGAGAGCCAAGCGGATTCACAAGATACGGTCTGTACACTTCAGGTCTTGGTTCCATATCGAGTCTGAAATGACGGACGTCACCAACGACACCCGCCACGGTCCACCAAGGGTCTTGCGGGGAGCTTGCACCCCACTTGATGCGTTTCCCCACTGCATCTTCACCCGGCCAGAAACGGCGGGCCATCGTTTCGTTGATAACTACGGTTAGCGGACGACCAGTGCTGTCGCGAGGTTCATCCTGCCACCCGAACAAACGACCCTTAAGCAGTGGTATGTTCATGGCTGGAAAGTAGCTCGGGCTCGCGACGCGATAATCAGCTTCCGGTAGATCGCCTTCTGCAAGATTGCGACCTTCCACGGCGATTGTGCTGGTGATATTCGAGCGGCCGCTCGTGATATCGCCGGCAAACATCGGCATCCGGCTAATGGCTCCTACGGCTTTCACCCCAGGCAGAGCCTTAAGTCTCTGTTCTAGCTGTTGATAAACGTCAGCGCGCTTAGCCGGCTCAGCATATTTTGTTGAAGGAAGAGTCAGCTGGACAGCCAGAACATTTCCCGTTTCAAATCCTGCGTTCACATTCAATAAACGAGTGAAGCTCCGAATTAGAAGCACGGATCCGGTAAGCAAGACTAAAGCTAGCCCGATTTGAGAAACTACAAGAGCATTTTGGAAGCGTCGGTGGCCCAACGTTGAGCCATATAACTGGCCCGCTTCTTTCAGGGTCTCGTTAAAATCGGTTTGCGAGGCCCTCCATGCCGGGGCAAGCCCGCAGAGAATTCCAGTAACCAGCGAAATTGAAAACGTAAATAAAAGGACACGCCCGTCAACCCCAATCCCTTCATGACGTGGAACGCTGTCAGGACTGAGAGACAACATCAAATCGACTCCGGAGGTGGCTAGAAACAAACCCACCAAACCGCCGAGAAGTGAGACGAGGATGCTTTCAGTAAGAAGCTGACGCATTAACGTCTTGCGTCCGGCCCCGAGTGCAGTTCGAATCGCGAACTCTCGTCCTCGTCCAAGCGCACGAGCAAGCGCGAGATTCGCGACGTTCGCACAGGCAATCAAAAGAACCAGCGCGACTGCTGCAAAAAGCACGAGCAATGCTGGTCTTACCTTGCCAACCACTTCCTCATGCAGAAGAGTGATCCCAACGCCAAAATCCTTGTTTGTATCCGGATACTGGCTGGCGAGTTGACTCGCAATAACGTTCAGATCAGCTTGAGCCGCTTCTGGGGTGAGGTTCGGTTTGAGCCTTCCAACCACTGAAAGGTAGCGAACCAGTCGCCCGCGACTGTTGATTGGATTCAATGCCAAAGGTACCCAGACGTCACTATCATCTCCAATCCTGAACTGTGGCGGCGCGATGCCGATAACTGTATAACTCTGGCTGTCCAGGTTCACAGCTTGACCGATGATCGCTTTATTGCCTCCGAATTGACGCTGCCACAGACCGTAGCTAAGAACGGCAACCCGCTCCTGAGATCCTGGTTTATCTTCCTCGCTTGTGAACCAACGACCTTCGGCGACGTTAAGTCCGAGCGTCGAAAGCAAATTAGCCGACGCCCATTGCCCGTTTACCTGCATCGGTTCGCCTGCACCAGTGAGGTTAAAAATCCAAGGGGCTGAGAATGCGGTTAATTGCTCGAAGGATTGTTGCTGCTTCTGAAAATCGCCGAAGTCATCGTAGGACACAGTGGTCCAACTGTTACCAACTTTGCGTTCATGGACTACCACCAGACGCGAGGGATCCTTATACGGCAAGGGCCTGAGAAGCACTGCATTGACTACACTGAAGATCGCAGTATTCGCTCCAATCCCGAGCGCAAGCGTGATAATAGTGATTGCGGTGAAGCCAGGCCTTTGCAACAAACCACGGATGGCGTATCGAATGTCGCGGGTTAATGTGTCCATCACAACCTCCGATCTGTCCTATTCGGTGCTGGACATCGCACGGACAGAATTCCGAACCCAAAATTCGCAATTCGAAATTCTTACTCGTACCTCAACGACACCACAGGATCGACCTTCGTTGCTCGTCTCCCGGGGATGTAACATGCAAGCAATGCAACGGTCGTAAGTAAGATTGCGATTGCTCCGAACGTTAACGGATCTGTGGGCTCGATCCCGAACAGCATCGTTGTCATCAATCGAGTTAACGCAAAAGCGCCAATCAAACCCAACCCGATGCCAATTAGCGCCAATGCCATTCCCTGCCCGAGGATCATCTGAAAGACGTGTTTCGATTGAGCTCCGATGGCCATGCGAATTCCAATCTCATGCGTTCGTTGAGTGACTGCGTAAGACATCACGCCATAGATACCAACGATTGCCAGCGCCAGCGCGAGTCCGGCGAAGATGCTCAGCAATGTCAGATTCAATCGTTCGGACGCAACCGACTCGGCACGGATCTCGTGCATCGTGCGTACGCTATAGATCGGCTGATCGGGATCGATCCCTTTAATCTGTTGACGAACGGCAGCCATCATTTGATTCGGATCGGAAGAACCTTTAATGATCACAGTCATGCCGCCGTTTGGTATCTGCAGGAATGGGAAATATCCTTGCACGCGCATTGAATCCTGATTGAGTCCGTCCATCTTCACGCGTCCCACAACACCAACAACCGTAATCAACAGAGCTTTTTCGTCTGGACCCATTTTGATTCGCTTGCCAACGGGATCCTCGTTGGGCCAATACCGCCGCGCAAACTCTTCATCAATAATGATGGTGTTTAGACCAAACATTTCCCTTTCGATCTCGTTGTATTTGCTGAGATCGCGACCTGCCAGATGTGAACGATCGTCGCGATCTGTGAAAAACCTTCCGCGCAACAATGGAATGTTCATGGCTCGAAAGTAGTCAGGTGTAACGAGACAAGCCTCCATCAAAGGCGTTTGATTTCGAGGTGGACGCGGTTGGCCCTCTATTAGAAAGGACGTTTGCCAGCCATTGTTTCCCAACGGTAAGCCCGACGCAGCCGCTGTAGCCTCGACGCCGGGAAGAGTTCGCAGGTCTTCAAGTAAACGCTTGTAGAAATCCGCCTGTTGCTCGACCGCTGGATACTTTTTCTCAGGCAGCGAGATACTAAAACTTGTGAGGTTGTCATACGAAAAGCCTGGATTCACTTTTTGCAGACGATAAAAGCTCCGAATTAACAGTCCTGCCCCGATCAGTAACACCAATGTCGAGGCCACCTCTACGACAACAAGAGAACTTCGCAGCCAGTGCTTGCGACTTACTCCGCGTCCAGCTTCTTTTAATGTCTCGTGAACGTCTACTACACCAGCTTGTAATGCAGGAACCAATCCGAAAATGATTCCCGTCAAGAACGATAGTCCGATAGTAAACGCGAACACTCGCCAGCTAAGTCCAATCTCTCGCGACCGGGGAATTGCGTCGGGACTGATGTAAAGGATCAAATCGACGCACCAACGTGCTAACAACAAGCCAACTGCACCTCCTACCAGCGACAGCAGAACGCTTTCAGTCAACAACTGGCGCGCGATTCGCCAACGGCCCGCGCCCATTGCTGAGCGAATTGCCATTTCTTTTTGGCGAGCAGTCGCTCGGGCCAACAACAGATTGGCGATGTTGGCGCACGCAATGAGCAAGACAAACCCTACAGCCGCAAACAGCACCCAGAGGGCGCGGCGAATGTCGCTCACAAACACTTCAAGCAGCGGTCGTACACCAACGCCATTACCAGCATTTGAGTCGTTGTATTGTTGTTCGAGATTGGCGGCGATCTTAACCATGTCGGCCTTTGCTTGTTCCAGGCTGACACCTGATTTGAGTCGAGCAACACCGTACAAACCGGGATGATTACCACGTTGTTTCCAACTCGGCTGATCTGAGAGCTGTCCGACAGGCACCCACATCTCGGCGCGACTGGGATACGCAAAGCTCTGCGGCATCACTCCAATCACGGTGTAACTCTTATTATTCAGGGTGAGTTGTTGATTGATAATGCTGGACTGGCCGCCAAAACGGCGTTGCCACAGACCATAACTCAACACGACAACAGGGGTTCCGCCAGGCTTGTCCTCATCATTGTTAAAGACACGTCCAATCGCCGCATTCATACGTAGCGCAGCAAAAAGATCAGCTGAGCACTGGGCCGCTATGATTCGTTCCGGTTCGCCCGCGCCGGTGAGGTTGTAACTGCCGCGGTTATAAACTCCGATCTTTTCGAAGACCTGGTTTTGATTTCGCCAGTCGAGGAAGTTCGGGTATGAGATCGAAATCTCGTCCATGACTTTGCTCGTTTCATTCAAGAACACGAGTCGATCTGCCTGGTCATAAGGCAGAGGCCGGAGCAAGACTGCATTGACGACGCTGAAGATCGCTGTGTTTGCGCCGATTCCCAGTGCCAGCGCAAGGATCACAACAAAGCTCATTCCTGGACTCTTCAGTAACATTCGTATGCCGTAACGAATGTCTTGCCACAGTGTTTGCATACTTTTCCTTCCTCTTACTGAAATTGGTCTTATGTCCTAGATGTCCTATTACTCATATCTAAGCGAAACGACCGGATCGACTCTTGTTGCTCTTCTCCCCGGAATCAAACACGCACACAGCGCGACAACCAGCAGCAGTGCGGAGATTGCCACAAACGTCGCTGGGTCGGTCGCTCGTACACCGAAAAGCATCGTCGCCATCAAGCGCGTCAAACCAAAAGCACCAATCAGCCCGAGTACAACGCCGATAATCGTCAGTAGCATTCCCTGGCTTAACACCATTCGAAAAACGTCTCCGCGTTGCGCGCCTATTGCCATGCGAATACCAATCTCGTGCGTGCGCTGGGTTACTGCGTAAGACATCACTCCATAAATACCAACAATGGCGAGTACTAATGCGATGCCCGCAAAAATACTCAACAGTGTCAGGTTTAATCGTTCGGCGGATACGGACTCGCCGCGAATGTCATCCATTGTGCGAATGTTATAGATAGGCTGATCGGAATCGATTGCTTTGACCTGATTTCGAGCTGCGGCAATCAGCTGGTTCGGATCATGCGAAGCCTTAATGATCACGGTCATCCCGCCAAACGGAAGCTGCGCAAAAGAAAAATACCCCTGCACACGATTTGAATCCTGTGTGAGACCTTCCATCTTCACTCGGCCTACGACACCCACTACAGTTAGCGCCGGTGCTGCCGGGTCGGTGCCAAATCGAATGCGTTTGCCGACTGCATCCTCGTTGGGCCAATAACGGCGGGCAAATTCTTCATCAACAATGATCACATTCGTTCCGGCAATAAGGCGACCCCCTTCATCCATCTTGCTCACGTCGCGTCCTGCCAGGAACGATCGGTTGTCCTGGTCCGTGAAATAACGTCCACGCAGCAACGGAATTCCCATCGCACGAAAATAATCCGGAGTAACAGTGCAAGCCTCCATCAATGGAGTCTGATCCGGTGGTGGTAGCGGCTTTCCATCAAGCACGAATGATGTTTGCCAACCGTTGTTGCCGAGTGGTAGGCCTGACGCAACTGCAACGGCCTGCACGCCAGGAAGGGATCGCGTACTTTCGATAAGGCGGCGGAAGAAATCTACTCTCTGATCTTCAGTCGCGTACTTTTTCTGAGGTAATGAAACGCTGAAGCTGGTCAAATGGTCATACGAGAATCCGGGATTAACCTGTTGCAATCGATAAAAGCTACGAATCATCAAACCAGCGCCGATCAGAAGAATCATCGTCGTCGCGACTTCCACGACCACGAGAGAACTGCGCAACCAGTGCCTGCGGCTGCTTCCGCGGCCGGTCTCTTTTAGAGTTTCGTGTATATCGACTTCACCGGCCTGAACCGCCGGCATTATTCCGAATAGAATTCCAGTCAGGAAAGAAATTCCGAGAGTGAAAGTAAGTACTTTCCAATCCATGTTGATTTCGGTGGCCCGCGGAATTGCGTTCGGACTCACGTATAGGATCAGCCTGATACCCCATTGGGCGATCAGCAAACCTAAAGCGCCTCCCATGGTTGCAAGCAGAACGCTTTCCGTAAGCAACTGACGAATGAGGCGCCAACGACCTGCCCCCATCGCTGCCCGGATTGCCAACTCTTTTCGACGGGCAGTCGCTCGAGCCAGTAACAGGTTTGCGATATTCGCGCATGCAATCAACAGTACAAAAGCAACCGCACCAAACAGCACCCAGAGCGTTCCGCGCACTTCGCTCACAAAAACTTCGAGCAGGGGCCGCATGCGTATTCGATTTCCTGTATTCGAGTCTGGGTATTGTTTTGCGAGGTTCGCAGCAATGTTATCCATGTCGGCTTGAGCTTGCGCGAAGGTGGCCCCGGGTTTTAGCCGGGCGATGGCGTACAGTCCTGGATGGTTGCCGCGCTGCTGCCAACTTGGATCTCCTGACAGCTGGCCTACAGGCACCCACATCTCCACCCGATTCGGGTACTGAAAACTCCGCGGCATTACTCCGATAACCGTATAGCTCTTTCCGTTGAGTGTTATTGGTTGGTTCAGAATGCTTGTCTGCCCGCCAAAGCGACGCTGCCATAATCCGTAGCTCAACACGACGACTGGCGTTCCGCCAGGTCGATCTTCTTCGTTCGTAAAAACTCGTCCAATGGCAGCATTGACGCGTAAACCAGAAAAGAGATCCGCCGAAAATTGCGCGGTAAGAATGCGTTCTACGTCACCTACGCCGGTCAGGTTGTAACTGTTGCGGTTGTAAACTCCGATGTATTCAAAGAAGTGATTTTGATTACGCCAATCAGTGAAGTTCGGATACGAGATAGACATCTCATCCAGCACCTGACTTGCCTCATTCAGGAATAGCAGCCGATCCGCTTGGTCGTAAGGAAGCGGTCGCAACAACACAGCGTTCACAACGCTGAAAATTGCGGTGTTCGCGCCAATACCCAATGCCAGAGCCAAAATGACTACGAGAGTGATACTCGGGCTCCTGAGTAACATTCGAGCGCCGTAACGAAGATCTTGCCAAAGTGTTTGCATCTTCTTTCTCTCCAGGCGTTTCGCACGTTCTCGATGTGCGTGTTTGACGCGATATTCTCAAACTCAGAAAACGATCAAAGCTATTCGTATCGCAGCGCAACAAGCGGATCTACTTTCGTCGCTTTCCGAGCCGGTAGGTAACAGGCCAGGAAGGCGATTGCGCTCAGAACGCACGCGACCGCGACAAACGTCACGGTGTCAGTGGGTGTAACACCGAATAGCAGGTTGCGCAGTATCCGAGCCAGCGCAAACGCACTAACAAAACCAATCACTTCACCAATCAGAGTGAGTCTCATTCCCTGTTTTAGAATTAGCTTGAGAACGTCAGATATTTCCGCGCCGAGCGCCATGCGAATACCGATTTCCTGTGTTCTTTGCGTGACTGCATAAGACAACAAGCCGTAAATCCCGACTGCAGCCAACATCAGAGCCAGCGCTCCGAAAACTGTCATCAGCACCATATTTAGTCGCTGCTGAGCAATGCTGTTGGACACAATCTTGTCGAGCGTGTTGACATTCGCAATCGGCTGATTTGGATCGATTGACGAGACTGCATTGCGCAACGCGGGAACTATTGAAACGGGATCTACGGT
>JBKPCC010000093.1:0-27717 GCA_046727215.1 Acidobacteriota bacterium
TTCGACAACAAGGGGCGTACGTAAACTACGGCTACTACACAGTTTGAGATAAGGCTAAGTTTCAGGCAAGTGCAGTGGCCCAGTTTATCACGCAGATATGATCGGGTGGTATCGACCCATCAACCTAAAAACCTCATTTTCCGTTGGTCATTTTCCATTTCTCATCATTTCCCATTTGTCATCAGTTTCTTTGGGCGCACAGATTCCCTTTGCGGCTTTGCTCCTTCGCGTCTTGGCGTTAACTTCTAATCTTGGGTTTCACGCAAGCCGTTCTTATTCACGCAAAGAAGCAAAGATGCAAAGTACATCGACTAGAAGTAGCAACCGCCATGACAAATGGGAAATGAGAAGTGGAAAATGGACGTTTCTCAACGTTGCCACTGAAAGAGCGTCCTTGACGGTTGAGTGCCTAACTTCCAAAGCTCTTGCGGATTAGGTAGGACAGTTTAATGAAGAACGTTCGTGAGTTTCGCCGAAAGCCCGGAGTGACCGAGCCTGTGAAGGGGTTCGGAGTGCTGTAGTCCAAATCGTCGTTATACCCAACATAGAAAGCAGTTCCCGGGCTGGGAGTCCAGCCAAAAAGAACCTGGCTCCGCACACGAGAACTAAGCGTTTGGTAATCCACGATTACCCGAGCGAACGTGGCCTTAGTGAATTGGTACGTTCCGCGAAAGGTCAGGATGTTGGTATCGAACGCAACGAGTCCAGTGTCGTTTCGCACCAGCCGTTGCTTCGTCAACGACAAAGAAGTCTTCAGTGCAGCGGTCGGTTGATAAGTTATTCCACCATTGAACTGAATTAGATTTCCCCTGCCTGGATCAAGTGGGGCATCCTGTCCCAGCAGTAAGGCAGCCGGGCTGACCCGCGGATACTTCCTGCCGTTGCCAAAGTCGAGATCGAAATGACCAAAACGATCAGTGAACTGCGCATTGAAGCTGATCTTCTTGCTGTAGTTCGAGCCTCCATAAACTGAAATATGCTGCTTCGAGGACGAACGCTCGTTGCTTTCGCCATAAAAAGTACACTTGTTTTCAACTGCAAATGGATTGCAGGGTTTCGCCTCTCGAGTCGGCCCGAATTCGTGGTCGAACAATCGTTCGTAGGCAGGCTCCCACCAGACACCCAGGTAACTGTTCCGCTTCAAACTCAGCTCAATCAGATTTTCGCTCTCCCACGTATACATTCGACCCTGCCAGTCGTAGTCAATGTGCGTGAAATTGTGAATGTGATACGAAATGATCTTCTTTTTCTGATCAGGGTCTGAGTTGTATCGACCTAAGATGTAGTTGAAATTTGAGTTGGTGCGTTGGACGAATCCTACGTCTGCTCGATAATCCTTTGTGTAGCCTTCGCCTCCGAATTCATATCCCCAATTCCGTCCGGAATTAGAGTAACTACCGGTGTAGGCAAATCCATTACCTGTGCGATATCTAGTGATTCCGTCATTAGGATCAAAAAAGAAATTCCTCGAAGTTGTCCCAATCACCTGGAACGTCGCAGTGGTCTGCTTGTCGAGTCGGTAACGGCCATCGATTGCAAGCACGTCATTGTGTTTTTCGATGAAGTTGTAGGTCGTAGCCAGAACCCCTAACGAATTCTCTTGTCCGACGTCGCGCTTAAGTCTCAACACGCCGACGTAAGCATTCTTACCTATGAAACGGAAATTATTGGAGTTCAAACGGTCATCGCCGACGAAATTTCCAGGACCATTGTCACTCGCAACCATGAAACCAAACGTATTCTTTCCCTTTTTCCCGGTCGTCTTTACAGCTATATCGGGATCGACAATTGATCGCGTGTGAACCACGGTAACGGGGGTGCGAAAAATTTCGATCCCTTCCAGAAAGAATGGTCGTTTCTCCGGAAAGAAGATCGGGAATCGCTGATTCGCCGTTACTACCAGTTGGTCGGCTTCCACCTGGGCAAAATCGGGATTGATTGCGAGATCCAGAGTAACTGCCGGGCTGGGAATGAATTTGGCCGTTAGACCTGCATCAAGGTGAACTGGTTGATTCACGATTCGACCTGGATCCGCGGCAGCGTCAGGACTGCCAGGAAAGATACCGAATCTATGAACGAATTTGCCGTCCTGAGATAGTGTGACACTCGGAATCAGCTCAATCGTGCGTTCAACCGCAATGCCTTCCAGGCCGGTCAGATGGCCCGCTTGGGCCAGATTGCTGTCGATGCTCCTGTTGAACGGCATCCAGGAATCGAGTTCATTTTCCAACCGCTTGATACGACGAAAAAAATGGGCTCCCCAAAGCTTTCCGTTGCCCGCTTCATAGCGCAACGATTTGAATGGAATTGCCACTTCAACTGTAAAGCCTGTCTCGTTAACGATTCCTTTTGACTCCATCAAAATATCAACACTGAAGTCCTCACCATTTCCCTCAGTGAGGATCCCATCACCTTGCACACCGAGCGGGTTAAAAAAAACTTCAAATGCTTTCCGCTTATCGTTAAACGTGTCGAGCATGACGCCCACATAATCATCGTTGAATATGTTGTCGCGCTTGGCGACGGTTGCGCGGATTTTCTCTCGCTCGTCATAACAGCGAAAAGCTATGTAAAGAAATTTTGGATCGTATCCAATGAGAACTTCGGTTTGTTTTGAGGGTGGTGTGTTATCGCCAGGCTGAATTTGATAGAAATTCTTTAAGACCGCTGCGGCCTGCCAGACCGCATCATCGAGCTTTCCGTCGATTACAGGGGGTTGATCAAATCTGGGCACTGTGACTGGATTAGCCTTCTCCAGGGGAATTGCGACAGTTCCCTTCGGCGCGCCTGTGATGGCCTTTGCTTCATTCTCTGATTTTGAATCGGTCGACGCAGAACGTGCTCCTGGTGACGCGGAGGGGGCGGGAGCTGTAGTCGTAGGCGTCGAAGTTGACTGCCCGTACACTGCGTGGACCACTGTCAACAAAGCGATGAGCAGAAAGATCTTGAGGATAAAAACTGTCATAGCTGGATTGAGGTCAAAAATCGGCACGGACTCGAACCGCACACGTTGCGTTGCGGAAGGCCGATTACAGGTACTTTAAAAACTTTTCCTGAA
The DNA here is from genome assembly GCA_046727215.1 of Acidobacteriota bacterium. GTDB lineage: Bacteria > Acidobacteriota > Blastocatellia > Pyrinomonadales > Pyrinomonadaceae > PSRF01. The sequence goes on from JBKPCC010000093.1 coordinate 3,059, forward strand.
CAAATACGACAATTTAATAAAAAAAGTGCGACCATTTCTTCGAAAACCCGGCTCGAGATTCCCAGAAAATGGATTGAACCCATTGCGGTTAAGATCGTCGTTATAACCAACGTAGAACGCAGTGCCCGGGTTTGGTGTGTAGCCAAACAGAAATTGACCCTTAACATTCGAGGCTAGAGAGTCGTAATCCACTCGCCCGCGTGCGAAAAGGAATCGGGTAAATTGATAAGTAGAACGCAATGAAACGATGTTCTCGTCGAAAGCGACCAGCCCAGTGTCGTAACGAACTAACCGCTCTTTTGTAAACCTTAACGTCGCATTGATCTTTGGCGTCGGCTGATAAGTGAGACTACCATCGAAGTGCAAGAAATCGCCCGGACCGGGATCCTGAGGCGCCCTGCAAACGGGAGGTACGGTTGGACCATTGCACAGACCAGCAGCTTTCGCCTGCGCGGCGGCAAGTGCCGGCGGACTGACGCGTGGGAACTTCGGCCCGGCTCCAAAATCGAAATCAAATGAGTTCCAGACTCTGTTTAAGAAGAAGTTGAAATTGTATTTCTTGCTGGGCGTCGAACCCGCAAACATGTAAATTCCCCTGTTCGGCGTTTGCCGTTCATTGTCCTCACCGGCGAAGGTGCAATTATTCAACGCCACGCAGTCCGACGACTTGCGTTTAGGTCCAAACTCCTCTTCAAAAACACGCTCGTAACCATAATCGACGCCGACTCCAATAGAAGTCTGTCGTCTTAAATTAACCTGGAATTGTGATTCGTTATTAAAGTTCTGCGAGCGGCCCTGCCAGTCAAAATTGGTTGAAAAATCATCGTATACGCGCCAGGAGATCAACTTCGCCTTCGGTTTTGGTTCGGAATTGTAGCGAACGAAGTAGTTAATGTTGTTCGTGTTCGTACGACGATTGAAGCCCACGTCAGCAACGTAATAACGCGTGCGGCCCGCACCTGAAAGCTCGTAACCAAAGTGCCGTCCGTTCTTGTTGTAGTCGAGCGCGTAACCGAACCCGTTTTGTTTTCGATCGAGCGTGGCGCCTTCGTCAGGAAAAAAGAAAAGGTGTCGCGAATGCGTCCCCAGCGCCTGGAAACTAAATGTAGTTTGCTTATCGATTCGCAAGCGCCCATCAAAGCCGCCCAATTCATTGTACTTGTCAACAAAACGATAGTAAGTGGTCAGGAATCCAAGAAACGAATCCGACTTCCCAATGTCACGCTTCACTCGAAGGACACCTACGCTCGCGTTCTTGCCTATCATGCGTGGATCGGCCGATGCTCGCTCATCTTCATTAAAATTCCCAGGAGCATTGTCAGATGCAAGCATCAAACCGAAGGTGTTGCGATTCACCTTGCCGGTGATTTTCACTGCTGCGTCTGGATCAATGATGGTTCGTGTGTGAACGGCTGCGATTTGCGTCTGAAAGATGTCGATTCCTTCCAGGAAGAATGGACGTTTTTCCGGGAAGAAAATCGGAAAGCGTTGATTTGCGGTTACGACCAATTGATCAGATTCGACTTGAGCAAAATCTGGATTGATTGCGAAATCGAGAGTAATGGTTGGCGTTAAGGTGTATTTCCCGGTGAGACCTGGATCGAATGTAATGGGCTCGTTAACAAACCGTCCTCCCTGCGCTATTTGTGCCGGCGTGACAGGAGCTTTTCGCTTTCCCGTCTCTGAGACGGTAACGCTGGGAATCAGTTCCAGGGTGCGTTCCGTTGAAAGACCTTCAAGCCCTGTTATGTGTCCCGCCTGCGCCAACCAACTCGACTGGTCCCGGTTGATCGGCATCCACATATCAAGTTCATTGTTGAATCGTTTGATTCGCCGCCAGAAATGAACTCCCCACAATTTATCCTTGCCGGCAACGTATCGAAGTGATTTGAATGGAATGGCAACTTCAATGGTGTAGCCATCCTCAGTAACGACACCTTTCGATTCCATCACGATGTCGAGACTAAAGTCCTCGCTCTGACCATCAGTCCAGATGCCATCTGCTTGAACACCAAGCGGGTTAAAGTCAAATTCGTAGGCCTTTCGCTGATCGTTGAACGTATCGAAAAGAATGCCTACATAATCGTCGTCCCAGACGTTGTCTCGTTTCGGTATGTTCGCGCGCACCTTGCTCGGCTCGTCATAACAGTGAAAGGCGATGTACAGAAATTTCGGATCGTAGCCAATAAGAACTTCTGTTGGTTTCGATGGGGCAATGTTGTCACCGGGCTGAGTTTGGTAGAAGTCCTTTAATACTGCGGCTTTCTTCCAGATCTCGTCATCGAGCTTCCCATCTATCACGGGCGGCTTATCGAACCGAGGCAGAATTACAGGCTTACTTTTTTCCGGAGGCAAGGACACTGCGGATTTCCGTGGAGAACCGCTAGTTGGAGCACTTCGCGATGCAGCTTTAGTTGAGACTACTTCAACCTTAGCTGACGGAGAGGGGGAGGGACTGGGAGACGGAGACGGAACACTCTGAGCTTGAATCGAGCAAACCCCAAACAGACCTACAAGTAACACTGAGCTGAACAGTCTCATTCTCGACGATTCCGACGATTTTCGGCGTGAAATGATCCCTGACAAGAAGGTGAGGCCGTCGGGCGAGTGCGCAACGGCCTGTGCTTAGACGAAACAGGGGCAGGTATTGTTCCGTGAACACATGCCGCCCACCGCGTTTTTTCAGAACGTTCTCAACACAACCTTTCCGTCGCTTGTGGTGAGCACAAATACATTGCCGCCCTTGCCGACGCGCCACCTCTTCATGCGCGGGGAAGGAGCAACATCCTCGGATAGATCTAAACCCTCGTTGGTGATGTCCTCTGTATTTGTTTCGATTGTGAAGTTGGAACCGGAGGGCACTGTCAAAGTAATCGAACCATCTCCGGTACGTGCTGAAAGGCCTGCAAACTTTCCTCCCAAGGCAATTGAACCGTCGCCAGTTTGCGCATCGGCCTGGCCATCAAAGTTTTCGACGCGAATGCTGCCGTCACCTGTATTTAATTGCAATTGGCCACGTGCATCTTGCACCTCGATTGAACCATCCCCGGTGCGGAGAGTGATCTGGCCCGATACGCCCTGAACGCTCAACCTCCCATCATCCGATGAAACGTGCAGGTTTGAGTTCCGCGGAACAAACACCTCCAGTGCAGCCGAACCTCCATGGTCCGATTTCGCGATCACCGATACCGTTGAGCCCTGCTGTTCAGCCTGGATGCGAATTTGCTTTAACTCATCTTCGTCACCAGCTCTCTTGGAAGCGTTGTACATGACTTCCTGCTTGTCCCAACCATGTACAGTGATTTCACCGTCAAAGGTTACGACGTTCACACGAGGCTGACCTGTTACGGTGAACGTTCGGGATTCCCGGTCAATTAAGCGCGTTGTTCCTACACCTTCACCACGTCCTTTGCCGGCCCCAGTTCCTCTGCCCGTTCGATTTTCCAGTCGCATTTGCTCGCGCACCTGACGCTCAGTTTCTCTTTCTATCTCTCTCTGCGCACGTTGTATCTCGCGCTGAGCGTCGCGAATCGCCTGTTCCACCTCTCTCTGCACCTCTGCCTGCGACTCACGCGCAGCTCTGGCTGCTTCAGCCTGTGCTTCTCTTTGCGCCCGCTCAAGTTCGCGTTGCGTTTCGTCGTTAACTGTTTCCTCTTCACGTTGAGCTCGATTAGCCTCGGCGCGGTTTCGGATCTTTTCTTTTACTTTCTCCTTCACTTTCTCTTGATCCGGAAGCAAACCGAGCGCCTGGCTTACCGTTTTCCCATCCTGTGCATGCTTAACTGATATGCCGCCGTTCACATTGTCGAGTTTGATTCTGGTGCCGCCTTTTCCTATTTGGCCGTAGAGTTCGTGACCGACATACTCGCCGTGCTGAACATCGAGACCAAAATCATTTGTGATCGGGCCATGCACGGTACTGGCCTTAACTATTGCATTGCTATCGGACGGAATCGTCAGATTCAGATTTCCATTGACTGACCCGAGAGAAATAATTCCGGCATCACCGAGTTGAGTAAACGTAGCCTCGAGATTTCCATTCACGGTCGAAAGTTTTGTCTCACCCATCAGACCGCGCGCCACTAAGCGGCCGTTGACACATGATGCCTTCACTGGACCTTCAGCTCCATCGATATTAAGCGAACCATTAACTAGTTCGATGGATTCGAGCCGCGCTTTTCGTGGCACGGTGATGGTGTAATCAACTATCGCCGGATTGTTATAACGACCCTTTTCATCATCATTGAAATTCTGGTCATAATCGGGATATACAGTTTTGATTCTGATTGACTCCCCAGTCGTACTGACATCAATCTTGGCTTCGTCAAGTCGCTCACGACGATAGGCGCGTTTTACTGCATCCACCTGCACCGCATCGCGGTCCCAAACCTTAATCTGAACGGCGCCATTCAGATTCTCCACGCTAACGCGACCGGTCGCCGGCAGAGGATAGGTTTGATGAAACTCCTCGCGCTCGTCACTCGAATCATCGACAATCAAAGTTTCGGTTGGGGTATAGCTGACCATTGCTCGAGCTGTGCTGCCCCCGAATGCGCCGATTAGCGCGAGCGCCAGTATTGATAAGACCATTGAGGCTTCTCTGAACATTCTCGTATGCTTCTTCCGTCTAGGATTTTAAGACTGCAGGTGTCACCCGGCACGTCTGAGATTAATACTTCCGTTAAGTGTTTTTAGTAAGAGCTCGCGTCCTCCGGCTCCAATGGTTCCGCTGACGTGCTTTCGACTAATCGCACCTTCCATACTCAGCGGAAAATCAGAAGATATTTCACCGTTTAAAGTGTCTGCCGAAAAACGTGTATTCAAATTCGAGGGAAGATCGAGCGTGATGCTGCCGTTAACGGTATTGAATTCGATTGAGCTCGGCCAGTCCGACTTACCCATGCTGACAACGATTTCGCCGTTGACAGTCTTTGCGTCAGCATAACCTGAGGTCGTGATGCGGATGCTTCCATTTACGGTTCGTGAAGAAACGTTACCTGAAAGCGATGCTGCCCGAATGTCGCCATTTACGGTTCGACCTGTGAAATTAACACCCGTCGGAACACGTACGGTGAAGTCGACTCTGACATCGTTATTTCGAACATTAGAGGAATTACGAGCACTCCCTGGCTCACACGTCACGGTACGCCCCGAATCGTCGCTTGGATACAATGCGCAAATTGTCACACCGCCCGGATGTTCTACAAAAGCAATCTTCACGTCATCCGGGTTGCTTCGGTGAGCAGTCTTTTTTGCGACGACTTCAACCTCACCGCCGGATGCCGGCTCAGCGTTAATACTGCCACTGATGCCTTTTATTTCAATAGCTTTTCCCGCTTCAACGCGTCCGGTCCATTGAAAGTCCCCGGTTGACGATTGGGTTTTAGCAGGCACGCTATTTGAACAGATCTCAATTGTAGGTAAGGCGCCTGCCTGCACTGTTGGCAGAACGTCGCCTAACCATCGATCAGCAAACCCCTGAATATCGCCCGCGAGTGACAAAAACTCATTCACATCTTTTCGGGCGCCGGAGATTGTTGCAAGCCCAATTAATAGAATGAGAATCATTTTATAAATGCGATCTGTCCTTGCTCGGTTTCTCATCTCACTTGTCCCTCTACATATCTCCGGGCCGAGAACAGCCACCTTGGAGCTTTCTATTGCCATCCTCGGCCCGTCTGCGTTGCTCTACTTTCAAAACACCGAAACCACGAGGGTTGTGGCAAGAATTTTTCGATTTTGGGACATTTTGGAGTGCGGCAACTTGTTGCCGCTTTGCGCACATTGTTGCGGCTATGCGCACATTGTTGCGGCTATGCACGCCTCAAAAGGCGCAAGCAAAACCCCAAAAAAGCGCCGACAAGTCGGCGCACTCCAAAGGCCTACTTCTTTTGTAAGTGAACTGTGCCGCTGAAGGTTGCGACGTTAATTGAGGCATCTCCGGTGCCGCAGATACCAATCACCCGGCGTGGCATGTAAGGAACTGCAATGGCGGGCGGAGTCACCTTGACGATTGGCGCCACCTTAACGACTGTAACAGTCCCGGCGGTTGATGTCTTATCAGATGTTGAAGCCTTTGGTGTATTGGGCGCAGGAGGCGCTGTGGTTGGCGCTGCCGAAGGTGCAGCTGAAGGAGCCGGCGTTGGAGCAGTCGGTCCAGCAGTTTTCGTCTTCGCCTGAGGTGATAAGGTCTCGGTCGTCACAGTCAACGGAAAGTCGGTGATGATTTCTCCATTATGCGAAAGCCTTGCCACCAGTCGAAATGAAGCATCCGCAGGCAGCGCCAAAGTCACGTCGCCTGACATCGTATTAAATCCATAGTTACCATTATGGGCCAGGGATCCAACAAGACTGACGTTGCCTGTGACTGATTTTGCGTTCAGCCTCGGGTGCGTAACCTTTTCGAGCTGGATATCACCGCTTACGGAAACCGCTTCGAACGTATCATCAGCTTCGGACGTGCCAATGTTCGTTGCTTCGATTCCACCACCGGCGGTTGTCAGCATCACCCGTCCTCGCGAGTCTTTGACGGAAATATTTCCACCAATGCTTCCCGCTTCAATTCGTTGGGTTACCTGTTCAATTGAAATATCACCGTTCTGAGACCCTGCATAGGCGGCGTCCACGCCCACAATACTGATGTTGCCGTCGCGAGTTTGAACTTGAACCGTAGCACCTCTTGGCACGTCCAACTCGACATCGGCAGACGTCTGACAATCTGCGCGAGGAGGACGGTCGTCTGATTTATCGTTTATGAAGACGTCAATTTTCTTTGCCGCACCTGGCTGCTGCCCGGGAACATCGATACGCCTCAATTCGATTTGCTGGGCGTCGGTTGAACGGGCCCGAACTTCGTTTTTGTCCCAGCCGCGGACAGTTATTTCCCCCGCTGAGGCGCAAAAGGTGACGGTGACACTCGCATCCGCCGGTGAAGTGCGCTCGACCGTTTGGTCCGCTTTGTTGTCACGCGAAGGAGTAAGGGCTGCGACTGAGCCGCTCGCGAACACAATTATCACCAAGCTGAGAATTACATACTTCATTGCTACTATAGATCTGACCCTTTCACCGCGGTCGGTTATAAGCTCGTGCATCCGCAATCGTATTCAAAAGATCAACTTTGCTCTGATATGCGGCAAACATAAAATCTGCGGCGTCCGGATCGTTAGGATTGCGTTTCGCGGCGCTGCGTGTTGCTGCGATTGCCCGGTCCACCAACGCCAGGTTTCTCTCATATTCCGCCTGAAGCGCCGGTCTCATCGTTCTCTTTTCCGAATTGATCGTGTTATCGAGCGCAGCAATCGTCTTCAGATAGCTACGTTCGCCGGGAAGTAACTTCACTTCATTTTCAGCAACTGCAGGATTGGAAGGTAGAGGTATCGTATTTGTACGATTACGCCGAATAGGTTTTAACTCTTTCGGAGCATGTGCTACTGCACTATCATGATCTGCAGGCGACGAATTGTCGGTCTGCTTTTGCTGATCTACTGGACTTGGCCGAACGTTTACCGGAGCTGTACCGGGGATTTGTTGTTTAGTCGCTACCGGCGAATTGCTGCGCCGATAGGTCATAGCAAATATGACCGCGAACGCTAGAACCACCGCGAGGCCTGCATAGCCAAATGTCTGTTGAGGCGTCAGCGTTAGTAACGAGGCCAGCCAATCGCGCCAGGTTGAAATTGATACGTGACGCGCGGGACTGACAACCTGTAGACCGGTGATCGCAGCGTTAATACGACGTTGCAATCGCTCAGTAGGAACAGGAGCCTCGAATTCCGGCGCCAGTGCCGAAAACAGAAGATCAGCCTCACTCTCAAGCTCACGAAGCGACGCGCTGCACGTTCGGCATCCTGCCAGATGCAAAGCTGCAGCCTCCAAGCGTTCGCCTGTGAGTTCGCCATCGAAATATGCTTGCAGAATCTCTTCGCCTAAACACTCTTTCATCGCCTGCCTCCGATCTTTCCATAAACCCGGGCAAACTCTTTTCTGCCGCGTGCTATCAAGCTACCTACGTTGGTCTCTTTAAGACATAACGCCGTAGCAATCTCTCGATACGAGAGCCCCTGCTGTTTAAGCAACAAGCAGCTTCTCATCGGCTCTTTAATCTTATCGAGAGCAACGCGCGCTTCTTCCAGCGCCACGCGACGCTCGTAATCTTCCTCCGGCGCACTCGCGAACCAGGCTTCATCCGTCTTCTTCTGGTACTCGCTGTCACGGGCTATTGAACGGCTTTGTCCTCGCAGGGTGTTGCGTGCCACGTTCAATGTGACTCGCAACAGCCAGGCACGAAGCAGTTCTTCGCCGGGAGTTGAATCGAGATTCCTATAGAGCCTGAGAAAGACCTCCTGCGTAACGTCCTCTGCCAGCCCCGAGTCGCGCACCACCGACCGTGCAGTCCTGAAGACTGCGCGGTGGTGCAGTGTGAACGCCTCGTCGAAGCTGAGCGGGGTCGCTGCCGTCGCGATTTCGTTAGGCATTGAGTCTACAAAGGCTCTAGCTTGTCCGTTCATGGATCACCGCTCTCAGGAGTGAAACACCGCCGTCCGCCCATTTATGACAACTATTTAGCGGCAGTGCTCGCTACCGCTTTGGGGCGGATTATTGTAGTCTGAATTGGTGTTCACACCCAATTTCCGGGAGCGGTCGGAGGCCAGTTCCTGGCCTGCAGCTAAGCGAACTTCTCAGCGTTCTGAACGCCAGACTTACACCGAAAGTTCGGTAAGCTCTGTCTTCCCCATAGAATGACTTTTGAACCTAATGTGAGTGACGCACTGCATAACAGCGTTTTTCTTCGCGCTTGTCGTCGGGAACCGGTTCCATACACGCCTGTCTGGTTGATGCGTCAGGCGGGTCGCTACATGCCTGAGTATCGAGAGGTTCGCGCGCGCACAGGATTCCTCGAGTTATGTAAGAACCCTGCCCTGGCAGCCGAAGTCACTGTTACAGCAGCGAACAGATTGGGTGTAGACGCCGCCATAATTTTTGCTGACATTCTGTTGGTTCTTGAGCCGATGGGATTCGAGCTCGAATTTGCCAGGAATGAAGGTCCCGTAATCCACAATCCAGTTCGGAAAAGCTCCGACCTCAACCGTTTGAGCGAAGTTGAGGACATCGATGCGCTTCAGTTTGTTTTCGAGGCCATCAAGTTAACCCGACAAGCGCTTCCAGCAAATCTTCCACTCATCGGGTTTTCTGGCGCCCCATTTACGCTCGCGTCGTACATCGTTGAGGGCGGAGCGTCCAAAAATTATGTGCATACCAAGACACTGATGTACAACGACTCAACGGCGTGGCATTCATTGATGTCTCGAACTGCGCGAACCGTATCCAGGTATTTGAATGCGCAAATTCAATCAGGTGCTCAGGCAGTACAACTTTTTGACTCGTGGGTGGGCTGCCTTAATCCTGACGACTATCGTGAATACGTATTGCCACATACTCGAGACGTCATCGAGAACATCGTGCCTGGCGTACCGGTGATCCATTTCGGGACTGGCACTGCCGCATTACTTGACCTGATGCGGGACGCGGGTGGTGATGTCATTGGACTCGACTGGCGCGTGCGGCTGGACGAGGGATGGACACGCGTGGGACATGATAGGGCCATCATGGGCAACTTGGATCCTGTTGTGCTTTTCGCGAATCAAGACCATGTGCGTGACCAAGTAAAACGAATTCTCGATCTCGCCGCACTACGAAATGGTCACATTTTCAATTTGGGTCACGGGATCCTTCCCGAGACTCCGGTAGGAAATGTTGTCGCATTAGTCGAAGCGGTCCACGAGTTCAGCGCAAGGTCGTGATTCGTGTGGTTCATTTGATTCGTGTGTTCGTCATTTCGTGTAATTTCGAGTGAAATGCAGACTCCAGACTTTTCCTATGACGCAATTCTGATAGTGTCATTCGGCGGGCCGGAGGGGCCGGATGACGTGCTTCCCTTCCTCGAGAATGTTCTTCGCGGACGCAATGTACCTCGGGAACGAATGCTCGCCGTTGCAGAGCATTACTATCTCTTTAACGGAGTCAGTCCGATTAATGAAGCAAATCGTCGATTGATTGCCGCATTGAAAAACGAACTTGAGTTATACGGCCCGCACCTGCCTGTCTACTTCGGTAATCGAAACTGGCATCCGCTGCTAACGGACACACTCCGGCAGATGACGGAGGACCGAGTGCGACATGCTGTAGCTTTTGTGACAGCCGGTTACAGTTCGTATTCGAGTTGCAGGCAATACCTCGAGAATATTGATGCCGCGCGCAATGCTGTAGGCGAACACGCACCAGGTGTAGACAAACTGCGGGTCTTTTTTAATCATCCGCGATTCATCGAAGCCAATGCTGCGACTGTCCAGGCGGCCCTGACCCGGATTCCGGAAGATCGCCGCACCTCGGCTCAGTTGGTTTTCACAGCTCACAGTATCCCAGTGTCAATGGCCCAAAACTGTCGCTATCAAACGCAACTAAATGAAACGTCCAAACTGGTGTCTGAGGCAGTTCATCATTCACAATGGCAACTCGCGTTTCAAAGTCGCAGCGGGCCGCCGAACCAACCCTGGCTTGGACCGGACATCATGGATGTGCTAAGGAGCTTGCGCGAGTCCGGAACGAAAGACCTAGTGTTGGCACCGATTGGCTTCATTTCAGAACACATGGAAGTTGTTTATGATCTGGATGTTCAGGCAAAAGAACTTTCGGAAGAGCTCGGATTAAATCTCGTCCGCGCGCAAACCGCCGATTCAAATCAGGCATTCGTGCAAATGATTCGAGAGCTTATTGTCGAGAGAATCAATGGTGGTGGCATTGACGACACGCCAGGACAGGACTGCCGTGCAGGTTGCTGCTTGCCCGCCGTAAGTGCATTTAGAATTTAGAAATTAACCGCAGGATAAATGAAACGCATTGTAATCATCGGTGGCGGCATCACTGGCCTCGCAGCAGCGTATCGTTTGGCTGAGCGAGGTCGGGAACTCGGTGAAGCGGTCGATATTCTGATACTCGAAGCGGATTCACGGTTAGGCGGTGTGATTCAAACGCAATTTCGTGATGGTTTTCTTCTCGAGGGCGGTCCTGATTGTTTCATATCTGAGAAACCTGAAACCGTCAGTCTCGCCCGGCGACTCGGCATCGACTCCAGACTAATATCTACAAACGAAAAGCACCGGCGTAGCTTCATCGTTCGCAAGGGAAAACTGCGAGCTGTCCCGCAGGGTTTTCAACTATTGGCGCCATCGAAGGTTTGGCCATTTATAACAACGAACGTCTTCAGCTTTGCGGGAAAAGCACGAATCGCAGCCGATCTATTGATTCCCCGGAAGCGAAACGGGAACGATGATGAATCGTTAGCGAGTTTTGTCAGGCGTCGACTTGGCAATGAGGCGCTCGTACGAATGGCTCAGCCAATGGTCGGAGGGATTTACACCGCTGATCCTGAACGACTCAGTTTACGCGCCACATTTCCGCGCTTCCTCGAGATGGAAGCGAAACATCGCAGCATCATCCTGGGCCTGCTTCAAAATGCTCACACAGCAAGCCGCGATGAAAACTCAAGCACGAGCGGAGCGCGTTATAATCTTTTTCTCTCGTTTGATCGTGGGATGCAGTTGCTGGTGGACACTCTTGCCAGGCACGTCGACGACACACGCGTTCCTGGAAATGGTTTCGATGTGACTTCAACTGTTCGCTTTAAAAAGAGAGTAGAGGACCTGCGACTCGAGCGGACAATCAATGGCTTCCAGTGGCGGATTAGGACCAGCAAAGGTGAAGAATTCGGCTGCGATGCAGTCTGTCTCGCAGTGCCTTCATATGCCTCAGCTCAACTTGTGCAGAATGTCGCGCCTGCGCTTGCCGGCGAACTTCGCTCAATTCCGTACGCATCGACGGCGATCATTAATCTCGCATTTCGAAGGGAAGACATTCCTCACCGGCTGGACGGCTTTGGTTTTGTCGTCCCAATGATCGAGAAGCGTTCGTTGATCGCCTGCAGCTTTAATAGCGTCAAATTTCCGGGGCGAGCACCCGAAGGATCCGTATTGCTACGCGCGTTTGTGGGTGGTGCCTTACAACCGCAGATGTTTGAGCTAGGGGCTGCCGGAATAATCGCGAGGGTGCGCGCCGATCTGCGAGACTTATTAAAGATTGAAAACCGACCGCTGTTTGCTGAAGTAACAAAATGGCCACACTCAATGCCGCAGTATGAAGTAGGCCACTTGGCCCGTTTAGAAAGAATACGCACCGAGCTGCAAAACCTGCCGAGTCTGAGAATTGCCGGTAATTTTTTTCAGGGCGCAGGGATTTCCGACTGCATACGTAGCGGCGAAACGGAGATGGACGCACTTATTGACACTTTCAAAATTCAGTCACGGCCAAAGATCAACTAAGTACATTGTTTCCCGGCAAAGGAGTCCCCTTGTTATGTCCGACCAACCCTCATCGAAACTCGAAATCGAAACGACGTTGCGTCAACTTAACGACGACTGGGTTAAAGCGCTCGTGCGACGAGATGGAGCGACGCTCGATCGCATAATGGCCGAAGATTTTCTATTTGCTTATCCACTCGAAGGCGACGACAAAGCGCAATTTGTAAGCGATGTAGTCTCTGGAAACCTGCGCGTGGAATATATAAGTCGTGAGAACGTCAGAGTGCGAATTTGGGGTGGGACGGCGGTGTTAATCGCCAAGGACTCGTCAAGGTGGTTTTATGCCGGACGCGAATGGTCAGGTCACTACAAGATCATTAACGTCTATTCACAACGTAACGGGCATTGGCAACTCGTTGCGGTCCAGGCCTGCCACATCCCATGAAAAGTCGGGAGTCTGGAGTCGCGAGTCTGGAGTCCGGACCTGCAAGGTTGTGGCCTGAAGCACTGCAAGTATTATTCGGGCGAGTCTGGAGTTCTACCTCACTAACCTCATCCACGAAAGGAACACTCAGATGGCTACCTTCAAAAAATTCGAAGACATTAAAGCTTGGCAAAAGGCTCGAAAGGCTACGCGTCAAGTTTACGAGGCGACGCGGCAAACTGATTTTGCACGAGACTTCGGCCTTCGAGACCAAATCCAGCGTGCGAGTGTCTCGATAATGGCAAACATAGCGGAGGGGTTCGGCCGCCACTCCGATCGCGAGTTTGCTAACTTCTTAAACTTTGCTCATGCGTCAGTGTCTGAGACTCAGTCACACCTCTATGTTGCTCTCGACCTTGGATATGTTTCCGATGGGATGTTCAAGAGCTTGTACGACCAATTTGATGAGGTGTCACGAATGACATTGAAACTGGCTGTACACTTAAGGACCACAAGTACTTAAGCACAAACCGATTACACAATCGACGGCACTTTCTGGACTCCAGACTCTCGACTCCAGACTCCCGACTATTCCTTTGTCAGCGATTCAAGCCACTCCGCATTCGCTTGCATCAAGGGCTTGAATGCTTCGCGAGGTACGGTCACTTCGATGTGCATGTTGTCGTCTGAGTTGATGATCGCTCCCGCAACCGCCTGCGTAAGTCGCGTCTGATCACAAACGTACCAGGATCGAACGTTCGCCTCGCTGTTCATCTCCACACGTGCCAGCTCAGCCGATATTCGCGAATCTTTCAAACGCTCGGCGATGTGATCGAGAGTAAGGGGTTGCATACTTCCCACCAGTAGCAAGTCCTTGCCTTTTGCTAGCCCACCTACTCGAAAAACAAGCACATGAGGAAAAACTCCGTTGTAGGTCGCCAATGCTGAGCGCAGGCTAGCTGTGGAAAGCTGATAAATCTGCAGCCACTGAACGAAGATCCCGTTTTCGGCCAAGCGGTCGCGACCGAGTTCAAAAAAGTCTCTGGTGAACAGATTAGCGACTCCAGGAACCCACGGATGACTCGGCTCGCTCACAATCATGTCGTAACGCTCACTCGTAACTCGCAGGTATGTTCTTGCATCGTCGATGATCAGATGTAACCGGGGATCATTCAAAGGACGATTGTTGACATGTTCGAAATAACGCGAGGCTTTTATTGTCGCTCGCTCAAGCTCGACACATTCAACCGATTCGATAGGCGACTGAAGCATCGCGCCGGCTGTAACGCCTGTTGCAAAACCTACGACCAGCGCTTTGTTTAAATTCGGTGCGATGAGAGCGGGCAACTGACCCAGCATGACCTGTGTTGGCATGTCACCTACGTCCGAACCATTGGTCCGGCCGTTGATCGCCATCGACGTGCTATTCCAATCCTTTCGAACCGTCACTGTAGACGTCGTGCCCTCCTCATACATCAACAACCGATGTTCTGCCGGTCCAGTTTGTTCATCGGTGGTCCCACTAAGCTCTCTCGTTCTTGCCAAAACGCGTACAAGACTGTCGTAAGCGCCGATCGAAAGTGCATCGAGATTCATTCTGGGGACATTCACAGCAGGCAATACAAGACAAAGAATTAAGATCAGAACGAAACTGCCTGCAACAGCAAGTGCTCTTGGCAAGGCCGGCTCCTTCGCGTTGGCTACCGGCCGATATGCGATCCCCGCGACCATGACGCACATTGATGCTGCCACTAACACTGTGAATCGCGTTGTCGCCTTCGGTATTAAAATAAAGCCCGACAAGAATGCACCGGTTATTGCTCCGATCGTATTCACTGCATAGCTACGACCAACAAGACCAACAGAATCACGTTGTCCGCCCGCCCACACAAGGACCAGTGGCATAACAGTCCCCATGAGAAAAGCCGGCAACAGTATCAACAGTGCCGCAGCGGCCGTCTGTAACGCCAGCAAAGTGATCCAACTATTCAGATTGAGCACGAGACCCACCTGTAACAATAGCTCTGGAAGCCGTCCGATAACCATCAGACTAAGAACCAGGCTGGCCGCGGTAGCCAGTTCGACCTTAAACATGGTCCGCCGAAGCGCGCCCGAGCGATCACGGCGGCCGACCACGTAAGCTCCCAGAGATAATCCGATTAGAAAGAGAGCAACGACGACACTAAACGCGTAGGTACTTGAGCCAATGATCATTGACAACAGCCGGGTCCACGCTACCTGGGTACTAATCGTTATAAAACCGGATACGAAAGCACACATCATCCAGAAACGTGTCGACGATCCGTATTCTCCCGCCGTTGGAGAAGCTGCCAAATCTTGCGTGAGTGGCGTATCAAGCTGGGTTGGACCAGACGCTCGATCTTTAAGAACGGCGAGTACACCGATGATGATATTGATTAGCGCTGCTATATAAATGGTGCGGCGCACGCCGAATGAGGGCAACAACAAGAAACCTGCCGCAACGGTACCCACGATCGCACCAGTGAGATTGCAGGTATACAGCCGCGTTACCGAATTTGCACTGTAGCTGCTGGAACGCAACAGAGCGGCTGTCAGGACCGGCAACGTAGCACCCATCAATGTCGTAGGAGCTAACAGAATCAAGCAAGATAGAATGAACCGCCAGATGCTGAATGAGAAAAACCCCGGATGAAATTGTTGCCAGATCGCTGCATAAACGTCATCAATGGCCCTGAACAAGAACGGCACCAGGAGCGCGTAACAAGCGATTCCGATTTCCATGAGGCCATACACAAGCAACGGGCGTTTCAGGACGCGAGAGAATCGACCAGCTAAGGCGCTTCCAAGTGCAAGTCCGCCCATGAACGCTGCCAGAACCGTGCTTACCGCGAGGGTCGTTGCCCCAAACACCAGTCCCAACATACGCGCCCAGAGCACTTCGTAAATAAGTCCTGTCGCTCCAGAGAAAACGAAGCAAAACCAGATAACTGCAACGGTGCCTAGTGAGTAAGTTGCACGGAGCGATCTTGATTGGGTGGTTTCAATGGTCGACATAAGTTGCGTTCGGCGAAAGCTGACTGCTTACACTACAAATTACAAGTAGATGACGTGAGAAGTGCGCCAGACGCGTGCGGGAATCGTTCCAGGCGCCGCAGTTGTGAGTAGTATAGCAAAGTCGTGATCTAACACCTCCGCGCCAGTCTTGCCGGTCCGCTCTTCTGAGATGTTCGTTGTATTGGACTGTGGTGTTACTAACGCCAATCTGCGCAGGCATTGATAAAGGTGTTCCAACCCTGAACCAAAAGGTCCAAATTCATTACCAATCACCAGGCGCACTTCCGCGCGCTCGTCAATGAAATGCTTAAGTAACGACGCAGTTTGTAGAACGCCACGCTCAAATCGCTGTTCAAGGTTCGGAACTTCATCACCTGACGGTCGCCGCGTATCGAGTTCGATGGTGATTCGACGCTCATCCTCTGAAGTGAATTCGCGGACGGTAAGTCTTCGGGCCCTGGCGGTTGCCTTCCAGTCGATGTGACGCAAATCATCCTGCGCCTGGTAATCACGAAGTGAGAACAGATCGTGACCTGCGCCTCGTCGCAGCGAAGCCATCTGTCCCGCATACGTAGGCAGCAGGTGGAGTTCGTCTCCGATTGGTTCCGGCTTTGGATACACAATGATGTCGACGTCACGCGCTCGCAACCGGCGCCGCCGCCGAATGAATCCAAATGGAAATCGCGTAGACAATTCAAACCCACTAATTAAGACATGACCACGCATGGGGAAGAGCTGCTCGACTCGCTGTTCAGCCGCGGCTTGATGCGGAACATACGCGAAATATGCCAGGGTACGTTTGTGATACCTTCGCCAACGTCGCCGCAGTTTCACATCGTTTGCCGCATGAGTGGGCCCGCGCGCTTCTACTAGAATCGAAAAAGAGGGCAACACCCGTTTTATGTTTCGCAGCGTGACGATGACCGGCGCAGGCTCGCCTGCAAAAATGTGATCGGGAAAACGCGCAGACACGATCAGATCGCGCAAGGAGACCCGGGCGGCGACCCACGAAACGAAAAGCGCTGAACACAGCAGCGAAAAAACCAGAAAGAGAAGATTGTTTCCCGTATTCCAGGCGGCAAAGCCGACTACACCGATTATTAGCAGGAAGATAGCCCCGCCAGTTGTGATCTGGAAAGGTAGGTCGAACCTGAGTACCTCCAGCCGTGCCGAGCGCGCGAGCGGCGGGACGACAAATACGATTATCAACACCGCTATGATTAGAGAAAGAATCGCTGCCGCGCCCGCAAGGTCAGGCTCATTCGTGCGTCGCGCAAGCACTGTGACCAACGCTGATGCCAACCCGGCCAGAATCAGCAGCAGACCTGGAATCAAGCGCGTTAGCTTGAAAGTATGTAAGCCGGATCGTGTTGAGGAGGGGTGGGAGAGTTGGGCTCGACTACTCTTAGAGCTCGGCGGCGAAGCATCGGGAAGCTCTTCTTCACCGACGAGCTGCTCTTTCATGCCTTCATGTTCATCTGTTTCCGCTTTCATCCTACTAAAGCGGAACACTAACTGATTTCATGATCTCGCGCAGTACAGCTTCAGCTTCCTCACTGCGACGAAGCGAAGAAGAAAATCGTGAACTCACAGCGACACGATGTGCAAACACGGGAAGAACGAGACGCTTGATATCATCCGGTATGCAATATGACCGTTCTTCGGTCAAGGCCAAAGCTTGAGCTGCACGAAACAACGCTAATGTTCCTCTTGGACTGACGCCCAAATCCAACATCTCAGAATCGCGGGTAGCTGCGACTAGTCGCATCAGGTACTCAACCAGCGCGTCATCAACCGAAATGGACGCAACGCTGTCCTGCAATGCAGTGACGTCGGAACTGCTCATTACCGGTTGCACGTCATCCAACGGATCAGAGTATTCGCGATCGCGCAGTATCTGCTTCTCGTCATCAGATTTCGGATAACCAATCCGCAATCGCAACATGAAACGATCAAGTTGTGATTCGGGCAGCGGGTACGTGCCGTGATGTTCGATTGGATTCTGTGTTGCCAGAACTATGAAAGGAGCCGGCAACGGATGAGTCATCCCTTCAACAGTTACATGCCTTTCGGCCATCGCCTCTAAAAGAGCTGACTGGGTTTTTGGTGTCGTACGGTTGATTTCGTCAGCAAGAACGATATTGGCGAAGATTGGCCCAGGCTTCCATTCAAAAACCCCGGAATGCTGATTGTAGACGGACAGACCGATAACATCAGATGGCAGGAGATCCGACGTGAACTGAATTCGCTGGAATGTGCAGTCAAGAGCGCGCGCCAGCGCGTGGGCCAAGGTAGTCTTGCCGACACCGGGAACATCCTCTACGAGAAGATGCCCGCCGGCAATTAAGGTAATGATCGCCAGACGAACCGCTTCAGGTTTGCCCTTAATGACCTGTTCGACGGTCGTTTGCAGTCGTTCGATTTGTTCGACCGCAGTCGAAAGGGTAATAGTCTCGTTTGAGTCAATCGCTTCCAGTCGTCTCATAATGCGGATCTGGCGGTGATTATGTTGGGAAGCTACAGATCCTTCCGTACCTCATCAACAACCCCGCGTCTAACTCATTCTACATGCTAAGACGTGCGGTCGCACCCGAAAGTTTACCGGTTCGGACCTGGACCCTCAGAAGAACCATTGTATTGTGTGTAACCGTCGCTGGGCGAACACGAACAGAAAGCGGCATGTGACGCTCCGTATCCAACTGTAGTAGACTGAACGATTATTAGGCACTTTTGACGGAACCAAATGCAGGTCGCGTCGTGGAAAGTGCAGGAGACCCCTATGAACCAACGACATAAAAGCTACAACAGACAGCGTGGTTTTTCTCTTATTGAGTTGATGATTGTCATTGCAATTATCGGCATACTAATCGCCGTAGGCGTGACAGGATGGCGCGCCGCGGTCCGTTCGGCCAACGAAGCAGCCGCGATAAAAACTCTGCGGACGATCGCCGAACAACAGATGCTTTATTACAACCAGCATCAGCGAAGCACCTTTGGAGGCTTCGATGAGATGCTGAAGGAAGGCCTACTCGATACCCGTTTCTCAGGCTCTACACCCGTGGTTGAAGGATACGTTTTTCAAATGAAAGTCATTCCCAAATCCACCACTTCACAGGCGGGCTACTCTGTCAACGCAGATCCGCAGGTAACGGAGGGTGTCGGCTCGACTGGAAAAAATCATTACTATATGGATTCCAATGTAACCACGATTCACGTCAACGCGAATCAACCAGCCTCAGCGACAGATCCACCAATCGGACAGTGATAGGGTTGGTTTGAAGTCAGTCTAACGGTCAAGAGCCTTAGAACATTTCCATTGATCATTTTCCATTTTTTCATTTTTCATCTAGTGCGGGCAGCAGTTGACGTCTCATGCAACTGGAGCTCACAGAACTAAACCTCCGCGCGCACTCAGAAGCAACAAAGCCGACCTCGCGGCTATCCGCTCTACAAAAGTTCTCTGGAGCCTCATACATAACGAAGGAGAAACGATGCCCACCAAGATCGACAAAGTGATCGTGACGAACCTTTCTGCCCTGACTGAGAAATATGGCAAAGACGGCGTTAAGAAAATTGATAAGGCAGTCGCGCAGTTAATGGCTGCTGATAAAAATCGAGGTTTGATAGACCTGTATCTCGGCCTCGATGACCGCGACGCCATGAAAAACCTGCAAGCGCCCGCGGTTAATAATCCGGCGAATCGCAAACAGAACAAGGCCGCGATTGACGCTATCTTCAAAGCGCTCGCCCCTGACTACATAATGATCCTCGGATCGATTGACGTCATACCTCATCAGGACATGCGCAATCCGATGTATTCGACGGATCCAGAAGGCGACCCGGATCGGTTTGCTTTCGGTGATCTGCCATATGCCTGCGAGAAACCATATAGTCAGCGACCGCAAGCCTTTATCGGGCCAACTCGCGTCGTTGGGCGAGTTCCGGATATCACAGGTGCAAATGACCCGGCCTACCTTCTCCGACTACTGAAGACAGCAACGCACTACTCTGCGACAACAGCCGATGCGTATAGAAAGTACCTCGGCATTACCGCCGAGGTATGGAAGTCATCAACTAAGCAGAGTCTCGAGCGGATCTTTGGAGATGCAAGCTCAATGAACTCTGTGCCGCCAAAGAAGGATAACTGGTCCTCCTCACTGATTGCTCGCAAAGCTCTGTTTGTGAATTGTCACGGCAACAGCAACACCCCATTCTTCTCAGGTCAGTCCGCAACAAATGAAGACGATTATCCCGACGCTCTTCGTGCCGGTTTTGTTGATGGCAAGATAAAGGAAGGAACGCTAGCGGCAATCGAGTGCTGCTACGGCGGCCAGCTTTATAATCCAAAGTTCGCGCGAGGCCAGGCCGGTATCTGTAATACGTATCTCGGAAACAAGGCCTATGGATTTTTCGGCAGCACAACGATTGCTTACGGACCAGCTTCCGGAAACGGGCAGGCTGATCTCATTTGCCAATACTTCCTGCGCAATGTCCTGTCCGGGGCATCCATTGGCCGCGCTGCACTCGAGGCGCGTCAGAAATTTGCGCGCAGTACCTCGATGGGCAATCCGATGAACATCAAAACTCTCGCGCAATTCAATTTGTATGGTGATCCTTCTTGCTCGCCCGTGAAAATGGTTGATCCCAAGACGCCACTGCCAAAAACACCCGCCAAAGGGATGTCGTATGCAATGGTCGACCGGATCGATAGAGCAAGTCGCCGCCGCGCTCTGTTCATAGAAGGAACAACTATTTCAGCTACGCGCTCGGTCGCTCACGAGTCAAAGAAGCCGCCGTCAAAATCTATTCAAAAGGCTCTCGCGAGCAAAGCTAAAGAACTGGGAGTAAGTGGCGGCACCACCAAATCATTCGTCGTTGAAGGCCCCAAGAAAATCAAGGGCATGCCGAAATTAATGGCTGGTGATGAACTGATCCCGAGCGGTTACCATGTGCTCTTGGGAAGAGAAAGAATCAACGGTAAGATGAGCAAGTCGAAGCGGAAGAAAGTAAGCCTGCCATCGCCTATAATGCAGATTGTGGCGTTGGTTGCAAAGGAAGTTGATGGCAAGGTCGTATCAGTGACGAAGCTCTACAGCAGGACCCGAAATAACTTCCTTTAGAAGGTAGTAGATATGGCTGAATTTAAAGGTCAAGTAGTAAAGCGGCCGTTCGCAGTGGGATCAAAAAGCGAGCGCCTGGGAGTCTTCCTGGAAACCAAGGGCGATCGCTACCTGTTGAGACAAATGGGTGGTAATCCCTACAGCGATCCTGAACTCGAAAAGCTTGTCGGCAAAACCATACGGGCGGAAGGTGAGATTGACGATTACATGTTATTACTATCCAAATGGAAAGTATTAGACGATTGAGAAATTCCATTTGGCTCTCCTATCCGCAGCATGATTCAATGAACACAAATGGGGTCAGTATCTGGACGGCTCCTGACCTCATTAGCAAACCCTGTCGCAGCGCCCGGCTGCGTGCATCCCTACATGCACTCTAAGACATAAATGAAGATTAAGCTCGCCGAAGAGATCCGCGGTCAACAACGGAACGAGACAACCTATGATGGCCCAGTAGTTACCATCGGACGAAATCCGGCGACGTGTAAGATCGTGTTCGATCAAAAGCAGTGGCCCACCGTCTCGCGTCAGCATGCACAGCTGCATTTTCAGAATGGAGGCTGGGAGCTTCTCGACAGCGGCTCGACCTACGGTACGTTCTTAAACGGACAGCAGGTGAATGGCCCAGTTCCACTACAGCTTCATTCGCGTATACAGTTTGGTCCGGATGGCCCGGTTGTCATAGTCACTGGCTTTCCTGCAGAAGTAGCGCCGTCACTGGGCGAGGAAACTGTCGTTGACATGCAAACCGCGGGTGCTATTGCGCAAGCGCAAGTTGTGAAGGAGCAGGCGCACGTCCATGTTCTGCCTACCACACCACCAAAACATCACGCGGCGGCTTCACCTGCCGCAGTTGAGTTATCGGGCACGGGCACGGGTCAGTTACACAGGCTCGAACTCAGGAAAGAAGTTACACGTTTCGGGCGCGACCCGGGCGTCGAAGGAGTGATCGATGCCGCCGCAGCAATAGTTTCACGCCGTCATGCGGAGATTCAGCGTCGTGAGGACCATTACATTCTTGTTGATCTAGGCAGCTTCAATGGCACTTTGTTAAACGGCCGGAGAATTGTCGAACCCGAAGTCTTACATCACAACGACAAGATCGAATTAGGTCCCGGCGGTCCAACAGTACGTTTCCTCGACCCGTCACACCCTCAGCCGGTTCGGATTGACGCTCAGACGCACCCTACAGCCTCGCAGCCACCAGTTACGCCGCAACATATACACGTATCAGGCAAGTTGGAAACGATGGTGCTGGGCTCTGCAAGCCCCCTTCAGATCACTGGTGGCCTTGATTCGTCGAAGTTTATTGAACGTGAGATCAGCGATAGTCAACGACTCGTCATCGGCAGAGGCGAGGAGTGTGACATCCGGCTTGATGGACTGCTGATCTCAAATCGACACGCTCACATTTCCCGAACAAATTCCGACTTCGTTATCGAGGATCTGAATTCTACGAACGGCACCTACGTCAACGGCGCGCGGATTACCGGTCGCAGAACAATACAACCCCAGGATGTAATCCAGATTGGACCGTTCATGCTGCGCGTCGACCCACAGCGTGGCGTAGCTGTGTTCGATACGCGGGCGAAAACTCGGATTGATGTTTTCCAGGTTACGAAGGAAGTTCCTAATCGCTCAGGTCGCGGGAAAGTCAGGCTACTCGATGACGTGTACCTGAGTATTCAGCCGAATGAGTTTATCGGGTTGCTTGGTCCATCCGGGGCGGGCAAATCAACGCTGATGGATTCGCTCAACGGCATGCGTCCTCCGACGAGCGGACAAGTCCTGGTTAACAATCTGGATTTCTATCAGCATCTTGAATCTTTAAAGCAATCGATTGGGTATGTTCCACAAGATGACATTATTCATCGTGAGCTGACGGTCTATCGCACGCTTTACTACGTTGCTCGTTTGCGACTGTCACGCGATATTTCAGAAGCAGAAATCGATCAGATAGTCGACGAAGTGATGGACGTTACCGGCCTTTCGGAACGTCGCGATGTGCCCATCGCGCAACTTTCAGGAGGACAACGTAAAAGAGTTTCCATTGCGGTCGAGCTCATTACCAAACCTTCCGTGATTTTCCTGGATGAACCGACTTCGGGACTTGATCCGGCAACCGAAGAAAAGGTGATGAAACTGTTCCGGCAAATCGCGGAATCCGGGCGCACCGTCATTCTCACAACGCATGCAATGGAGAACGTTAAATTATTTGACAAGATCGTTCTCTTGATGAGGGGCAAACTCGTCTTCTATGGAACGCCGTCAGAAGCATTAGCGCACGTCGGCGCAGAGAGCTTCAAGGAGATCTATGACCGTCTCGAAGCTCCGATATACGAACGCTTGGCGAAATCAAATGGAACTCTTTCGCGTGAGCAAGTCGCTGAAGAGGTTGCAGAAGAGTGGAAGCGCCGCTTCACGTGGACTGAAAGCTACAAGATCAATGTCGCTAATCCTCTGACCGAGGTTTCCAGCAAACCTCGTCAGGTAGCTCCGGCGAAACGCCGGACAACACTGGGTGATCTGCTCAGACAATGGTCCACGCTCTCGCAGCGTTACATGGGCGTGCTGACCCGCGACAAGTTAAACCTCCTAATCCTCTTTGGCCAGGCGCCGATAATCGCCTTGCTAACGTATCTGGTTGTTGGGTCACATGCGCAGAGAGATTTTCCTTATTTCATTCTCGCCCTCGTGGCGCTGTGGTTCGGAACGTCCGTGGCGGCTCGTGAAATCATCAGGGAACGTGCTGTTTACAACCGCGAGCGCATGGTCAATTTGCGTCTCATCCCGTACGTGGGCTCGAAACTCTTTGTTCTCTCATTGATTGTAAGTTTTCAATGCTTTCTCCTGTTCGCCACTCTGAAGTTACTCGATGTTGTGCATTTGATGAGTGTGCCTGGGAAATACGGCGGCTTGCCGCAATTGTTTGTTGTGATACTGACTGGCATGGTGGGAATCGCGCTCGGACTTTTTATCTCTTCAGTTGTGAAGACGTCCGAGATGGCCACAAGCCTGGTGCCACTCATTCTAATTCCACAGATACTGTTTTCCGGTTTGGTCGGTGTGCCAGTAGGCGTTGCTAAAGTTGCGGGAGTGGTGATGCCGGCAACGTGGGCATTCGATGAAATCAAACGTCTCTCGGGTTTAGATATTTTGCGCGGAAAGGACGAGAATGCGCAGCCCGCCGCGAAAAATGAAGGTCGAGGTCTTTACAAACAAATCGAGCACCAGAATGATGCCAACATTGTCGATGCCCAACAAAAAATAAATAGCTACAAAGCAGACGCCGAGAAGAGCTCAAAAGATTTTGAGAAAGAAATGGACCAGTATCAAAAAGATTTGATGAAAGGCGGAACCCCCACTAAACCGGTCGCGCCAACATTGGGCCCCCCTCCAGAAGTAGCGAAGGCGGAAAAGGTCCCGGACGATCTCAGCAGTTTTATAGATTTCCTACATCCGTGGGGCGGTCATTGGATCAATTTAGGCGTGCTGTTTGCCATGCTCTTTGGTCTTTCAATCGCCGCGGCCATTTCCCTGCGCTCACAAGACATCGGATGAGGTAATGCTTTCATAGGGGCGTGCCTCTGTGGGAACCCTTTTGTAACGAGTAGTCCCTGGATAACAATGGGGCGCCCACGAAGGGACGCCCTTCAAAAAGTCCTTGCAATCTAAAACACCCTTGGAGGAATGAATGATCACTCGCAAACTCACAAAGAAAAGAGT
>JBKPCC010000094.1:0-3066 GCA_046727215.1 Acidobacteriota bacterium
ACCCGGAAGAGCGCTGTGGGGGCCGGGAGAAATCGGAAATAATTAGACTGGAAGCTGAATCAGACTCTCCTGATCATATGCGTCCCAACGCCAACGGTGCGCGATACACGACTCTGCTTATTCTTATCCACAGAATACGCCGATTACACAGATTGAAGTGAAAGCAAATCTACCGTTAATGTATTCATGTGCATCACACAAAGAAACTCACAACGAACGATCTCGCAGTTTCTGTTCAACTCATTGAGCGCAGAATCTACTTAATTCGTGGCCACAAGGTCATGACAGATGTTGATTTAGCCGGTCTGTATGGCGTGCCGACCAAACGTCTTAACGAGCAGGTAAGGCGAAACAGGAAGCGTTTCCCTGCAGACTTCATGTTCCAGTTAACGAAAGAAGAGGACGAAAACTTGAGGTCGCAATTTGCGACTTCAAGATCTGAACATGGTGGTAGGCGCTCGCTGCCTTACGCATTCACGGAACAAGGTGTTGCAATGTTATCCGGTGTCCTGAACAGCGAACGCGCAATCGAAGTCAATATCGCGATCATGCGTGCGTTTGTGAAGCTGCGTCAGATGTTGGAATCGAATGAGGAACTGAATTGTAAGTTCGCGGCGGTTATTCGGAAACTTTCAACGCACGACAAGTATTTCAAAGTCGTGTTTGATGAACTCAAGAGACTGACCGAGCAGCCAACTCCTCAACGCAAACAAATCGGATTCAAGGCAAGCAAGAAGTCGTAACGAGGGAAGGAAGCGTAATTCGTTAGGCGCAACTCTGATAGGGTTGCGACGGTTGTGGTGAATGGCGAGCGGCGACGCAACCCCTTCAGGGTTGCGTCTTCTATTGATAAGACACCTTGATCCCAGGGTTACCAAAGCGCAACCCTGGGCTGGAATTCGCGAACACCTTCGGTGTTAGAGCTTTCGACTCCACCGGTGTTGATTGGGCGACTCGACAAGTTGCGAGGGTATGACATAGATTCCACAAGCGGGAGAAGACCACAGTCAGAAGCCGCCATGCGACATTACACCCGCAATGTATTGAGTAGCGCTCTATTGCTCACGCTTGTTTTTTTCGTGGTCCACAAAGACGCGAAAGTGCAGAACGATTTCACCGAGCCTTTTCCTGCTTTCCGAATTGCAGGAAATCTTTACTATGTGGGCAGCAAGGGATTGGCAAACTACCTGATCACCACTCCACAGGGACACATCCTCATTAACAGCGACCTCGAAGCTAACGTTCCTTTGATTCGAGCCAGTATCGAGTCGCTGGGTTTTAAATTCACCGACGTCAAGATTCTTTTAATAAGTCATGCCCATTGGGATCACGATGCCGGGAGCGCCATGATCAAAAAACTCACCGGTGCGAAATACATGGTGATGGATGCCGATGTGCCAGTGGTTGAATCAGGCGGAAAAAGTGATTTTCACTATGGTAACGATCCGACAATGCTTTACCCGCCGACAAAAGTTGATCGCGTATTGCGGGATGGTGATGAAGTGAAACTCGGAGATGCGGTACTCACTGCGCATCTGACCCCCGGGCACACAAAAGGATGCACGACGTGGACGATGAAAGTGAAAGACGGTGAAAAGGTTCGCGACGTTGTCATCGTTGGTAGCCCGAATGTGAATCCCGGATACAAACTTGTCAGCAACCTCGCCTATCCGCAGATAGCCGAAGATTTCGAACGAACATTCCAAGTCTTGAAGTCGTTGCCGTGTGACTATTTTCTCGGCGCTCACGGCAATTACTTCAACATGGAAAACAAGTATGCACAACTGAAGGCAGGTGTCTCGACAGCTTTTATCGATCCGGGCGGTTACAAAAGTTTCGTGGCTGAAAAGGAGCGTGCTTTTCGAAGCGAGTTAGCGAAGCAAAAGGGCGGATGATCCACAGATCACGCTGATTACACAGATTCCACGAATCAAAGTTCGCTTTAAGATCATTGCGCCCCTTCAGGGCGCGGAATCTTAGATGGAACTTGGTCCAGGCGCTGCGGCGCTTCGCGCCTGCGCCTGGCTACCTTCGGCCGCCGCTCCGCGGCTGTTGAGCATCGGAAGCAAGGAAGAGAGCGAACGGTTGACATAGCCGTTCGACGCTTCGTGTGACAGGCCAACTATATTGTGACAGGCCAACTATATATTGATGACTGGTCCGCCGCTCTGTGCTAGTGTTGCACCATCGCTAGGGAGGAGGAACCGAAGATGGCTCAGTACCTGCTCATTGAGTCGCGCGATCCGTTTGAATCCAACGACGTCGGCTACTACCACGAATTAGCCAAGGGTCTGGTCGAGGGCGGTAACCAGGTGACGCTGTTCCTCGCCCAGAACGGCGTGCTGGCGGCGCGCCCGTCGGCGCACTCGGCTGCGCTCGGCACGCTGGCGCGGAGCGGGGTGACGGTGCTCGCCGATGACTTCTCATTACAGGAACGCGGCATCACCAGGCTGGCCGAGGGCGTCGCCGCAGCCCCCGTCGAAGTAGTCGTGGACTACCTCGCGGCCGGCCACAAGACCCTCTGGCACTAGGAGACGAAGCATGTCCAAGAAGACACTGACCATCGCGCTCATGGATCCTCCCTACGAGTCGGAGAACCTGACCACGGCGTTTCGCATCCTCGATGTCGCCGCCCGGCGCGGGTACAACATTAACGTGTTTGCCTATGAGGGGGCCTCCGGCCTGGCGTTCGTGCGCCAAACTCCGCACCCGAACCCTGTGCACGGTAAGGACCTGGCTGAGGAGAACCACCCCACCACGAAGGACCAGGTTGCGGCGCTGCTCGCCGCGGCCGAACAAAACGGCGGCAAGTTGGACTGGGTCAACTGTGGCATGTGTGTCGACGAGCGCGGTGTCAACGAGTTCGTGCCGGGCACGCGACGCGGCTCGCCGGCTGACTTTCACGCCTTCGTCGAGACATCGGATAACGTCCTCGTCATCCCAACTAAGTGAGGTGAAGCCGTGGCCAAGAAGACGCTGAACATCGTGGAGTCGGCTTATCGGGCTGTAATGGAAGAGCAGGATGACACCATCCTTTGGCTGCTGGCCGCGATGCAGGGCGCGGGT
>JBKPCC010000095.1:0-6126 GCA_046727215.1 Acidobacteriota bacterium
GCGCTAGGGGAAGCTGCCGTCGCGGCTGTCGCTCGAGAGATCCAAAACCAAATTGAATCGCGCGGAAGTGCGTTCGGCATCTTCGCATCTGCACCATCACAGAACGAATTCCTTTCCGCGCTCGTTGATTCCCCAAGCATCGATTGGTCACGTCTGATCGCCTTTCACCTGGACGAATACCTGGACATGGACGATCGCGCCCCCCAATCGTTTCGCCGGTTTCTTCTTGATCGACTCATCGACAGAGTGCCAATCGGCAAATTCTATGGTCTCCGGGGTGAAGCAGAAGATGCTGCGGGTGAATGTGCACGCTATGGTTCGTTGCTGGCAGACAACCCGCCGGACTTCGCGGTGTTAGGCATCGGAGAAAACGGACATCTCGCGTTCATTGATCCGCCATTTTGCAATTTCGAGGATCCGGAACCAGTGAAGGTGGTCCAACTGGATGAGATCTGCCGGCAACAACAGGTGCACGACGGAGGGTTTGAATCCCTTGATGCAGTTCCGCGTCGCGCGCTCTCACTAACCATCCCGACCATAATGGCGCGGCCCAAGCTATTTGCGATCGTGCCAGGCTCAGCGAAACAGCAGGCGATAAAAGCAACTGTCGAGGGACCGATTGCTACCTCGTGTCCTGCTTCGATTTTGCGCACGCACACGAACGCGCACCTTTTTATTGATAGAGATTCGGCTGCGCTTTTGAGTCGTTGAGGCATCGACGTATGCGGTCGTCTGTTCAGACTGTAGATTACGTAGTTCTGGTCTGTTATCTGCTCTTGATGGCAGGTATCGGCGCCTATTTCATGCGCTTCATGCGAGTAGGGTCCGATTTTCTTAAAGGAGGTAATCGAGTCGAGTGGTGGGTCGCCGGCATGGCCTCGTTTATGTCCGGCTTTTCAGTGTGGACATTTACCGGCGGGGCAGGCTTTGCATACCGCCAGGGTGTAATTGGCGTGTCGCTGATGGCGTTGGCGGTGCCGGCTTTCCTTTTTGGCTACCTCATTTTCGCGAAGAGGTGGAGAAGGTCGCGGGTAACCACGGTTGTTGAATACATCCGCAGCCGTTTTGGTGATGGTACGCATAAGACTTTTTCCTGGTTGACTGGACCAAGTCAACTGATGTTTGGCGCGGTAAGACTCTTCGCACTCTCCAGCTTCATGTCGGTAGCCTTGGGTGTTCCCGTTCATTATCTCGTGATTATGTGCGGGCTGGTTGTGCTCGCCTACACAGTGTTGGGTGGGTACTGGGCAGTATGCTTCACGGATATGTTCCAGTTCATGTTTCTTTTTCCGATAGCGTGCACGCTAATGGTGTTGTCGCTTTCAAATGTCGGGTGGGGAAACTTCGTAGCCCAGGCACCGCAGGGTTTTTTCAATCCGTTTGGCGGTGAATATGGTTGGCTTTTTCTACTGGTTTATACAGTGTCGCAGACCACGGGATACAACAACTTTGGGAACGCGCAGCGTTACTTTTGCGCCGACACTGAACAGTCGGCACGCAGGATCGCAATCCTCTGCATGATTCTGTTCACAATCGGCAGCGTGATCTTTTATCTCCCGCCGTTAATTGCCAGGGTAGCCCTACCTGAATTAGGAACTGCCGCGAATGGATTGAAGCAGCCATCCGAAGCAGCTTACATCGCAATGGGGTTGCGAGTGTTACCGCCGGGAATGGTCGGCATTCTTATGGCAGCCATGCTCGCATCCTCGATGGCTTCATTGTCAGCTCACAACCACATTATTACCGGCATTTTCGCGAAGGATCTCTATCAGGGGTATGTACGCCGCAATGCTTCTGATCGACACATGCTGACCGCCAGTCGCATTACTTCGCTGGGCGTCGGTATGTTGATGATTGGAGTCGCGCTTTTGTTTGCGCAGGGAGCGACGGGCATTTTCACACTATTGTTCATTCTGGAATCTATGTTCCTCATCCCGCTCGGACTACCTTTGCTGTACGGATTTCTCGTGAAGCGTGGACCGTGGTGGTCTGCCGTATTTGCCTACGTTGTGGGTGCGGCAACATCGCTGTTTGTAAACTTCTATCTCAACCGCTATCTCGGCTGGGGATTGAATGAAACTTATTTGATTGGCATACCGGCGATTACCACTACCGTGGCTTTCTTTACGCCGGTGCTGTTGTTCCAACCGGACCGAGCGTTTGCGACACAAGTTGACGCGTTCTTTGAAAAACTTGCAACGCCGATTGATACCGCTACAGAACTCGGCACTACGGGAGTTTCCGGCCGCGGGCAGTTGGCGCTTGTGGGAAAGGTTACATCGGGAATGGGTCTCGCGTGTTTTCTGATGCTGTTTGCCAGTTCACCGGGCAGGGATCGGCTAATCATCACAATTTATGCCTTTGTCACAACTATTACTGGAATAGCCTTTGTGCTTGCAGGAAGGGTTCCAAAGTCAGAGCGAAGGACCATCGGAGTTGAACCCGGATTTGTGGCGAGCGGCGATCAGTGAAGAAATGTTTCGAATGGGGTCAATATCAGTGAAGCTGAAGGTAATGACGGTTGTGACGTTTGCGCTGCTGGCAATTCTACTCATAAATGGTAGTACCTTCGCGTCGGTTCGGGCGGTCTGGGCCGTCAACGATGGTGAAAAGATCGAACGAGATGATCTGAACAATCCCAACAAAAAACAGAACTCGGCGTGGGATGGCCGCAAAATAAAGATCTTCGGGGCAAGAAACGAGATAGTAGCGTTTCAACTCATTGTTGAAGCCGGGATGGAAGGTGTTCAGCAACTGGCTATTAGTCTGCCGGAACTGCGCCAGCAAAACGGATCGGGTCGAATCACTTACAAAGCTCCCGCGAATGATCCAACCGATTACGTCGGACGACCGATTCAACTCTTCTCAGTCAACTACATGTACGTTGAAAAACCCAGCCACGCAAACTGGGTATTCAAACCTGGTTCACGGGCTGCCCCCGCCAACGCCACCGGCTGGAAACCCGTCCAACTCGTTCCGGAAAACGCGAAGGCTGGTCGTGGTGGTTTTCCCGTTCGCGTGAACGCCTTACAAAACCAGCCCATCTGGATCGAAATCTATCTTAACCGGAACCTGAGCGCAGGTATTTACGACGGCAATGTGGAAATAAGAGCAGATGGTAAAAAACAAGACGTGCCTGTTGAGCTCGAGTTGTTCGATTTCATGTTACCTGACGAAAACAGCATGCATGCGATGGTCTACTACGAAAGTTTACAGCCGCGCATGTACCAGGGGCGCGATCTCGACGCCGAGTTTGATCGCTTCGCGCATCGCCAGCGAATCGAGCTGGTCCATGGGTATACGATCGAAACGGTGAAAACTTCGCAGGCTCGATTCAGTGGAGAAGCATTCACGGCTCGGAATCGTTACGAAGGTCCGGGCGAAGGCGTGGGGGACCGAATAATCCCCCGAACGTTCTACGGACCGGGAAAAGATTTCGACGAGCGCGCGAGTGCGTGGCGCCAGTCGGATGTTTGGATGGAATTTCTAGCGAAGAATTATCCGAAAGCAATCACGTTTCTTTACATGCCGGACGAGCCGGGACGATCGCAATACGCATACATTCACCAGCTTGCAGACAATGTTCATTCCAACCCGGGACCGGGAAAAGGCCTGCCGATTTTCGTCACAAAGCATTATGTAAAGGAACTCGACGGTTACATCGATATATGGGATACGGGACCGCAAGGTTACGACGTTGAACGCGCCACTGAAGAACGTTCACGTGGTCGGAAGTATTGGATCTACAACGGTGGTAGACCAGCAGCTGGCGCGATCGTGATTGACGCTCCGGCAACCGATCCACGGGCGACGATCTGGGCCTGCTTCAAACATGGAATTGAAGTCTATTTTTACTGGCACGGCGTCCACTGGCAGCACAACCGGCAGAAGATCGGTGAACGCCGGCAAGATGTCTGGGCCAATCCCATCACCTTTGATAACCGTGGTCAACCAAATAAACCTCTGGATGACCAGGGCTACATCAATGGCGATGGAGTGCTGATGTATCCGGGCGAGGAAAAGATCCACCCCGAGCAAGATCGAGGTATCGCCGGTCCTGTTTCAACACTACAGCTCGCAAACTTCCGACGTGGCTTACAGGACCATCAGTATTTGACCTTGGCGAGACAGCGCGGCTTGAACACTCTCATCGATCAGGTCCTGGCTGCGGTGGTGCCACATGTATTCTCGAAAGACACAATCGGCTTCGCAGAAACCGGTAACGAATACGAAGCCGCTCGTTACAAGTTGGCGCAGGCGATTGCAGGCCATAAGTAGGAAAAGCACACTAAATCATACGAAAGAAGGGACGCGGAATCACCACAACTCATACTTTGGTTTAACGAAAAAGCCCCCACGGTATCGGCGTTCGCATCACCGCAAGACGGTAAGGAGGAAACTCATGAAATACCTCATCACCCCTTTATTCTTCGTCATTTGCTGCGCGAACAGCATCTACGCCGTCACCTATCAGGTAGGCCCAACCAGGTTGTATACAAAACTTCAGGACGTCGCACCTTTGCTCGCGCCGGGTGACGTCGCCGAAGTCGACGGGAATGCTACCTATCCGGGTGATCTGATCTTCACCAACCCCGGCACCGCTACGAATAAGATTACGATCCGAGGCCTTCGGGTGAATGGTCTTCGGCCTGTAATATCCGGCGGAACAAACACTGTCGAGTTCCGGTTGTCCGACCACTACATCTTTGAAGGGTTTGATGTCACGGGAGGTTCGTTTCGAGGAATCTTCCATCATGCGCATGATATTACGCTGCGCGACACGGTGGTCCATGACTGTCCCGCTCACGGAATTCTGGGGGCGGATCAGGATTCAGGGTCACTCACAATGGAGTACGTCGAGGTTTATCATTGCGGCAACGGGACTGGTCAACATCCCGTCTATATGGCGACGGATGAATTCGCCCATCCCGGGTCAGTTTTTCGGATGCAGTATTGTTACCTGCACGATCAGAATGGTGGTAACAATATAAAGAGTCGCGCTGAACGCAATGAAATTTACTACAACTGGGTATCGGGCGGGTTTTACGGTGAGATCGAGTTAATTGGTCCCGACCCCCATGGTAATCACAATGTAAACACCGACACTGCTCGTGAAGATTCGGATGTCGTTGGCAATGTCTTTCAACACATCGCTACGCAGGGAACGCGCATGGCTCGTGTCGGTGGCGATGGCACCGGATACACGAATGGGCGTTACCGGTTCGTAAACAATACATTCATTCTTAGACAGGGACAGACGAGTCCGGCCATCGAAGTGTTTCAGGGCATAGAAAGTCTGGAAGTGCACAACAACGTGTTCTTCCGAGTTGGTGGCGCGGCCATCGATAAAGTTGTGCTCGAGACAAGGGTGAAGTGGGTTGCGGGGCGCATCAGCGAGGGCTCAAACAACTGGCTGCCAACCGGCTCGGCACTCATACCGACAGCCTGGACCGGCACGCTGTTCGGCACAAACCCGGGGTTTGTCAATATCAGCACTTACGATCTTCGATTGGCATCGGGCAGTCCACTGATTAATGCGGGCAACCCGTCGCCTCCAAGTCCAGCTGGACATCCTTTCATCAATCCTTTGTTTCCGCCTGCATTCGTGCCGCCTTTGCACACAGCGCTTGCAGTTGGAACGGCGAGCCCGCGGCCGGCGAATGGAGTGATTGATATCGGGGCGTACGAGTTTTGAGACTGTCAACTGAGAACTGATGAAGTTAGCTTTCTCAACGCTCGGATGCCCGAATTGGGATCTTGAGAGAATTGCGCAAGCGGCTCACGCCTTCGGTTACGAAGGCGTTGAGCTGCGGGCGCTCGGTGGCAGTCTCGATCTATTGAATCGGCCAGAGTTCAGACCTGAGGCACTTGCGTCCACGCGTCAGTGGTTTGCTGGTCAAGCTTTGAATGTTTGCTGCGTTGATACTTCATGCACTTTTGACTCACCAGATAAGGAGGAGCGCCACCACCAGGTTGACGTCGCGAAAAGGCATTGCGAATTGGCAGCAACACTCGGCGCTTCACTAGTGCGCGTCTTCCCGGATCGTGTGCCGTCGGGCGCCACCCGTGAACAAACGCGGGACAACATAGCGAGTTGTTTGGATGAAGTCGCGAAAAGTTGTCCTG
>JBKPCC010000096.1:0-11410 GCA_046727215.1 Acidobacteriota bacterium
GCCGTTGCACCAGCGAAAACAATGGCGGCGGCTGCCACCAGCAAATTGTTCGAGGCGCTCTCGCGCAATTTTGGGATGAAAGTGGCGCCCGCGATCGCGCCTGCTCCTATGCACCCAAGAAACAGACCATAGCCAATTGAACTTAAACCAAGGTTGCGCGTACGAACCGGCAGCAACGCCCAAAGTCCGCTCGCGCAAAACATGAAAGCTCCCGTGCGCAGTAGAACGGCTTGCACCTCGGGCGCATTGCGGACGTAACGGATACCGGCGCGCATGGCGCCGAAAACATGCTCCGGAGGGGAAGACCTGTCCGCTGACGGAGGCTGCCAGCGATAAACCACTGCGATAACACCGACGAACGAAACCGCATTAAGCAGAAACACGAAACCTGGTCCGGCTGCCGCCACAAGAAAACCAGCTATAGCCGGCCCCACCGCCCTTGATACGTTGAAGGCAACACCTACCAGAGTAACTGCCTGAGCTAATTCTCGCTGAGGGACCAGTTCGGGAATGATTGCTTGCCATACCGGACTATTAATTGCTGCACCCAATCCAAGCGTGAATGTGAGAAGTAGCAGCAGCCAGGGAGTCATTGCGCTGGACAAGGTGACCACTCCCATCACGGCAGCCACAGTCAGCATCCAAGTCTGTGTTATCAATAACAGCCGGCGACGATCTATGACATCGGCCAGAGCGCCGGCCGGAAGTGCGAGCAAAACTACCGGCAAACTCCCGAATGTTTCAACGAGCGCCACCAGCACCGGTGATTTCGTCAACGAGACCATGAGCCATGACTCGCCGACGTCCTGCATCCATGTTCCGAGATTGGAAACGACCGTGGCTATCCAAACCGCGCGAAATACGGATTCACGCAGCGGGCCCCACGTTGAAATCGTTCTTGATCGATCGTGTTGAGCGTCTTCGATGTGAGAATACTAATCGATTTCTAGTTTGTGCAGTCAATTCATGTTCGCGGTACGACCTTCATCTTTCAAACTCGAACTGCGTGCCAAGCGTTGCGAACTAGAAGAATATTCAATGCCGTACAATGAGAAACGCGAGATTGCATTGTCATAAATATCGCTCTTTGACGATATTCACATGGTGCTGAACGTGCCCAATCAGGAAGTAACCAATCGCACGAGCCGTCATGGGGTGGGTTACGATGTTACAGAGCAGTTTACTTTGAGCGTCAGTTAGATGTTGATACAACTGCTCACTCGAAGAGCGCACCGCCTTGAACTCTGAAAGCAAACTTCGCAGGGGCCGGCCCGAAACGTCAACGTTTCTCGCGTACAGCTCTTCATCCATTCGGTAGTGCGGCGAGCCATCACTTCTTGCGGCAACCAATCCTCGATAAGAAAAGACCCGCTCGGTATCAATCAGGTGCATAAGGATTTCCTTGATACTCCATTTACCTGCGGCATACCGATAATCGAGTTTCTCGTTGGGTATGCTTTCAAAAAAAGTGACGGTATCTGTGAGATTTTGATTTAGCAAAGTTAGATACTTGCCTGCGGGCACCAAGTCAAAATACTTTTGGTAACCAGGTGCATATTCGCCCGCTAAGGGTTTGTGCATGATTTTATTTGTAACCTCCCGACAAGTTATTCTAACTTCGAAGCAGTCAGGCAGATAGTTGTGAAGCAGCCGTCCAAGAGTAAACTGCGGGTTATTTTCAAGTCGCCACGATCAGAAGCCATCCCGTACAGGAAGATGCGTGCTTTAATAAAACGAATGAGAACAAGCAACCCGGCGCTCGCTGTGAGTATGCTCCTCCTGGCAGCGGTATTCTCTTTCGCCCCTGCTCAGCAGGCTGAAAGAACACTTGTATTTCGCAACATCGACGTGTTTGACGGATCGCGCATGATCCGGCACACCAATGTCCTTGTTCGTGCTGGAATGATTCGCGCAGTTGGAGCAGACGTCGCTACACCGCCGGCCGCGCAGGTAATTGATGGCAAGGGTAAGACACTTTTGCCAGGCCTCTTTGACTCGCACACACATCTCGGAATCACGCAGGGCGAACAGTTTCTCCGGGATGCCCTGGACTTCGGTGTTACAACCGAACTCGAGATGTGGGGCTCCGACGCAAGTCTGGCGCTCAGAAAAAAAATAGCGGACGAGGAATTAACGGATATTGCCGATCTCCGCACAGCGGGCGTCGGTATCACAGTGCCAAAGGGTCACCCGAGCCAAATGGGCGGCCCGCCTTTTCCGGTGCTTGGACCTGGTGATGATGTGCAAGCATTTGTTGACGCCCGCGTTGCGGAAGGTGGTGATTACCTCAAGATCATGTACGAGCATGCGTATCCGACGCTGACCAGGCAGCAACTTGAAGATGTGGTTGCGGCTGCACATCGGCGCAACAAACTTGTAGTGATTCACATTACCACGCAACGCGAAGCGCGGGATGCCATTGCCGCAGGGGTCGATGGACTGGCGCACGTCTTCGCCGATTCGCCACCCGAGCCCGGTTTCGCCGAATTTGCGGTGCAACATCACGTATTCGTCATTCCCACATTGAGTGTCATTGAAGCGATCACCAGCACATCCGCCAAACCCTGGTGGCAGGACGTCCCGCAAGTCAGTCCTTATATAAAGCCTTCAATGCGGCGCAGCCTCGAGATGAAATTCCCGTCAGACCTTGGTCCTAAGCTGAAACTGGAGAATGCTGAGGCCGCCGTCAGCGCGCTGCATCGTGCGGGCGTACCGATCCTGGCGGGCAGCGATGCCCCAGCGCCCGGCTTGGCCCACGGTCTGAGTATCCATCGCGAAATGGAGTTGCTGGTCCTCTCAGGGCTCACACCCCTTGAGGCTCTGGCAACGGCCACTTCCGAACCCGCGCGCGCGTTTGGTTTTCACGACCGCGGCCGCATCGCAGAAGGGCTGCGCGCCGACTTGCTGTTGGTGAACAGCGATCCGACTGTCGACATCAGGGCGACTCGCGACATCGTTGGAATATGGAAGCTCGGCGTTCCTCACGCACGCCATTCCGACGATAAAAAGAAGTGAACGGCGTTTTGCCGCTTCTTGCTCGTAGCTTCCTACGTTCCGCCAGACCGAATAGCTCGGTGCCTTGTTCTCGAATTCGCGGGACGATCAAACTTGGCTTTATATGCGCGCTGGATTATAAGACATGCATCATCGAATAAAACGGTCATGCAAGTTCCACAATATGTGGATCATTTTCCATCGCGGTCAGTCAAGGTAGGACGCTTCCGCATGCGCACTGGACGTGCCTGCACAAAGACCGTAAATCCCACCGACCGCAGAGGCTGTGTCAAAAATCCCCCTCACGGCAGTGAGGGGATTGTTAAAGTCCTTTCTATCATCGGTCCAGACGAAGAAGTTTACGCGCTTGCGAACGATCTTGAGCTAGAAAAATCGATGTTCATTCGCAAGCGCGTGAACTTCTGTGGCCGGGTATTGTAGCCTGGACTTGAACGAACCCTCACTGCCGTGAGGGGGATTTTTGACATGCCTCTGCGGTTGGTGGGATTTTCGCTTTTTCGTGCAAAGCTATGGAGGAGCACAATGCAAAACAGTCCCTGGCGAGCCGATCAGAAGCCGGCAATCGCTCTGGCAATTATGCGCCTTGGCCTTGGGGCGCTATTCGTATCGGTTTTCTTCGAGAACCTTGGCAAGGGCCTTTATACCAGTTCGGGTTATTCAGGTCTGATCAACTTCTACATTGAGAAAGGTCACGGGCCACAGGCCTTGAAAACAGTGATGGCATTGATGGCCCGCCATGCAAACATCGCCGGCCCGATGCAGGGCGTTACGGAAATCTCGTTTGGCGTTTTGCTTGTGTTGGGGTTACTCACGCGTCCGGTGGCGCTTGCAGCGTTTCTGTTTTTGACGACACTTTGGATGGCTGAGTGGGGCACGGCCTGGATTTGGGAGTTGCTGACTCCAATGATTGTTGCACTGAGCTTGATGATTGGAGCCGCAGGTCGCAAGTGGGGAATCGACGCGGTATTGGCACGAAAGTATCCCCGGATACCTTTGTGGTAGTCATGCATTCTCAAAGCACCTCACCGGCGCTCAACAGCAATCCGCGCGAATGTTGCAAGTATTCGCCCAGCGGCGAGAATCGAGCCGCGCACAGTTCCTGCAATCTTTGAGCGCCCGCCCGCGCGCCGCTTGTAATCGATCGGCACTTCCAACGTGCGAACCTTCGCGCGCGCAGCGCGCATCTGCATCTCCAAAGGCCAGCCGTAGGTCTCTTCGCGCATGCCGAGCTTCTCCAACGTCTCGCGGCGAATACTTCGGAACGGGCCCATGTCAGTCGATCGGATGCCGTACAAAACGTGAAGCAAGAATCCGACTGAGTACCCGGCCAGCACTTGATGGAAATTCATGCTGCCAGGTTCACGATGGCCGCGTGTGCGCGAACCGATGACGAAGTCGTAGTCGCCGTCAATGATGGGTTTCACCAGCCGGCTCATCATTTCGGGACAATCGCTGCCATCGCCGTCGATGAAGACGACGATCTCGCAGTCAGGCGAAATCGATCTAAGCCCGGCGCGACACGCGCGCCCGTATCCGCGCACCAGCTCTGTTATGACGCGCGCGCCGGCTGCGCGTGCAACTTCCGCAGTTCGATCGGTGCTACCATTGTCCACGACGATGATTTCGTCGGCAAAATCGCGAGGCACTGCGTCGATCACCTTGGCGATCGCCTCCTCTTCATTAAGCGCCGCGATGATGACGGATATTTTGGCTTTTGAGTGACGTTGCATTAAAGGACTGTTTCACAAGTGTGCGGTCTCGATCTGTGCAAACGAAAGCGATCTGCGATTTCGCCACACTTCCGTCGCCAGCAGAACGAAGAATGGAAGAAAAATCAGCGCCTTTATTCTGAACACCGCGCTGTCCGTCCAATAAAGCCAATTGAGATAAAGCAGAAAGCTGGAAAGTGTCAGATAAAAAACCGGCGGCGATGGGACAAAGCAAAGTAAAGGTATCAGCCAGGCAAAGTACCAAGCGAAATGCGGAGACAGCAGCACCATGAAGAGCGAAGCAATCATCAAGCTGCCGCGAAGGTAGGCAAAGTCGTCACGCTGTCGCTGCGACATTAACCACGCAGACACAGCAATCAGCATCAAGAGACAAAAAACCAAATAAGCCAAGGCCGGTACTTGCATGTTAAAAAGCCTGCGCGCAACGCCTAAAAGAAAAAACTGCTCGCCGCTGATCATGCCTCGCTCGGTTACATAGCCTGGGAAATAACCGAGCGCGCGCCCCGGACCAACACTGAGATATGGCAAATAAGCCATGACAACGATTAAGGCGAAGGCCAGTGCCATTTTCCAATTCCAACGCTTGTAAAGCGCTCCGACGAGCACTCCGGGAAAGAATTTAACCAGCGTGGCGCAGGCTAACATGACACCCGTCACGGCGGCAGTATTCTTCCGGCGGGCCAACAACGCCAGCGCAATAAAAGCTATTGCGATCGCGTCCACATGGCCGCTTCCTGCAAATTCCCAAACTGTCAGCGGATGCCACGCATAAATCAAGACACGTTGTCGCGCTAAACCGAAAGAGGCGAGTAACTGAACAATGGCCCATAAAGCGATCGCTTCGAAGACGACCATCGTTGCTTTCATCCACGTCACAGATTCACTAACACGAGTTGTTAGGAAATAGACGCCCTCGGCAACGGGAGGATACATTGTGGGCGCAGACTCGCGACGATTGATCTTTGGATAAATTTCTTCGTCGCGCAGTCGAAGCAGGTTTTGATCGGCCGGAATGTACCGGTAGGGATTGATACCGGCGGCTTGCACGCGGCCGTCCCATACGTACCGGTAGATGTCGTCGGAAAGATTAGGCGGCGCGAACAGTATACTTAGGCGGAATAGCGCCGCGAGTGCCAGTCCGACGGCAAGAACCAAACGCGATTCTTTGCCCCGCAGACTGAGCCAAACGGCCGCGAGATAAAGCGGCACTTGCACGGCCACGATCTTGAGAAACCAGACAATGTCCTCCGTGCCCTCGGCGCGAATTCCGACCCGATAGAGAAACAGAAGCGCGACGCCTAATATGCCCAGCGCAACCGCGATCCAAATTGAATTTGTGTTGCCCAGTGCGACCGCAGGGGTTTGCGTCATGTCGCCATCCGCCGATAGCGCGATGGAAAAATATTTTGCGAAGCTTCGCTTTTCCGCAGCTGCTCAAGAAAACCTCGAGTGTGAGACGCGGGATATGCTCCATTCTGAGACTCCGCGTCGAAAAGTTCTTCGCAAAGGCGGTTGAGACTTGCGGCATCGTCAACGTCATACCAGTTTGGCAGCAACTCAACGGGAACGCCTATCTCTTCCGCGCGTTCGATAGTATGCGGCAGCACATCAGCCGTGCTCCACGCGATTCGCTCGAAGAGTTTTCGATGTGCGAGCTTTAAGCCGATCAGGTAGTAACCGCCGTCGTCAGCCGCGCCGAGCACGACGCGGTCTCCCTCAATCGACAGCAACTTGATGGCTTGGACCAGTAGCGCGCTCGGAAGAGTGGGGCTATCTGAATTAATCAGACAGACCGAGGCGTAACCCTCTTTCAGCAAATCATCCGTCGCGTTGCACAAACGATCGCCGAGCGAGTCTCCGCGTTGGGCCAGCAACTCGAACCCATCCGGCAGCACGCCGCCGAATGCTGATTCCGCCCCCAGAGGCGTGTAAACCACCAATCTGGCTGCTCCGTGCGCGGCGGCAACCGCATCAACATTCGCAGCCATGTCTCGCAGGAAACAAACATTGAGCGCGGCAGCTTGGGCCGGTGCGAGAGGTGGCACGAGGCGCGTCTTAACTTCGCCTGCAAGCGGCGCTTTTGCCATCAATCCCAACGCACATCTTTTCGGTATTGACGAGTGTGACATGATTGAGCGCGACGACCTTCAGACAATCGTGATTCTAAATTTGTCGTACTGACGAATTCAGGTGTAAGTGTAAATCGAATGAGTGCAAGTCCGTCAAACAAAACTTCGCATGAGTCGAGCGAATCGGGGCCTTTTTCGTGAACGCCGCCACAAACTGGGCCCACGGATCGCCACGTGGCTCTTGTATGTCACTGATTTCACGCGTACTCTTAGCGAGAATCCATTCAATTCAGCGAGGAGTGCCCTTATGACGAATTCAAGTCATCCCAACATGGTCTGCCTTTTGTCTTTCGCGGTGTTGGTACTGGTTCTTCAGGCAACCTCCTGCTCGCAGAAACGTTCGTCCGCTCCCGAACAGACGGCCAAGACCCACGGCCTTGATTCCTTTCAGATTGCCAAGACCTATGGCCTTGATTCATTTGGGCAAATTGAAGCGATCCGTTACACATGGAACGCACAGTTTCCCGGAGTGAATGTCTCCCGTTCGTGGGTTTGGGAGCCCAAGGCCGGGAAGATTTCCTACGAGGGGAAGGATAAGGACGGTAAGCCCGTCAAGGTTACCTACGTGCGTTCCGAGCTTAGCGGCCAAACCGACGCCGTGAAAAATGAAATTGATCCGGCCTTCCAGAATGATAACTATTGGCTTCTGTTCCCCTTCCATGCTCACTGGGACACCAGCGCCACCGTAACCGATCAAGGTATGCAAAAACTACCGGTGGGCAACGGCTCGGCTGAGCTGGTCGTGGTGAAGTATCCCTCGGAAGGCGGTTACACTCCCGGAGACACCTGGGAACTCTACCTAGGCAAAGACACCCGTGTCGAGCAAATGGTCTACCACCGCGGCGGGCCCAAAAAGCCGAGCGTCGTTATCACAACGTGGGAGGGCTATAAGAAAGCTGGCCCACTCCTTATCTCTACGGACCACCAAGGTACAGCCGACGGAAACCCCGTGCGGATTTTTCTTTCGGATGTGTCGGTTAAACTGACAGGATCAGAAAACTGGATAAACGCGCAATGAACATCCGGAAGGTTCGGCCGTGTTCCACGAATCAGTCGTGCGTCGTTTCTGACCCATCGCTCGCAGAACGGGCGCGGGAACCACGCTGTCTCCCTAGAGTCTTCCGTGAGCTGTAAAATGCCCCATTCCGATGAAGGCAGACATTGATCTGGAAATTGGGCGAAAGACGTTTTCATCTGGCCTGCTACCCGAGTTGATCGCAGCGCTGCGCCGCAGCCGCCCGGGGGATTTGGTTGCTGTTGCCGGTGAGGACGAAACCATTGGCCCTGAGTTGGAAACGTGGTGCCGGTTCACCGCGAACCCTTTGGTGGAAGCAACGGTCGAAAACGGACGCGCTCGATGGGTCTTCCGGTGCGGTGCTGTTTCGGTATCGCCCACAGACAATCGGCCGGTGGGCTCGCGGCTTTGGCTCTACACGAATTTCGACTGTAATCTGCATTGCGATTACTGCTGTGTGCGTTCCTCTCCCACCGCGCCGCGACGAGAACTAGGGCTCGCCCATGTAAAGCAGATCGCCCGTGAAGCGGCGGAGCTTGGCGTCAACGAGATCTTCGTGACCGGAGGCGAGCCGTTTCTGCTGGAAGATATCGGCGAGATTCTGGTTGCTTGCGCCGTGGCCGCACCGACCACAGTGCTGACCAATGGAATGCTATTTACTGGACGACGTGCGGAAAGCTTGCGAGCGTTGCCCCGCGATCGGATTGTCCTGCAAATCAGCTTGGACAGCGCTACGCCAGAGCTGCACGACCTTCATCGCGGGTTCGGCACATGGGCGCGCACACGCGAAGGTATCGAGCGCGCTCGTTCGCTAGGCTTTCGTGTGCGATTGGCAGCGACCGTTTCGACCGATGCCGAGTCCGAGGAGTTTCGTCAATTCCTTGACAGGGAGAAGATTGCTGCGGAAGACCGAGTCATACGCCGGATCGCGTTGCGTGGTGCTGCCAGCGAGGGTGTTGCCGTGGGCCGATCAGACCTAGTGCCGGAAGTCACAATTACCGCCGAGGGTGTGTACTGGCATCCGGTCGGAGCAGAAGATGCCGATC
Organism: Acidobacteriota bacterium; assembly: GCA_046727215.1. Taxonomy (GTDB): domain Bacteria; phylum Acidobacteriota; class Blastocatellia; order Pyrinomonadales; family Pyrinomonadaceae; genus PSRF01. The sequence continues at coordinate 8,936 of JBKPCC010000096.1, forward strand.
TACTTGTTACTCGCGAGATTTTTCCTCTCTCCGAGTCTTTCGCTGCCGTCCGCCGCGCCTTCGACCGCGAACGCGAACACGCGAATAAGCTGGCGAGAATCTTTAATTGTGCATGACCGTTGGCCAGGTAGCGAACTCGCGGTTGGTTAAGCCTCAGTGATCACTTCAAAATCGGCTAATCGTTCTCACGTCAACAATCCTGTTCAGTCTGGAGCCGAAGGTTCGGTGCGGGTTGGCGAAAGCGTCTTTCTGATAGAACGTGGAGCACTGGCCCACCCGACCACATCGCCCCGCGGCGTCGCGCTCGCCAGCGCGAGGATGGCTCCGGCAAACAACAGCGTGTCGGCAAAGTAGTTGATTCCCTCAACCTTGACTGCGGTACCCGTTTCGGATAGCGCCGAGATCAAGACGGGTCCATAGATGACGAGGACCATCAGCAAAATCCAACCGCCGACAAAGCTTGCCACAGTCCGGGTTTTCCAATTCAGCAGAATGCTTCCTCCAGCAACGATAAGAGCTGCGCCCGTCACATAATCAATGAGCACGCGCACCGGAATCCACGCCGGCATCTCTTTTACGAGCGGAACTCCGGGAAGTCCCGTCGTGTGCAGAAAATGCTCAATGCCAAAAAATATTGCGGCGATCGCGATCAATATGCGGCCAACAGTGATCAGAGTGCTCCTGACGGGCCGGGGCCAGCCGCCGCCTGTGTCGCTTGCATTTGCCGCAAGAATCCAGCCGGCGCCGCCGAACGTCATCTCGCGAAAGACGATGGTCCAGATAATTCTGTTGTGTGGCTGGCGCAGCGCTCCGGGAAGATGGATCATCGCGACAAACAGAAACATCATGATTCCGAACAGCAGGCCGGACCAGCGTACCCCAATTTTGGTGGCGATGCTCAAGGACGCGGCGATCAACGCGCACCCGATGAAATATACCCAGAACATAGGCCATGGCACGTACCGCGGCACCAGGTTCATGAGGGATTGTGCACCGAAGAGATGTAGTGCGCCGAAGACCGCCAGCGGGATAGCGAAACACAAATTGCTCAAGGCCACGATCTTGTCCAGGCTGCGAGCCTCGGCGATCTCGTTTTTCGCAGCCAATACTCCGATCAAGAAAAGCGCGACCCCGGCGGAGCACATTGCGACCACAGTGTGAGAGATTTCGAAGAACGTGGCGAGAATGGTCGGGTGCATAGATTTCCCGATTCGGTTACAGAACTTCGGATTCTACTACGAAACGGTGCCTTCGAAAGCGCCATTGGTCCGCGACATTCCAACCGCAGCTGCTTCCATTCGCTGGTTTTGAAGTGATAATAAGTGGCCGGTTTTGACTGATTGCTGAGGGTCCAGATCGCCTCATCTCTTACGCCGACTTGGCAAATAACTGCTTGAAGAATCCCTGTTGGGCGGCGGCCTGCCGCAACGCATCGTAACCATCAACATGAGGCGGCAACCAACGCTGAAGTCCTTCGGCGTCGAGTATTGAGCGATGAACCGGATTGTCGTAGCTCATCGCCGCAAGCGCGCCGGCGAATCGACGCTCCGGCTCCGGGTCAAGATCCGGCCGCGCCGTGAACATGCAATGATTGTAGGCCGGAGAGGACCATATCTCACGAAGGGCGCCTTCGGGGACCAGGTGCTCGGCCTCCAAGGTGTCCCAGAAGGGGCTGCCGATCGCGCCGGCATCTGCTCGCCCGTCGAGAACTGCTCGCACGACTTCAACTTCGCTGGTCCCGGTATCGCCATGTTTGCCTACGTCTTTGTCGAAGCGCAGCGTGCGATAGTCTCTGCCCTCGCGCATGCCCTGCTGTTCCAGGAAGTGAACGGGCAGAATAGCTGCGTGTCCGCTGTCTCGGCTGCCAAGGGCGAGCGTCCGATTTTTCAAATCCGCAAGAGTAGAAATGGGACCTCCCGTGACCGCGACGATTTTTGTCATCCAGCCAAGATCGGTGTCGCGCATAGCGACTGCGCGGCAGGCATGGCCGCTCCACTCATCGGCTTGTAGATAAGCAAGGTTTGTATTCCAGGCGATATCAATGCGCGGCACCGCATCGCCCGGTTGCGAGAGGAGCGCGATGACCTGCGCCTCATAGCCCTGAAATAGAACTACCTCAACGGACAGATGCGCTTCGTCGTGAAAGTAGCGCCGCATTCCCTCCCAAATGGTAACCACTTTTGGATTGTATGCGACTGCTCCCAACCAGATTGTTTTGCTCATACGTTCCCCAAGTTCTTTATCAGCGGACTTCACGAAACATTTTTCGCCTTCTCAGGCACGTTGTTCTAGAGCAGAGGCATTCTATTCCTTTTTGAAAAGCGTCCACTTCCACGAGACACCTTCCTGATTGGTCCCTTCACCCCTCATCACATTGCCGTCAATGGTGCCCTGCAAGACTGAATATGAGTTGCCTATGACTATTTGGACATTCTTGCTGGATTGCTTCCAGCTCCCCTTGATCGTCCGAGGCGC
>JBKPCC010000097.1:0-6335 GCA_046727215.1 Acidobacteriota bacterium
GGTGCGATCATCACTTTGTAGAACGAGTTCGCGTCTTTGTCAGATTGGGCATCGGGAGAGATTTCGATCACCGTACCTTCCACAACTCCGTAGTCCTGAAATGGGAAGGCATCGAACTTCAGCTTGACGGGCAGACCCTTCTCGATAAAGGCGATATCTTTGTTCAGTACATGGGTCTCTGCCAGCAAACGAGCGCCGCGCGGCGAGATGGTAGCGATGGTCTGACCGGATTGCAGAACGGTGCCTGCACTTCTCACCTCCAGAGTAGTAACGGTACCGGCCACTGGAGCCGTGATTGTGGTGTGCTGCAAAGCGAGCTGCGCGCCGGCAATCTCGCTCTGCAGTCGCGCTACGCGATTCTGCTGTTCCAGTGTATCAGTCACTGGCTTGTTGGCCATGAACTGCCGCAATTGGGCCTGGCTGCTCGACAGTTCTTCTCGTAGTTTGTTGAGACGAGTCCGCATCTCAACGGCATCCAGGAGGATCAAAGGCTGCCCGCTTTCAACCAGTTCCCCCTCGCGTACGAACACGTTCTGCACGACACCAGTGCCCGCCGCCTGCACCGGCTTAACATAACCTTCCGGTATCAGGCTGCCGCGCGATTCCGCTATCACATCGATCTTACTCAGGGCAGCCCAGAAAAATGCCGTAACTACGAATCCGATGATGATGTAAATCAATCCCCGAGACGCCCATCCGGGCATGCGAGCGATCACATCGGCGACTTCCGGAGAGGAATCAACGGTTCCTGGCGTGTAGGTGCGGCCCAGCGCAACGAGATCGATTGTCTCCCGTGTTGCTGAATCCTTTAGTGGGGGCGCAGCGCTCATTGTCTAAGCGTCGGAGGTGCGAATTGCGCGGATTGTACTACGCGGCAGGCGGCCCCGCCAGTCATAGACAGACGAATAATATGACGCGCAAGCAGTTTCTTCCGAGCGCACCATGCTTGGACAGAACGGACTAACGCGCAAGCAGGTATCGCCAGCTCGAGACGGTCCGTCAACTTTGGCAAAGTAGTTCCGGGCGGCCTCATGTAAGAGCTGGCAACAAAAGCGAGACTCTTTCCGAACTTTAGTATTCGACTGGTTTCTCGCCGGCTTTCCGGATGGCAATAATGCCGCCCTTGACCTTCTTCATACTCTTGCCGGTCAAGTGTTGTTTGGTTTTGGGCAGTTGCTTAACGCTGGTGCGTTTGCGGGAAGCAGACTTTTTTGTGCTCTTTGGCATTACTTGCTCCTTTTAGGATTGAGTTTCAGTTATTCCCAGCAGATTACGTTAATCCGAGGAAAAGAGTTCGCACTATACTACGGAGCCGGGCGCATGCATTGATGTTAGTGCTCACGAGCGCAGTCAAGTTTCATTTGTCGGAACCAACACTTCAAAGTCAGTCAGCTGGCGAATCAACGACGCGTGTAATTCGATTCCACGCTCAGCAGCGATTCTCTTCAACACATCCTTTGTCGGCCTACCGTCAAAGTACCGTAATAGTTCTAACAGCTGACTCGGTAGGTCGAGCGGATCCAGCGGACTATGGGCGACGATCCAGCTTCGTTCATCATTCATGCCGATAATCTGAAGCGGACCAACTCGAAGACGTTCAGGAATCTGTTTCGACATCAGCTTGGCGTAAGCCTCTCGCACTACGCCAGCCAGAATTTTCACGTCTGGTCCGCTGATTGTTAAGACATCTTCCCAACTAAGATGAGCGACGAGTTTGGCACACTCACGATAGAAGTCGCCTTCGCCTCCGGCCCACCGGCCCCAAAGTTTTCGTTGCGAAAACTCGTCCCGAGTGCCATCCAAAGCCAGGGGATCGATCTGCTGCGTCCGCCTGAGAGGATTTGGAATAATGTGACTGAGTGCTTCAGATCCGATTTCGAGCTTGAGCACGCACCAGCGAGACAAACATAGCTCAACTGCCGAAAGCAGTTGATTCAATGTCTGCCAGAACCGGCTGCCCAGCGCTCCGCGCACAAACTTGCAATACCAGGTTGCGCAAATGGAAGCGCGGTGCTGCCAAATGCCGCAGCGTCCTCCATCGGCCGTTAGATAATGCGGGCAGCGAAGTGTGGCGCTTCGGCCAAATAACGACTCGGAACTCTGACCATATAGCACTTGGAACCCTGGTGGCTGCCCCAGGCCGAGCGGAGTCACAGCTATTCCGGCGTCTAAACGCTCTTGTACAGTCGCTCGACCAGCTGCAGTGTTCGGATCGTCATCTGCCAGAATGCGTCCGACTAGATAGTTCGGAAGCGCGGGAATGTACGTGCAACATTTTGTTTCCGGGTTAAAGAAGATTCGCTCGTTTTCTCCGATGCCATTGGTCGCGGTCATAGCGCAATCATCACAAGTTGCGTCCGTCTCGCGGGGGATTGGACCTGCGAGCATTTCATCCATCCATGCTGCGTAGAGTGATGGGAGAGGACTCGATTGGATCACTGGCAACTGTCTCATTTGGTTACTGGCTCAATCTGCGTTTGTTTTGTAACGCAAACTGTTAGTTTGCGCTGCAAGCTAACAGCTTGCGCTACATCTCACGTTTCCAGCTGTTGGCTGTTGAGGTAATAGTACATTCCCTTATCGCGCATCAAACTATAGTGATTGCCTTGTTCCACAATGGCCCCTCGATCCATCACAATAATGCGATCGGCGTTGCGAACGGTCGAAAGGCGGTGCGCAATAATCAAGGTTGTGCGGTCTTTCAGAATCTGGTCCAGGTTCTGCTGAATCGCACGTTCGCTTTCACTGTCGAGAGCACTGGTGGCCTCGTCAAGAATCAGAATGCGCGGCTGCTTGAAGAGAGCGCGCGCAATCGCGATGCGCTGCTTCTGTCCGCCCGAGAGGCTCTGACCGCGCTCACCAATCTTAGTGGCGTAACCCAGTGGTAACTCGCTGATGAATTCGTGAGCGCCCGCCAACATCGCCGCGCCGACGACCCGCTCGAGCGCCGCATCCGGATCGCCTAACGCGATGTTTTCGCGGATGGTGCCGCTAAAAAGAAAAACGTCCTGAGGCACGACGCCGACCTGCAAGCGCAAACTATTGATTGAGACCTGGCGCAGGTCGTGCCCGTCAATGAAAATGCGTCCTTCATTTGGCTGATGAAGCCGTAAAAGCATGTTTGCGAATGTCGTCTTGCCTGAACCGCTGCGTCCCACCAGCGCGATCGTCTGCCCGGGCAGAATTTCCAGACTGATATTCTGCAATGCATTCTTATCGGCGCGCGTAGGGTAGCGAAACGTAACGCTCTCGAACTTTATATGTCCGCGAATGCGCGGCATCTTGATCAGCGCGTGGCCGTCTACGTCCTCTTCCGGTTTAGCATCGAAAACGTCATTGAGGCGCTCGAAGGCGATGTTGATTTCCTGGAATTCGCGCCACAGATCGACAACGTTCAAAATGGGACGCGTCACATTGCCAACCAGCAGGTTGAAAGCCACCAGTTGGCCAATCGAAAGCTCTCCGTTGATTACCAGGTGAGCGCCATACCAGAACAGGAAAATCACGTTCAACGTTTGCAGCAGGTTGGCGACAGAGATCGTGCCCATTCCGGCAAGTGCGCTGCGAAATTGCACGTTCAGAGATTTGACAATCAATCCCTCCAGCTTCCAGCGAATGCTTCTTTCAACCGCAGTTGCTTTCACAGTACCCACGCCCGTAACTGATTCGACCATCTGTGAATCTGCCTCGGCGCTTTTTTCGAAAGCTTCGCGAAACTGCCGCTTAAAAATCGGAGTAACTATCACCGTGAGAATGACGTAACCGGGAATGAAAACAAGAGCCAGGATCGTCAACTTGATGTTGTAATAAAACATCAACCCCAGATAGACAAAAACCATTAGGCAATCCAGCGTAACACTAAGCGTCCGTCCCGCGAGGAAATCGCGAATGCGCGCATTCTCGTTAAAGCGCTTGAGAATATCTCCAACTTTCCGCTCTTCGAAAAAACGCATCGGCAGACTCAGTATGTGCCGGTAGAAATTGACCACCATCTGCATGTCTATACGCCGAGTCGTATGCACCAGCAGGTAATATCTGAGCGCGGAAGTGACTGCCTGAAAGATCGCGATCAGCAACATTCCGATCAGCAGGATGTTGAGCATTGACGTGCTCTTGTGCACCAGCACCTTGTCAACAACTACCTGCGTGAATATCGGCGTGGCCAGGCCAAATAATTGCAGCAGCAGGGAAGCGAGGAAGATTTCGAACAGCAAGCCGTGGTAAGGCTTGAGCAGCGGCAGGAAGCGCTTAATCGAAGTCTTCGATTCCTCGACTTTCTCAATCTTGGGCGTTGGGGTCAGCAGTAGCAGGTAACCGCTCCAACCTCGTTCAAACTCCTCACGGGACAGCTTTCGGAGGCCGATGCCCGGATCGGCAAGGACGACGCGGTCAGGTTTGACCTCATACAGCACGGTGTAGTGGAAGCCTTCCCAATGCGCGATCGCCGGCAATTCGACTTTCTCGAGATCATCGAATGAAGTGCGAATGCCGCGCGTGTGAAAGCCCACGCCTTCCGCCGCTTCGGCTATGTTGTAAAGTGAAGCCCCTTCGCGGCTAACGTTCGTGAGTTCCCGCAGCTTGTTGATGCTGACGTGTTTGCCGTAGAAACGCAGAATCATTGAAAGACAGGCGGGAGCGCAATCGGTTTCGCTTAGTTGCAATAGCGCCGGATAACGCCGCGCTCGGCGAGGAGTGTAGACCAGTTCTTCAAGCTGTGGCGCCTCAGCCAGTTCTTCTGTATCGGCCGTGACTTCCTCGGACACATCAGCTTCGCGCAAGGCCGTGCTGCTATAACCCGAGGCCACCGAGACGATTGCGTCTTTGAACTTTGGTGAAACCGCAACGATCCGGTCGAACTCGCTTTTCTTCAGACAAAAAACGGACGATGGCTCGTCGGTAATTACGGAAGCTGCTCTCGGCTGGTTGGTGAGTAACGCCAACTCGCCGAACGAGTCACCGGCCTTCAGAATATTCAAAACCTTGTGGCCGTTGCTTTCTTTAATGACTCGCGCACTGCCGCTGCGCAAAAGATAGAACGAGTCGCCTGCTTCGCCTTCACGAATGATCGTCTGGTTCACCGAATAATTTCTTACGTCCATCACGCCCAACAAATCCCGGATTTCCTGCGGCGACAGAGGCGCGAAAACTGTGCAGAGTTTAAGGAAGTTGCGTATCGAAATATCGGATATGTACTTGTCGAAGTACTCGCGCAGATCTGGGTGCTGTCCGAGCAACTGCTGAAAATCTTCCGTCGCAAGTTTAAGCAGGACAAGATCGCTGGCTGCGCGCACGGTGAAGTTGCGCGGCGAACCGGTCAGCAGTCCCTGTTCGCCAAAGGACCCGCCACGCGTCAACGTCCCGACAGTGACCTCTTCGCCGGAGGTACTGGAGCCGATGACCCGGGCGCGGCCGGAATACACCACGTAGAATGAATCTGACTCGTCGCCTGCCCGCACAACAGTCTGCCCCAGGGTGTAGTGCACCAGCTCGAAATGCTTTCCGAACTTCTCTAGTTCATCGTCGGAAAGAACCGAGAACGCAGACGTGCCTTTGAGCAGTTCCTTTAATTCGCGTGAGTCCATTTTTGCGCGGCTACAATACAACAGGCTGCCGGTCTCTTGAAGTCTTGATAACCAAGGTGTCGGAGTTTAGTGCACGAGCCTTCGCAACCTGAGAGACCAACTTGGGCGCGGTCGCCAGCCGATCTTATACAGCAGGAGCACAATGAGCGATCCAGTGAAACGAAGGCTTGCTATTCAGTATGCCAAGTGCCGGAGCGTAATTGAGAGGTCGAACGGCTTTCGACGAGACGACAGATGGGGCTAAGATGGTGGCGGCACGTGTTGATACGTAATCAGCCTAAACAAGACCTTGACGACTGCTAGGCGCGTAAATACTGGCTCATATCGTTTCATAAGAGTAGGTAAGGAGAGCGACATGATTCAGCCAGCCAACATGGAGCGGTCATTATCAACAATGACATCTGTTCGCTGGTCCTGTCGCCTCCTTGTTGGAAACGGCTGACCGGTATTTTCAGCCTGAAGATGGTTGAAGGTATCCTCTTCTTGGACTCTTCATGCCTCCTCAACTGGTGATCCAAGTCGGACCCCACCTACTCCTGGAACGGTGCGTTCATCAGGAAGTCCACGGAAGACTGCGGCTTGTAGCCCGGCACGAAACGCTCGCCGAAGTCGCGCGCGAAATTGTCGTAGGTGGTCTCCGGCTTAGCCTTGACGATGCCGCACACCGAATCCGTGAAGCACCGCTTCATGTCGAGGCGAGGAAATTCGGTGAGGATGCTATTCATCTCGTCTGGCGGGATCTGGTCGTACTGA
>JBKPCC010000098.1:0-14008 GCA_046727215.1 Acidobacteriota bacterium
GTAACGACCGAGTTTCGTTCCTGGCTGAAATGGGGAGCTCATGCGGGACTTAGATACAGATATGGGGGCGAACAGAATTCAGGCGCATTCTAGCGGAGTTGTGGGAGGCAGGCTAGGATTTCGGAGGCATACAATTCGGAAGCATATAATTATTGACAGCGCATCGGATCAGGCATAACCTCCGACCACCAGACACAACCAATCGTCATTTCAATCCGTGACTTAAGCGGTTTGGGCACGTGTTTTTCGAAACTTGGCCCGAAGGCCATTAAGTTATGCTGCCGACGTCTCGTCTGGGCGTCAAACTATCTTTCAGGGAGGTTAGGCATGAAAAGAATCTTGATAATTTTGATCGTCACAATCGCTGTTTTCACGCAGCCGATCCCCGCCCAACAGCCGTTTGGCACAGGAAGCAGGTTACAACTCGTGGAAGCCTCTGTTCCGGAGTTGCAGTTGGCTTTGAGGTCACACCTCATCACCTCTGAACAACTGGTTCAGATGTATCTCAATCGCATCGGTGCATACGATCATGCGGGGCCGATGCTCAACTCATTTATTCATATCAACCCGAATGCTCTCCAAGAAGCGCGCGATCGTGATCGTGATCGACATCGCGGCCTTGCTCACGGACCATTATTCGGAATTCCGGTGTTGCTCAAGGACAACATAAATACGAAGGACATGCCCACCACCGCTGGTTCCGTTGCTCTCGAAGGCTCCATTCCACCTACGGACGCATTTATTACTGAGAAGTTGCATGAAGCCGGTGCGATCATTCTCGGCAAAGGGACGCTTACGGAGTTCGCGAACTTCATCGCTATCGGCATGCCGGCTGGATATAGTTCACTCGGCGGGTATGGCTTCAATCCCTACGACCCACGACCACTTCCAGGCGGTGATGGGCGCCCCGTTCTAACTCCGGGTGGCTCAAGCTCCGGGCCTGGGATCGCGGTGTCAGCAAATCTTATTGCGGTCGCGATTGGCACGGAGACGTCCGGCTCCATCCTGAGTCCGGGCTCGGCAAACGGAATAGTCGGCATTAAACCGACACTGGGATTGGTGAGTCGCAGAGGAATCCTGCCTATCACTGCCGATCAAGATACTGCGGGTCCACTTGCACGGACCGTTAGGGACGCTGCGATCCTACTTGGCGAGATTGCGGGACATGATCCGAATGATCCAGCGACGGCTGCATGTTTAATTCCCGGCAATTGTCACTCCGACTATACGAGGTTCCTAGACAAACACGCCCTTCGCGGCGCACGCATCGCCGTTCCTCATGTGCCTTACTGGAATGGTTTCACGGCTGCACAGCAGCAACTCATGCTAGACGCGATCGCAGCTCTCCGTGAAGAGGGAGCGTTTGTTGCTGATCCTTACGAGATTCCGAACCAGGCCGCCATCTCGGCATTCGGAATCTGTGTGAGCTTTCCGGCACCAACAAATTGTTCGACAGTGCTGATGTATGGTCAAAAGCACGACCTCAATATCTATCTGACGAGTCGACCGAACGCGCCGGTTCATACGTTGGGTGACATCATCGCGTTCAACAACGCGCATCCGGCTGTCGCGCTTAAGTATGGACAGGCAATCTTCCTCGCCGCTAACCAGCTCGACACGAACCCAGGTAGCGCTGACACACAGCGGTTTCTGGCGGATCGGGCGATGGATTTGTCACTTACAAGAACTGGGCTTGATGCCGTGTTCAATGGACCGGACGGCATTCAAGGAACTGATGACGACTTCGATGCCATTCTCTTTCCGCAGAATCGTGGTGCGGCCGCGCCAGCTAAAGCGGGTTTTCCAAGTATCGTGGTTCCCGGCGGGTTTATGCCACCAAGTGGTCCCGTGGTTAATCCCGCACCTTTTGGCGTGACGTTCACGGGCCGCGCGTTCAGCGAGCCGACATTAATTGCCTTGGCATACGCGTTCGAACAAGCGACGAAACATCGTCAAGCACCAGCGAGTACACCACCTTTGCCGAGCGATTCGGTTGGTAGGCCGTAGATAGGTCTAAAAGGCAGATCTTTGCGCGTGGGGGTCTCGCTGAGCCGCTTTTCTCGATTAGCGACCAAGCATGGTTTTATCGACCCTGCCAAAGTTCCAACCATTATAATTAGGTCCACTACCGTACTGAACACCCACGGGGTCACCTTGCGAAATGCTGGCGAACTCTTGGGCAGTAAGCGTAAAGACCACTGTACTGGTCTCACCCGTGTTTGGATAGCGGCTCAGATTGAACTCCTGTGACCCAATACGGAGCACGAGCATCTCGCCCTGCGGCAGAAACTCCCGATTGCTGGTCAACTCGATTTCAACCGTATCACCCAGCGTCGCTGACTGGACCGAGCGCATCGACCTAATATGGTTAACATCATTCCCATTAACGTTCGTAGTGGCGATAGATGTATCAGCGGTGGGCAGCGTTGAAACTGCGGGTAATGGCGCAAGCAGCCCGTTAAGTTTGGACAGTTGAATGTTCGCGATATAGATTTCGTCGCGCCGTGTATCGTCAAAGGTAAAACGCACGCCGCGCAGGTTGCCGACGATTCCGGCATTACCAAAGGCCCCGAGAGGAATGCGAGCTGTTTGCAGGATGGGATGGCCCGCCGTTCCGAATCCAATCACCAGACTGCCCACTGGGCCGGTCAGTGAGACATAATCATGGAGTTGTACCGGACTGGAAAGAGTTCCGTTCGCGCCCACTAAACGAATCGAGAAGTTTGTTTCGAAGTTGAACCAGTTCGATTGCTTGTTGCAAAGCAAATCGGTCGGATCAGCGCATTGACGTGAGACACGAAAATCAAGCGTGCCAAAAGAACTGGCATTGACGCCGTTACCCGCGTTCGTCCAGTTGCTCTGGAAGAACGTGTTTGCTCCTGGTCCGTTCCATGAAACCAAGGCGGCAAACTGTCGTAGCGGATCATGGTCTGCCACATGGCTGTGAAGCACGGATACGTTGCTGGAGCTGTTAGCCGGTCCATGGCTATTGAAGCCTGTTGGACCGGTGAAATCGTCGAAGATTGCAGTCAGTGACGAGTCAGGTGAATCCGTGTAGCCGCGGTCGACTCGTGTGATGTTGGTGACTGAAGCCGGCAGCTCGAACTGCGGGTTAAAGTTGCGGTTGTAGTCGGGAAGTTTATTTCCGCCCACGTTAGCAACGAAAAACGCAACGGCGCTGGCGATAGCAGTAGTGCGCTCGTCGGCTGATCCGTTTAGGTGATCGAACAATCGCTGGTTGGCGAAACAACCAGCCGAATCGCTTACTTGCCATTCGGTATTGTAAAAATTGTGATTCGCGCCCCACACAGCGAAAGTGGACTTCTGGCGTGCCGGAGATTCCGAGGTTGTCCTCAGCATTCGATCGAATGGCCGCACACCCTGCAGGTTGAATACGTCTCCGTCGCACATCGGTAGAAGTACGTTCCATGCGGTGCCAAGCGCATTCAGGGTCAATGATGTTTGTCCGTCGACAGGTCCAATCTCAAAGATGCCCTCAAACGTCACTGGCCCAATTAGGCTTTGCCAGTTAGTGCCGCCTGGATCGCTTTGATAGAGATTATAAGCGGCGCGCATGCCTTCACCGCCACGCGAGTGTCCGAGCAAACCGACGTGACTGAAATCGATCTTTCCCACAAGATCAGTGAGTTCGGCGGGCGGAGTGTCTGCGCCGGAATTCCACCTGCTTAGTTGCTGAAGGTGCCGCAGCACCAATCGGCCCCGGCGAAGATTCAGTCCCCGATCACCAAGAACGCCGGGCGCTGCGTTCACGCCCCGGTTCGCATTTATCGATACAACTATATAGCCGAGACTGGCCAGACGCTCTGCAAAGTAACCATATCCGGCGTGACTCGGCACCGGGATAAAACCATCGGGACAGGTGCCGGTAAACGTATATTGAACATTGATATCAAAATGTTCGGCTGGTCCGGCCAGACGACCACAGGTGGCATGGTTGCCATGCAGGAACACGAGAAGTGCGTGAGGCGAACTACCAAGGCTTGTGGGCCGATAGACTCGCGCCCAAAGTTCTGTGGCCAGCGTGGTGGAAACAACCGGATCAATTGCCGCTGGCAGTTTGTACTCCGAGACAGTAATTGGTCCGCCGGAAAGTATGGTGGCATCGGGTGCGACCTGCGCAGCAAGGGGCGCCGATAGAAGCAGCAAACACAACACTATTCTCATGATTTCCTCCCCACTTCGGTGTGATGTTGATAGGGGGCCATTAGTCTATGCCCCTGACTCTTTTACCGCAAGGAGGTTGAGGCCATCGGCTTCGCCGATTTCGTAGATGTCGGTGATGCTTGGATGATTGAACGCAGGGCAGGGCAAGCTCTTGCTCGAACCCTCCAGGTTCTTTTCCAGACAGTGATTCACCAACCGTTCCAACGCTTGGGAGACATTCTTGTTCGTATTTGACAACTCAGGCGGATCTTCTTTTCAAGATCGCGCCATTGTTTCCGCAGCTGATTCACCGCGAAAAGTGCGTCGACCCGAAAGCATCTCGTAGAGAATTGCGCCAAACGAGAAAATATCTGAACGCCGATCAACCGCACGGCCTTTCAACTGCTCAGGAGACATGTAGTTCAGTGCACGATAAACTTCACCCATGCCTCCGGCACCGAGCTGCGAGCGAATTTCATAGCGGCCGAGTTTTGTGCCTGCGGCAATCATCATTGCTTCAAGTCTGCCGTCCAGTTGACGACGATGTTCATGGGCGCGGAGCCTGCTTCGCCGAGTGTGGCGACGATGAAGCGTTTGCCGTCGGGCGTCACGTCGTAGTGAGCGAAGCCCCCGAAGCCGGAATGCGCGTCGAACAAAAGTTGCGCGTTGCCGATCTCCAGGCCTGAGCCGTTTGTCTTCACGTCCGCCACCATCAGTTTGCCCTCGGAGAGGAAGAAAAGCTCTCTGCCGTCCCTGCGCCAGACGGGGTCCTCGCCGCCGTTCGCCGAGACTTGCTGCTTGCCGCCCGGCTCAGGGAACGCCGTGACATAGACCTGCCTGCTCCCCGACTCGTCCGAGTCGTAGGCGATAAAGCGCCCGTCGGGCGAGAACTGGGCGCGAGCCTCGTCGAACTGCGCTGTCTGTATGAACGGGAAGGGCTTGCGGTCGCCCGTGAGCGGCAAGATCCAGATATCGCCTTTGCGGCTCGGCCGCACGAGCGTCGCAAAGGCGAGGAAGCGACCATCCGCTGAGCACGAGGAGGGGCGCTTATACTCGTTGGACTCGTAGAGCAATTCATCATTGCGCGCGCCGCTCGCATCCTTCTGGTAGATGTCATACGTCAGGCGAGTCTTTCGGTCTGAGCCGAAGATAATGCGGCTGCCGTCGGGCGACCAGACCGGACTGCTATCGAAGGCCGGATCGAAGGTGAAGCGCGTCTTCCTTGTGAGCGCAGAGTCGTGGAGCCAGAGGTCAGTGCTTCCGACCTGGAAATCGAAGAGCATGGCCGCTATGCGCTGCCCGTCAGGTGAAAGACGCGGGTTCGCGCCGAAAACCGGCTCGCCTGACTTGGCCTCCCGCTTGCCGTCGCGGTCGAACCAGAAGAGCTGGGTCACGGTACCTGCCGCGGAGCCGCCCTGGAACACGAGAACTCCGTTTCCTGAGACGGAGAATGATGCCCTCAGCTGTCCAAGATTCATCTGCACCTGTTCGGCGACCGGCACTGGGGCGCCCGACAGTTGCATGCTCTGCGCGTCGAAGGGCTGCGCCATCAGCGACCCGTCGCGCCAGAAGAGGAGATGACCCGACGCGTAAACCGCGTAAGTGTCGTCCTTCAGAATCAACTTGTGCTCGCTCGAATCGAGCGAGCCGACGTAAATGCCGTTGCCCTCATCCCGCGCATAAGCAATCGTAACTCCGGCCCGATAAATGAAGTGGCGGCCGTCGGGCAGGAAGTAGGGGAAGGCGTGCGCCTGCTCTTTGCGCGCCTTGTCGACGGGTAGGGGCACGCGCTCGCCGCCGGCCGCGGAGACTCGGTAGAGCCCGCTATAAAAGTCGGGCACGAAGACGATCACGTCGTCGCTGTTCCACGTCCCGCCGCGGGGACTCGCCGCGTCGCACAGAGCCTGCGCGGGCCCACCCGCGGAGTCAATCTTCTTGAGCTTGCCGTTCGCGAAAAATCCTATGAAGCGGCTGTCTGGCGACCAGAAAGGCAAGGACGCCCCTTCAGTGCCGGCCAGCGGCTGCGCTGATGCGGCGGCGAGCGGGCGGAGCCAGAGAGAGGTCGCGCCGTTCGCACCGATGGCCACGAAGGCGAGCCGCTGCCCGTCGCGCGAGACGGCCATGTCATTGAAGTACAGTAAGTGCGCGTTCTCCGGCGAAGCGATCGTCGCGCGGACGATGTTCGGACGCGCCGGCGTGCTGCGAAAATAAGCGATAGCAAAAGAAAGAGCGGCGAGCAGCGCGAGTAGCAGAACGCCTGCAACAATCCATGGCAGATGTTTGATGATCCTCGCTCGCGCGGGCCACGCAGTTATCGCCGTCATCGTTTGGCTGGAAACGGCCGAAGAGCCTGAGACGGCTTCGAGTGCGAATGCCAGATCGCGAGCCGAATGAAATCTCGCTTCAGGATTCTTTTCCAGGCAGTGATTCACCAAACGTTCCAACGCTGCCGAGACATTCTTGTTAGTGCCTGACAACTCAGGCGGATCTTCTTTCAAGATCGCACTCATTGTTTCCGCTGCCGATTCACCACGAAAGGCGCGGCGTCCGCAAAGCATCTCGTAAAGTATCGCGCCGAACGAAAAGATATCGGAACGGTGATCAACTGCTCGCCCTTTTAATTGTTCGGGCGACATGTAGCCCACTGTTCCCATCACCACACCGGGATCAGTATCGACACGACGCGTAGGAACATCCGTTTGCGATTGGTTCCCATCCAGTTGAGTCAGCTTCGCGAGCCCGAAGTCGAGAATCTTCACTCGTCCATCGTGGGTGATGAAGATATTGTCGGGTTTCAGATCACGATGGATAATTCCCTTCGCGTGCGCTGCTGCGAGGCCATTCGCAATCTGTAGCGCATAATCAATCGCGCGTCGTTGGGCCAGGGGAACACCAGCTATTCGCGTGCGAAGGGTCTCGCCTTCCAGCAGTTCTGAGACGACATAGGGTGAGCCGTCGTGCTTTCCAACATCGTAGATCGAAAGGATGTTCGGATGATTCAGCGCACCAGCTGCACACGCTTCTTGTTCAAAACGGTGCAGCCGATCCGTGTCAACGGAAAATGTAGACGGAAGGACTTTGACAGCGACATCTCGTCCGAGTTGCGTATCACGAGCGCGATAAACCTCGCCCATCCCACCTGCGCCAAGCTGCGAGCGAATTTCGTAGCGGCCGAGTTTTGTTCCCTGTTCAAGAGTCATTATTTCTGAACAAACGCAATCGTAAATAAATTACTATTTCAATTGCTCATATTCCCGCTTCGCTTTAATTAGAATGGGAATGTCAGCGTCAGCGTCTTTCCAGAGTGCAAAGAAATCCTGATACGACTTGCGCGCTTTGGCGGTGTCGCCTTGCAAAACCGCCGATCGCGCCAACCCGAGATGTGCTAAAGGATAAAGTGGAGACGAAGGAGCCCACCCTCTGTGATCCAGAATGGTCTGAAACTCAGAAGCTGCTTCCTTGCCCTTGCTCTGTGCGAGATAGATCTGGCCGCGGAGGTAATGAGGAGCGAAAAATCCTACCGCTTCGTAACGGCGCGTCACTTCCAGCAACTGTATCGCCTGTATGAGATTGCTGCGACGAAGTTCGGATTGGGCCCGAATTATGGGAAGCGAAAGATTATTGAGCAAGGTATCGTTCGGCCACTTTTTCGTTAATTCGTCGATGAGAGGTTGCAGTGAACCAAGCTCGCCACAGAGCGCCAGCGCCCGACCGCCAGCGAGCATAACCGATCGAGCTCGCGAGATTGCCAGCGCCTTTGCGACATCTTCCTTTGCATGTTCGCAATCTTCGAAGAGTGCCAGGGTCGCCGCATGTTCTGCCTGGAGCCGCGCGGCAATCTCCAGGGATTGGCCTGTCTGGGCCAGTTCGATCGTTCGGGCGGAAAGTTCCCCCGACTTTTTTAACTGACCGCTGAACTCGGCAGTCTTGGTCTGCCAATCCCAGCCAAAATACTCGTCGGGCTTGCCAACAGCCCAGTCCGTCTGCTGTTTCATGGCGGCCGTGTCGCCCTTTATGAAAGCGACGTCGTAAAGTGTGGCATGAAAATTTGTCGAATCGAGCTTTCGCGCAAACGCCTGCTGAATTATTTCTTTGGCCTCATCGTAACGATTGAGACGAACAAAGGCACCTGAGAGATTGGAATAGGCCGGCGCTGAATTCGGATTCAAGCGAATCGATTCGGATGCGTTGGTGATGGTCTGTTCAAATTGACCGGAAAGTACCCATCGGAGTGCCAGATTGTTGTAAGGCACGTAATCGCGCGGATACGTCTGCTTCCACATCTCGAGCGTCTCAATATCCTTCTCCAGTTCCTGTGTGACGACGGCGTAGTAATTATCGGAGATGTAGAACTTTTCGCGCTCACTCGCGCGATCGCGCAACGAAAATGCCTTCTGAGCCGCTTGACCAGCCAGATCCAACTGTCTGGTATTGAAATAAACCGCTGCCAGTCGCGCGTGCGCAATCGCAAAATTTGGATCGAGTTCAGTTGCTCGTCTATAGAATGGAATGGCTTCCACGTACCGGCCGGCGAGATGTTTTTCCAATCCCAGAGAGTAAGCTTTGAGGGCCTCCAGCGAGGAAGTCGTGGCTTGTTCAACGGGCGCATCGAATTTCTGAATTGACCCCAGCGATTCGCCTAGTTTTTCCCGGAGCTTTGACGCAACCTGGCCGAGCGACTTAAGCACCTGCTCTTTGCTGTCGGCCTCGGCTTGGTCGCGAGCAATCGCTTCGCCCGTGCGAGGATTCAGGGCCTCCAGCATCAGTACGTAATGGCTGCCAAGGTTGGATATTGAGCCGAGGAGCATGGCCTTGATCCCCTGCCGTTCGCAGATCTCCCTACCTACGTCGCGGGTCACGCGCTCATCGGGCGAACGGCCCATATAGCGCAGCGTCTCACGCACGCCCTGGTCCGGAAAAATGTTTAGAAACGGAGATTGTCCCAGCTGCACCGCCAGCGCCTGGCGCAGTGTGCCGTCAAACACGGCATCGCCGGTTGTGTTAACAAAATCAGCCAGCAAAATTGTGTCTTTGTCCGTCAGGGCCGCTGAACGGCGCTTATTGAAGAAGTAACCTGCCACGGCAAGGAATAAAACGAGGACAGCCGAAGTGATCGCCAGCGCTTTCTTGTGATGCTTGATCTCTGTGACGATGTATTCGGCACTCGAGACTGTAGGTGACACATTGGCCGCGGCCGTTTGAGTTGCAGCGGTCGCGCTACTTGAAGACCGCGAAGTCTCGATGGTACTTCTTAATTCCGGCGCTAACGTGCGTTCAACTTCGCTTTCGAAATCCAGATGCTGTTTTAGACGGCGTAGATCAATCAACAAGTCTTTCGCTACTTGATACCGGTCCTCGCGATTCTTGGCCAATGCCTTCGCCACAATCTCATCAATTCTTTCTGTCGCTTCGTCTGACAGACGAGTCAGGGCAATCGGATCTTTGTGCAGAATCATCGAAATGACGTCGCTCCGAGTTTGCCCTTCAAAAGGCACGCGACCGGCAACCATTTCATACAGCACGACGCCCAGACTCCAGATGTCTGTGCGCTCGTCAACGGTCAGCCCACGAGCTTGTTCGGGTGACATGTAGCCAGCCGTGCCCATTACAACACCCGGACTCGTGTTGACGATTGCTCTAGTCGCCGCTTCGAGGTCGTTGCCGGTGAGCTGTCCCGACGATTTCTCGCTCGCTTTTGCGAGACCAAAGTCGAGAACCTTCACGATCGAATCATCGTGTCGCAGCATCAGGTTCTCGGGCTTAATATCGCGATGGATTACTCCGGCCTTATGCGCCGCAGCGAGCGCCGAGGCCACCTGACCTCCGATATCGAGGGCTTCGCGTACACCAATTCGCGAATTCTTCATGCGCTGACGCAAGGTCTCGCCGTCAACGTATTCAGTGGCGATGAAGTGCACCGAATCAGCTTCACCGATTTCGAAAACAGTCAGAATGTTCGGATGATTCAAAGCCGACGCAGCGAAGGCTTCCTGTTCAAACCGACCTAAGCGCTCGCGATTTTGCGCCACGTCAGAGGACAGGAATTTAATCGCGACCTTCCGACGAAGCAGGGTATCCTCGGCAAGGTACACCTCACCCATGCCGCCTTCGCCGATCTTTGAGCGGATTTCGTAACGACCAAATCTTGTTCCCGCTGAAATCGTCATCGCTTCACGTCCGCGTTCCAATTCGTCACGATGGTAATAGGTGCCGAGTTGGTTTCTTCGGGAGGTGTGATAATGACAAAGCGTTGGCCGTCACCGGAAACTTCATAGAAATTCCTGGGCTGCGGGTAACTGATAACATGCGTCTGAAACAGAGCCTTCGGAACGCCAGCCTCGAAGGTGGAACCTTCTGACTTCACGTCGACTGCCATCAATTTTCTGTCCGGGGCGATATAGAAAATTTCCTTTCCGTCGCGGCGCCAGCGGGGCTGTGCACCGCCGTTCGTGGAGATCAGCCACTTGCCGCCTGATGCCGGAAATGTCTGTATATACACCTCAAACTTTCCAGACTCGTCTGAGACGTAGGCGACGAAGCGACTATCGGGAGAGAACCTGGCGTGGTCCTCATTGGAGGGCGACTGCAGGAATGGAACAGGTTTTTGCTCTCCCGTCATTGGCAATACCCACAAGTCAGTCCTCGTCTTCGGACTAAGGCTCGTATAGATGATGAAGCGGCCATCCCTTGACCAGTCGCTAAGCCATTTCCGTTCGTTTGTTTTGAGCAGCAGTTCCTCGTTACCGGCACCGCTCGCAGACTTCTGGAAAAAGTTTCCGGCGCCGTCCCGGTCCGAAACGAATGCGATTCGGCTGCCGTCCGGCGACCAAATGGGAAGGAAATCGTCGGCGGCGTCGAAGGTAAAGCGCGTCGGAGCGCCACGCACAGTGTCCAGTATCCAGATATCGCGGGCGCCGCTTTGTGGATTAGGAATGGCGGCAGCGACTCGCTTTTCATCAGGTGAGAAAAAGATGTTAAAGGATTCACCCGGAGTAGCTACCGAACCTAAAAACTTTCCTTGTCGGTCGGAAAAGGCCGGCTGGCCGCCCCCGAAAATGCCAGTCATATATGCGAGCACTCCGTTATCGGAAACGGAAAAGCTGGAGAGTCCTAAGATGGCATTAAATCCGACCTGTTCGGCCAGGGGAAATGGCTCGCCGGTCAGTAGCAGTTTATTCGCATCGAAAGGCTGGGCCATCAATGTTCGGTCGCGCAGAAACAACATATAACCGGGTGCTGCGTAGGCTGCCTTCGCTCGGGTGTTGACAATGCGTTTGATCTCTTTCGAGTCGAGCTGACCAACATTAACCGAGGTGTTTTCCGTCTGGGCGTTCTGCGCCAGGTATAGAAAGTGTTTACCATCTGGCAGAAACTGCGGGTATTTATGGGCGACTTCCAGCTGTGATTCATCCAGCGTCGTGATTGGTGTCGGGGCTCCGCCCGATGGTGGCACACGATACAGCGCGGTCCCGTTATCCGGAGCAAAGATGATTGTCCCCTCTCGATTCCAAGCGCCGCCAGCACCTCCTCCCGCATCGCACAATATTTGCGGCGGGCCACCCGCGACATCAACTCTCCGGAGTTTACCGCCCGAAAAAAATGCTATGGACCGGCTGTCGGGCGACCAGAATGCATATGTGGCGCTATCTGTTCCCGGTAAAGGCTGCATAGTTAGCGAGTCCAACGAGCGAACCCAAAGGAGAGATTTTCCTGAAGAGTCTCTAACACTAATGGCAAGGCGGCGGCCATCTGGCGAGATTACGGAACTTAAAAAGGAGGCCTGCTCGGTCGGTGTGATCAAAAAACGCATCACACGGGCTTCTTGCGAAACGCTGCGAAAACTGTAAAGCGTTAGAGCAATAGCGGAAATAAGTAGCACGCCGCTAACTGCAATCCACACGAAGCGCTCGCGCGTGCGCGAACGGAGTGTTGGCATCGCTACCGTGATTGATTTGTCAGAGGTTGAAGCTGTTCCTGAGAGAGCTTGGAGCGCAAAGGCTAGATCGCTCGCGGAATGGAACCGCTCTTCAGGATTCTTTTCCAGACAATGATGGACCAACCGTTCCAGTCCCGGAGAGATTCGTTGATTTGTTTCTGAAAGCTCTGGCGGATCTTCCTTCAAAACCGCGCTCATCATCTCCGCGGCGGATTCACCTTGAAACGCACGTCGACCGGAAAGCATCTCGTAAAGAATTGCGCCAAAAGAAAAAATGTCTGAACGCTGATCGACGCGCAGCCCTTTCAATTGTTCAGGTGACATGTAACCAACTGTTCCCATTACGATGCCCGGTTCTGTGTTGACGCGGCGTGTCGGAACATCTGTTTGGACTTGATCTCCATCTGGCTGCGTTAGCTTCGCGAGTCCAAAGTCGAGAATCTTCATGCGACCATCGTTGGTGACGAAGATGTTGTCAGGTTTTAGATCGCGATGCACGATTCCTTTTTCGTGAGCGGCTGCCAGACCGTGCGCAATCTGCAATGCATAATCAATCGCGCGGCGCTGGTTTAGCGCAGCACCGCCGATTCGCTTCCGTAGAGTTTCGCCTTCCAACAGTTCCGAGACGACAAACGTGGCGCCATCGTGCGCGCCGATATCATGAACGACGAGAATGTTGGGATGGTTGAGCGCACTCGCCGCACAGGCCTCTTGTTCGAACCTCTGCAGACGATCGGGGTCGACAGAGTAAGCGGAAGGAAGAACTTTGATCGCCACATCACGGCCCAATTGCGTATCGCGCGCCCGATAGACCTCTCCCATGCCGCCTGCCCCAAGCTGGGAGCGAATCTCGTAGCGGCCGAGTTTCGTGCCGGCAGTAAGAGTCATCTGCTTGGATCCGTCAACGGCTTTAGCAATATCGCCGTCGGGACTACGTCGGCACAAACTCTATTGCAGAACAACTAAAAGTCAAGAAATTCGGCTGGTAGGCGGATCAGGCCGGACGTACTTTTCGGAAGACCCAAAACTGATCCTCGAATTGGATGATGCTCGCGGTTGGAAATTAGTGGTTATAGAGATCCGTGGTCAAGTATCGCAGGCCTGAATCAACGATGATTGTTACCACCGTTGCCCCCGGTCCCAGGCGCTGCGCGACTCGCAATGCCGCAACCACATTTGCGCCCGAAGACGTCCCAGCGAATAACGCCTCTTCCCGCGCCAGCCGGCGCGCCATAACCTTCGCCTCGTCGGTGCTGACGGTTAGAATTTCATCAACTTCATCGGGTTCCCACAGGGGTGGGATAAATCCGATGCCGATCCCCTCAATCCGGTGAGAACCGCTTGGACCACCTGATAGAACTGCTGACTCCGCGGGCTCCACAGCAGCGACGTGAAGATCCGGTTTGTATTCCCTAAGGGCTTTCGTCACGCCGTGAATCGAATGTGCAGTGGCAACCGCCTGCACAAACGCGTCGACATTTCCTTCGGTCTGTATCCAAATCTCTTCTCCGAGCGGATAGTAGCCAGTAATGGCTTCACGATTATTCAGTTGATCCACCCACCAATGGCCGGGTTGTGCGCTGATGCGTCCCGCCGTTGCAATCAGTTCTTTGATTAGACTTTCAGTAATCTTCTTGTTGTCGCTGGGCACGAGCGTGATTTCGGCTCCGAAAGCCCGCATAGTCCTCATCTTTTCTTCGCTGAAAGCATCGGAAGAAACGATGTGCAGCCTATAGCCTTTCGCTGCGCAAACCAGGGCGAGAGAAACACCCGTCGTTCCTGCAGTGTATTCAACCGCTGTTCCTCCCGGCTTCAACAAACCGTTGGCCTCCGCACCTTCGATTGCGGCTTTAGCCATGCGATCTTTCATGCTGCCGGTAGGATTGGTCCATTCTAATTTGGCGAGAA
>JBKPCC010000099.1:0-106449 GCA_046727215.1 Acidobacteriota bacterium
CAATCATTCTGAGATGGGACAAGGCGTTTACACTTCGCTTCCCCAGTTGCTGGCGGAAGAGCTTGATGCCGACTGGACCAAAGTAAAAGTTGAATCCGCCCCTGTCGATCCCGTTTACAACCATCCCGCGTTTGGCATGCAAATGACTGGAGGGAGTAGCAGCACGTGGTCAGGCTTCGAACAATTTCGTAAGGCCGGAGCAGCAGCACGTGCCATGCTCATTTCTGCAGCGGCCCAGGAATGGAACGTGGAACCTACAACACTCCGAACTGAAAACGGAGCCGTTATCCACGATGCTTCAAAGAAACGTTTGTCATATGGCCAACTTGCTGAAAAGGCGGCGCAGATTAAACTTCCACAGCAGGTCGCTTTAAAGGACCCGAAGAATTTTCAGCTCATTGGCAAACCGGTTAAACGACTCGATACCGCGGAGAAAACCAACGGCAAAGGGATTTTTGGTATCGACGTGAGTGTGCCGCGCATGCTCATCGCAGTAATCGCACGTGCTCCAGTGTTTGGCGCAAACCTAAGAAGTTTCGATGCCACGAACGCAAACAAGATCAAAGGTGTGCGCAAGGTAGTGCAGGTCCCTTCTGGTGTCGCAGTAATCGCAGATGGGTTTTGGCCGGCAAAGCGAGGGCGCGATGCACTTCGACTCGATTGGGACGAGGGTGCGATGGCTGGGTTCAGCACCGCAGGCCAACGTGAACAATACATTCAGCTGGCAAAACAAACCGGGTTGGTCGCGCGCAAAGAGGGCGATGCAGACAAGGCGCTGGCAGCAGCGGCGAAAAGAATAGATGCCGTGTATGAAGTTCCTTACCTTGCGCATGCGATGATGGAGCCTCTCAATTGTGTCGTTGACCTCCGTGCGGATAGCTGTGAGATCTGGACCGGTACCCAATTTCAAACCGTTGATCGAATGGCAGCTGCGCAAGCTGCGGGTTTAAAGCCTGAGCAAGTGCAAATCCATACGACTTTATTAGGCGGTGGTTTTGGGCGGCGCGCAAACCCGGCTTCCGACTTTGTTAGCGAAGCTGTGCACACCGCAAAGGCGGCGGGCGTTCCAGTGAAAGTAATTTGGACCAGGGAAGATGACATACATGGTGGCTACTATCGTCCGATGTATTACCACACTGTTTCCGGAGGATTGGATGAGAAAGGGATTCCGGTCGCTTGGAAACATCATATAGTTGGTCAATCGATCGTTGCTGGAACTCCATTTGAACGGTTGTTGGTCAAAGATGGCATCGACCCTACATCCGTTGAAGGTATTGTCGACTCAACCTATGCAATTCCGAACATCAGATTGGAGTATCACCCGACGAAGATACCTGTTCCTGTGTTGTGGTTCCGCTCGGTCGGCCACTCACACAGTGCTTTTGTTAAGGAGAGTTTTCTGGATGAACTCGCGGCCCTCGGCGGGAAAGACCCGCTTGAACTACGCCGGATGCTGCTCGCGAAGTCTCCAAGGGAATTGGGAGTGCTGGAACTTGCAGCAGCAAAGGCAGGCTGGGGAAAACCACTACCGGCTGGAAGGGGACGTGGCATTGCAGTGCACGCGTCCTTTGAAAGTTTTACGGCGCAAGTCGCCGAAGTTTCGGTGGACAACAAAGGAAAAGTTCGAGTGCATCGTGTGGTCTGTGCCATTGACTGCGGCCGTTATGTCAACCCAAACATCATTCAAGCTCAGGGAGAGGGAGCTGTAATCTTTGGGTTGAGTGCGGCGCTATATGGCGAGCTGACATTTGAAAAAGGTCGTGTGCAGCAACGAAACTTCCACGACTACAAGATGTTGCGGATTAATGAAGCGCCGGAAGTAGAAGTGCACATAGTGAAAAATGATGAAAAGCCTGGTGGTATAGGCGAGCCGGGTGTGCCGTGTGTTGCACCAGCAGTGGCGAATGCGATTTTCGCGGCGACTGGTAAGCGCGTACGAAAGCTGCCAATAAGAATGAGTGAAGCTGTTTAGTCATCTGGAAGTGTGAGCAACACAAACGGACGCTGGAAGATATTTAGTGTTCTTTCGTGTGATCTGGCTTTCACGGGATTACAACTATGAAGCATCATCAAACGGTTCTATTCTCGATAACAGTGTCGTTAATTGCCCTTAGTATTTACTGTGTCCGTGAGACGATGGCTACGGCAAATCAACCAGCACAGCGAAATGATGCCGCCGCTGCCGAAGCGTTTGAAACTATTATTCCTGTGCTTCACCATGCGCGTTGCATGAACTGCCATTCCACCGGTGATTTTCCACGCCAGGGAGACGATGGGCATCCACATGATATGAACGTGCGGCGTGGACCGCTAGGGCAGGGCGTCACTGCGCAAAAGTGCAGTACCTGTCATCAAGACCATAATCTTCCCGGTGCTGATATGCCCCCGGGAGCGCCAGATTGGCACCTGCCAACAGCAGTTACGCCGATGATCTGGGAAGGTCTTACGAGCGGCCAGCTATGCGAGCTCTTCAAGGATCGTCGTCAGAATGGAAATCGAGATGTGCGCGAGATTATCGAGCACATGGAAACTCCACTTGTGAAATGGGGTTGGGATCCAGGTGAGGGCCGCGCAGCCATTTCTTCAATGACTCATGCCGAGTTCATGACGAAGGTCAAAGAATGGGTGAGTAACGGTGCAGCCTGTCCGGCGAAATAAGTTCTGACTTACTGTGGAAGAGCACTAACTCGTGCGTCCAGCGAGCTCGGCGATTAGAGCTACCAATTGCCCACCAGTAACGGGCTTGGGGATGTGCATTTGAAAACCCGCCGCAAGTGCACGCGTCCGATCTTCTTCGCGCGCATACGCCGTAAATGCGACTGCCGGAACGTGTCCGCCTCTTTCTGCCGGCAACGAACGCACCTTATTAATTAGGCTGTAGCCGTCCTCTTCCGGCATTGCGATGTCGCTCATGAGGACGTCGGGTTTCCACTGCTCGAGCATTGCCAGCGCCTGACTCGCGGATTCACAAGCTTTTACTTCTGCACCGGTTCGCGTGATCAGACTGCTGATGATTTGTCGCGCGTCTTCCTCGTCGTCAACCACGAGTACTCTTAATCCGTTCAGAGCCGGCGATGTAGTCGACACCTGTGCAGTCTTCAACAGTGTATCTGCTGTGTCGCGAGGAGATATGAGGGGAAACATGACAGAGAATGTCGAGCCTAATCCTACACCAGCGCTTTCTGCGTGAACCGTACCTCCGTGAAGCTCTACTAAATGCCGGACGATTGCCAATCCGAGACCGAGACCACCGTATCCTCTTGTAGTGGAACTGTCGGCCTGGCGAAAACGCTCAAATACCAATGGTAAAAAATCTGGAGCTATTCCCCGTCCTGAATCAATGACGCTGAGTTTAGCGTGCGATCCGAGATGCTCGAGGCGTATGACAATTTTGCCACCTTCGGGTGTGAACTTGACCGCGTTTGACAGCAAGTTCCATACGACTTGTTGTAAACGCGCAGCATCACCCGATATTGCTCCCACGATCGGTTCATGGCCATACGTCATCCGAATCGATTTTGCATCGGCGGCCGTACGCATAACCGTTAATGCGGCTTCGATAACGGACGATAGATCTACCGGACGAACATCGAGATGCAGTTTTCCCGAGATGATTCGCGAGACATCCAGCAGGTCGTCGATAAGTTGAGTTTGCACCTTTGCATTTCGTTCAATTGCTTCTAACCCCTGGGCCAATACACCATTGTCGATGTCCGGACCGCGTAACATGCAAGCCCACCCCAGCAAGGAAGTTAGTGGAGTTCTCAGTTCGTGTGACAAGGTGGCAAGAAATTCATCCTTAAGCCGGTTCGCCGCTTCCGCATCAGCACGCGCGAGTTGTTCTCGTAGCAACAGCCGCCCTCGTTCTTCTTCCGCATGCTTGAGCTCGGTGATGTAGCGCGAAAGTTCCTCGACGTGACGTTGAGCTAACTCAGTCTGCCGTCCCGACGCTTCGAGGTTGATCAGATACATTCGGTAGGTAAAGTAAATAATGAGGATGATCGGCACTGTTAGAACAATTGCGTAGAAACCTACGACACGAATTGGGTGCGCAATAATGCCTGCTGCGGCTGCGCCGGCAAGGTATGTAATTGAGGTCCATAGATAGTAAGTCTTCCACGTGTGCCAAATGGATTCATTGATCTTGTACGACTTTTCGACCGCAATCAGTGCTGTATTGGCAACATATTGCACGAGTGCCATTACACAAATCACACCGAGCAGGTTGGCAGAATAACCTTCTGTTATGTTGATGGGCGAACCGAATGCAGCGCGGACGACGGTGGCAGTGAGGAATGTTGAAATCGCAAGGACAGCTGAATTCAGAAGGATTGTGCGTGGTCTCTTACTGATCAGCAGAGTCGTGCAGACACCCTCGAGCGCGGACATAACCACGGCCGCAGCGCCCCCGTAAAGAAGCAGCGTAAGAAAAATGAAAGTGTCTGAGATAGTAATTCTGCCGCTGACACGAGGAATTTTGACAGCAATTTGTGAGCTCAGCACCACCATCAATGCGAGCACAAGAAAGCGCGCGTCAATCTGGGCGAATGGCAGTTGGGCGATGGATAGTAGGGTTATGGAGGATCCAAAGACGACTATCGACCACATGTACAACTTGGCAAATTGGCGGCGATTCATGACTCCCCCAGGTTATCGTTCGCAGGCGGGTCGGAGTTGAGAGCACTGCTGCACAAGACTGAGTGCACTAGCGTGGCTAGTAACAGTCGACTAACTCGAATTTGTGTTCCAACAGAGGTGAAAACAGGACCGCGAGCGTAGCGAGCGAATATTGGACGTCAACTAAGCAGCGGGATTTACGGTTGTAAAGCCTGTTTGCCAAGATCCGGATCGTTAGGCTTCTGAGAGTCATGGATCGAGGCAGTCAATTCCATTATCCAATACGACTGGCGCGGACGTTGTCGCGTCGCCATGGATGGTGCCGACGTCGCGACTTAAAGCAATGCTGCGTCCCCTGTGATCACGCCATCCCCGGTTATCACCCCGTCTCCGGTAATTACGCCATCGCCGGTAATGACGCCATCACCCAAGACGCCACCTTCGATTAGGACACTAGTGTTGCAAAACAAAGAACTCACAGAAAGTAATGGGACGCCATCACCGATCATGTGACCCGCACTAACCGTTACTTGATCACCGGTGATGACACCGTCAGAAAGCATCGACCTGTCACCGGTAATCACACCATCACCGGTTATCACACCATCACTAAGTAAGCGGCCAGTGCCGTAAATCAATTGATACCTTGAGATCAGATCCGAACCCGATGCGTACGTGAAATTGGTAATAATGCCTCGCGACCAGTTGAAAGTGTAGCCCGCGATCGAGCTGGATGGTTCAGGTATTTCGGCGGCAATCAGCAATGAATCACCGAGAGCCGCACTCGCCGTTAGATCTTGCCGAACCAGATTCGCCAGCTGAACAGCACCTGCGACATTTATCTCACCAGCTCCCTGCTCGAACATGTTAAAGCCTGCAAGCGGTTGAGATGTGTACAACAACAATGTTTTGACGAGATTTCGAGTCAGAGTCGGATTTGTTTGCAACATTAAAGCTGCCGCCCCGGCTGCTATAGGCGCGGACATGGACGATCCGCTCAGGTACATCATGCTCCGGGCATCGTTACCACTCACTCCAGCATCAAGCTCGGGATGTTGAGTCACAATCAGGTTGTCGTGAGCCTCTGCAGAAATCAACCTGTTTCCTGGAGCGACCAAATCCGGTTTGATTAGATTGTCGTAATGTCTTGTTCCCGCGTTGTCTGTCCAATAACTGCGTGTTGGTCCTCGCGAGCTATAAGAGGTAACAACATCGTCGGCACGCAAGTCGGTGCCACGCGTATTTGAAGCTCCTACCGTGATAGCGGAAGGCTCGTTACCAGGCGAATGAATATGTCCATAGACTTTATTCGTTCCATCGAAGCCATTATTTCCCGCAGCCGTTACAACAACTACACCGGCGTCTACCAGGCGACGAACGGCGCGACAAATAGGATCGTTGCGATATGAATCTACAGCGGCCATCCCAAGGCTCACATTAACCACACGGATATTGAATGTACTCCTGTTCGTCATCACCCAATCAAGGGCCGCCAGGACGCTGGCTGTTGTTCCTACTCCTTCGGAATTGAGAACGCGCAGATTGATTATGTCAGCGTTGGGCGCGATGCCGACGTAAAGGCGATTGGAGATACGGCCGTTGCCTGCCGCCAGCGCAGCGACATGCGTTCCATGACCATATGGATCGTCGGTACGACCCTCACCGGTAAAGTCCTGGCTCGCTACGACGCGAAGCAAGTTGCTTCTGCTCAGGAAAGATCTGTGAGTTGTGTCGATGCCGGAATCAAGCACAGCAATGCCAATACCGGTACCATCCAATCTCTCGTCGCCTTCCATGTTAGCTGTACGTGTTGCCAGGTCGGCGCCAGTTGTGTAGGAGACATGACCGAGAGCAGTTACCGATCGATTCAACGACACGTAGGCAATGTCATCGCGAGCAGCTAAGGAGACCGCGGCATCCACGGAAAGGGTGACGGCGCTTACGCCGAAGTTTTGAAACTGCTTGACGTCGTTGCCGCCAAAAGTCTGAATGGTTGTGTCCAGCGTATTATCCCAGGGAACCTTAGGCTGTACGATCACTTGCACCAGCTGATCGCCTGCTCCAGTAGCTTCCTTCACCTTCAATTCGGCGGAAGCTTTCTCGTTTTGCTCTTCTGCTTGAGCATGTACTCTCGTGGTTCGGGGAAGGCCCGAGTACAAAACTAGAGTAGACAACGCAACCAGCAGGGACGAGAGGAGGAAACGTTTCATGTATTACTCCGAAAAACTGGGCAGCTGCTTCGTCGGGATTGGCTTGGTTAGATTGTTTGTGCGGCGAAATCTATTTGGCGAAAACTATTAGGATAGCTCTAGGTCATAAGGGTTAATTACAATATCGGGGGAGATACATTCTACCAGTTAAGTAAAAACAGTTGCAACGCTAAAACACCCATTCGTGAAAATTGCTGCTTCAGGGCCACAAAGCCGCCACATTAGACGCCGACACCCTGTCAGTTTGACGGAACACTGTACCCACAAAGTACAAGGTTTGGCTGAAACCTAAGGCGAGACGGTCGCTAAAAACCAAACAGCCGCGGATGCGGCTGTTTGAGGGGGCAAAAGAAAGGTTGCTGTTTAGTAACTCAGGCCACCAAAGCACGGGGCGGGGCATACGTATCCCGGATCATCTTGCCGGCCTCATCGACGCTCAGTGGCTTGGAGAAGAAGTAACCTTGGCCGCTGTGGCAAAACAGCTGCCGCAAGAGGGCCATCTGTTCTTGAGTCTCGACGCCTTCAGCCACGACATCCATTCCGAGATTCTCAGCCAACATCAGAATCGTGCGAACGATTTCAATGTTTTCCTTGTCATTCACGATACGAGTCACGAATGATCGATCAATCTTTAGCGTGTCAATCGGGAAGCGGTGTAGGTAGCTCAGCGATGAATAGCCAGTACCGAAATCATCGATGCTTAGTCGCACGCCAAGGGCTCGTAATTGGAAAAGCATCGCGGTCGCGGTTTCGATGTTATCCATAACCACACTTTCCGTGATCTCGAGTTTGAGACAATTTGGATCAAGCCCACTCTGATCAAGGCTGCACTTTACCTGGTCGATCAAATCAGCTTGCGCAAACTGTTTAGCTGATAGGTTCACCGTAACGAACAGCGGCGGATCGGCCGGAAAGCTTTCCTGCCAGCGTCGCATCTCAGCGCAAGCTTGTTGCAGTACCCATTGGCCGATTTGGAGAATCTGACCACCTTCTTCCGCTACGGGAATGAAGTCCTGCGGCGGTATGAGGCCGCGCTCCGGATGCTGCCATCTCACCAGTGCTTCGAAGCCGCACACGCGAAAGTCATTGAGCGAAACGATCGGTTGATACTCGATAATGAATTCATTCCGCTCTTGTGCGCGCCGCAGGTCGGTTTCCATTTGCAGCAGATTCAAAGCGAGTGCATGCATTTCTTCATCAAACACTTCATGCCGCGCTTTGCCGAGTGCTTTGGCGCGATACATCGCAGTGTCGGCATCTCTGAGAATGTCTTCTGGTTGGTTGTAACCGCGTGAACTCGGAGCAATACCGATGCTGACTGTGGTGAAGACATCGCGGCCGCTCAGGTAGAAAGGAACAGAAAGCTCCTGCTGAATTCGTTCAGCTATGATATTCGCCTCATCCTCATCTTCCAGATCTTCGAGGAGAATTGTGAATTCATCGCCACCTACTCGAGCAACTGTGTCTCCCGCGCGCAGACACAGTTCCAGTCTGCGAGCAATTCCGATCAGTAGCTGATCGCCGATCAAATGTCCGAGGCTGTCATTTACCAATTTGAATCGATCGAGGTCGAGGAAGAGGACCGCGTAGTTCAGTGCCGCATTGCGCTTTGATCTCGCAATCGTCAGCTTAAGGTGGTCAATTAACAAAGCGCGATTCGGTAAGCCAGTCAGCCCGTCGTGAAACGCGTCGTGGAGCAACTGTTCTTCCGCTTGTTTTCGGTCGGTGATGTCCTGAATTTGGAAGATCAGAGGAACTGAGGTGCTTCCTTCAACCTGAGCCTGAGACACACTCCACAAAACGCGGACTACATGACCATCCTTATGAACGTATCGTTTTTCAGTTTGGAAAGTTGGGATCTTACCCTTGAGCAACTGATTGATGTTGGCAACTGAGGCTGCAACGTCTTCCGGGTGCACGGCAGCTTGAAATTCCCTAGCTAGCAACTCCTCTTTTGTGTACCCAAGAATGTCGCACAGTGAGCGGTTCACGCGGAGCCAGCGACCCGTAGGCGATACGAGGGCCATTCCAATGGCCGCATAATCGAAAGCCACACGAAACAGTTCCATACTGTCTCGCAGATTTTCGACTGGGGCCTCTGACTGCTTCGGCGCCCACCGTCGGTATGCCCAGAAAAGAAGCGTAAGAACAACTATGGCGGCGGCGGTCGGGTACAAACCCCAAAGCCAGGTCAGCACCGCGGCTGCGCCAGAAAGGCACCCAACCAGCCACGTAAATCTGCCATTTTTTGTCTCGCTAGCCGCACTTAGCATTGTCTTGTCCACGAGGTAAAAGAGTTTCGCAAGGAATTGAGTACGCAGACCCCTTAAGGTCCGGCGGGGCTGAGCGGGTTTATCGCACTTGCTATGCCACGATATTTCGGGTGCCAGGATTGGGATCTACGGTTCCTTCCGACCCAGTGATGGGCCAGTCGTGAGGGCATCGGCGATGGGAATCAAGCAAAACGAACGAAGGACTAGGCGATTTGCCCGATTTCGGTCACCAGCTTACGTTGCCGCCAATGAACAGGACTGTAGCCGATTGAAGACAGGTTAGGCCTTTTCGAGGCCGGCGTATTTCTGGACCAGTTTCTTTTGACCGTAGCCAGGAAAGCTCACGGTCAGTTTGGTGGATTCGCCGGCGCCTTCACGATGCAGGACAAGGCCGCGACCATATTTTGCGTGCCGCACATATGAGCCGGGGATGAAATCGCTGGAACCCGCCTTTCCAGCCTTCTCATCCACATGACCGGCCGGTGAATTGCCGCCTGAGCGTTCACTGCGTGATCCCCTTTCCCAAGGGGTGGCTGGCTGTCCCATTTTGAGATTACGCTGTTTGAAGAATTCGGCAATCGAATCAACGCTGTCATACGTCTTGCCTGCAAACTTCTTACGCTCTTTCCGATGCTCGCCGTGTTCGTAGTTTATGGCCGACGATCCCTTGGCAAAGTAAAGCCACGACTTTCCACGTGATAGGTCTTCAATGAGTTCCAGCGGCATTTCGTTTAAGAACTGTGAGGGCTCGGATGCGAGTTCTTCACCATACACACGGCGCTTCGTTGCGTGAGTGACGTAGAGGAATCTTTGCGCGCGCGTCATCGCGACATAACACAACCTCCGTTCTTCTTCCAGATCCGCATTGTCCGCCGTCGAACGCGAGTGGGGAAATAATCCATCCTCCAACCCAACGATGAAAACAACGGGGAACTCCAACCCCTTAGCTGAATGTGCAGTCATTAGGGTTACGGGCGCATCTCGCTTGTAATCGTCAGCATCAGAGACGAGCGCTGAGTGGTCGATGAATTCCCGCAGTCCCTCGACGCCCTGATCGTCATAATCAACTGCGGCGTTAACCAGCTCCTGAAGGTTTTCGAGTCGCGCTTCGGCTTCATCGGTCTTTTCACTTCTCAATGCGGCCTCGTAACCGGTTGTGAAGATCGCGGCCTTTACGACATCGGACACGAGACTGTCAGACTGCGGTCGTACATTTTCGTCACGTTCATTCGCTGTTGCTGCATTATCGGCTTCAGTACTCGCAGAAAGGTTGGTCCCGCTGAGCTTCGCCAAGTGAAGAATGATGCTTCGAAAATTCTTTAGTGCGGAAACGGCGCGTGTGCTCAAGCCTGCGGGCTTATCGACCACCAACTCGATCGTTTGCCACAGCGATAACCCGGCATCAACGGCGCGGCGCTGCAGCTCTTCGAATGTGGTCTTGCCGATGCCACGAGGCGGACTGTTGATAACGCGTTCTAAGGCTATGGAATCGTTTGGATTCAAAGCCAGCTTCAAATACGCGATGATGTCGCGTACTTCCATCCGTTCGTAAAAGGAGAAACCGCCCACAATGTTGTAGGGCAGAGCGGCCCGGCGCATTGCCTCTTCAAAAACGCGTGATTGAGAATTAGTACGATATAGAACCGCCGCCTTGATGTCGCGGTCATCTCTTCGGTGGTCCAGGATCGCGTTCGCTACAAAACGAGCTTCGGTCTCAGCGTCCAGTGCTTGACAGTAGCGGACGCGTTCACCGCGGGGATTTGAGGTCCAGAGATTCTTGCCTTTGCGCTCGACGTTGTGCTTTACGACGGCACCGGCCGCATCGAGAATGGTTTGCGTTGAGCGATAGTTCTGCTCGAGGCGGATTGTTTTGGCGTTCGGGAAGTGTTTTTCAAAGTTCAGAATATTGCTGATATCCGCTCCGCGCCATTTATAGATCGACTGATCTTCATCACCGACGACGCAAATATTCTGCTGTTTTTCAGTGAGGAAGCTGATCAGTGCAAACTGAAGAGCATTAGTGTCCTGATACTCGTCGACCATTATGTAGCGAAATTTGTTATTGAACTTTTCGCGTACAAGCGGAACAGAGCGCAGGAGACGCACAGTCTTAATCAGCAGATCGTCAAAATCCAGCGCGTTGTTGTTGTGCAGACGTTCTTCATACAACCCATAAACTCGGGCAATAGCTGCTCGCCGCTCATCGAGATAATCTGCGCGTGCGGCGTAGGCATCTTTATCTTCGCCGCGATTCTTTGCTGCGCTGATCGCCGCCTGAGTGGCGCGCTGGCCCAGCTGTTTTTCATCGTATCCGAGGTCCTTGATGCAATTTCTGATCAGACGAACCGAATCATCCTGGTCATAAATAGTGAATCTCCGCGTGTATCCCTCGCCCAGTTTCTCAATATCCTGACGCAGAATGCGGACGCACAAACTATGGAACGTGGAAACCCATGGCGGACTCGAGCCTTGCTGGTCGCGGAGTAGTTTGCTGACGCGAAGCCTCATCTCTTCAGCAGCCTTGTTTGTAAAGGTCACCGCCAGAATGTTCCAGGAAGGCACATTCTTTTCAGCGATTAAATATGCGATTCGGTGGACTATGACGCGCGTCTTGCCTGAACCCGCGCCGGCAAGGATCAACAAAGGCCCTTCGGCGGTGAGGACGGCTTCACGCTGCTCTGGGTTGAGTGAAGAAAGAAAATCAGTCATCTTGCAAGCTGGTGCAAGATTTTAATCGTTCTTCAGCGAAATGAGAAATCGACATTGGAGTGCGGCAACTTGTTGCTGCTTTCTAAAGCGCCCGACAAGTCGGCGCACTCCAAAGACTCACGCTGACTTCATGACCCGCCCGAGGGATTTGAAGTTTTTTTCTTCTGCCTAATCCATTCGTCTATGCTCTCACGAATGAATTCTCCGAGATCCTCAATCTCGCGAGACGATTTTTCCCAAAACTCCTTGAACATTTTTGGATCAAAATTAAATCCATAGGCCCGGCCAAAACCCTTGGCTGGACCGAGCTCGTCTTCGTAATACGCAGCTAGTTGCCGCGCTGCCATCGCTACCACCGTCAACGAGCTTCCGACAGGCAAAGGATCAAAAACCGAAGCAACTCCGGGATCAATCTCTTTCAGCCGCGCAAGGACCCGGTTGTATTGATCGGTACAAAACTTCGCGGCGTCCTCCTTACCTCCCGTCCATTCTGACTGTAGAGCCATGCGCGACGTGCGGCGCAGTACGTTGATAAGTTTGATTATTTCTTTTTCTCTTTCCATACACCCTCTTCAACCAATTCAATTGATTACACCATCAATATTTAATTGACGGTTTTTACTGCCGACCTGCTCGCGCTGTTCGCTCAGTCATACGCAACTGATCTTGGATAACATTCACCGCGCCCTCTGCGCGGGTGACAGCCAAACGCGAAGGCAAAAGGTGGACGGAACGTCCAGGCGAATGCCTCAGGCGCATCCGCATCGAAATACGCGAGCAATTCCCGGCACGCGATGCGAACGATTTCTGGCGATGCGTCGTGGGACAAAGTCGTGAACAATGTTTGTACCGAAGGCTCAAGCTCGCTGAGACGCGAGAACACCTTGTTGTACTGGTTAATGCAAAAGCGAGTTGCCGCTGGATCAGATTTGACCCAGGCTGCATAACCAGCAGCTCGCGCTATGCGACGCAGTACGTTCAGAAGTTTTACAGTTTCCTTTTCCATAAGTGACCTTTCTTGTATTGAAGGCTTTCACGGTAAGCGTCTTTCTGTAAGCCCGCTCGCGGCACCCATCTTTTCGCGTAACAGTTTTTTTCCGTGATGTAACCTCCACTTGACTGTTGATAATGGCGCGCCAATGAACGCGGCAATCCGCTTCAAAGGCATGTCGTCGAGAAATCGCAGCTTCAGTGGCAACGCGTAATCCAGGGGCAGGTTCTCGAGTGCAGTCATTAACTCCTCGTTATCCGTGCGATCTACGAACGGTTGAGTGAGTGCATCGATATTCTGAAGCAATAACTCATCAAGCGGGACTCGTTTACTCACTTCCGAGGTTTCTCGCCTGTTGAACCGTAGCGCCTGATGACGAGTGATCGCCCCTAGCCAGGCTGCGAACTTTCTCGGTTCTTCAATTGTAGGCAGGGCTTTGAACGCCAGAAGCAAAGCGTCCTGCGCTACATCTTCAGCGGAACCGGGCCCCACAATGCTTCGCGCAGCGCGTACAACCGCAGCGCGATATCGCAGCACCAGTTCTTCAAAAGCGTCGAGGTCGCCAAGAATCGCCGCTAAAACCAGCACTTCGTCAGGCGATTCTAACCGTGCCATCCCTGCTCCCGACTGCTTGCACCACTCCTCTTCATATCTATAGAGACATCTTACGAGCAAAAGGATAGTTAGGTTTGCATCCCTCACTTCGGCTTAGCCGTCTGTTATGAGGCGGCGGCGGCTCCACCGTAAAGTGCCAGATTGTTTCGGGCTATGCCCTTGGTGGTGCGGGCTTTGCCCTCGGTTTGATTGGGCCAGAGGCCGCACCAAGGGCGCTTACAAAGCACGTTGAACGGGGGCACAGCCACCGCCTCAAAACTGGCAGGAAAGCCGTAGTTGAGATGTTTTATCCGGCCCAACCGCAACTCGGTTGTGTCTTGTTGCCGTAACCCATTCCGGGTTGACGATGATCGGCCTTTACTTCCCCATGGTTGCCGCAGCGGCACCCCTGGGGCTTCGCTCCGTAACCGCTTCCCGGTAATGCCCGTGGCAGTCTCATTCGAAGAGCAATTTTGAGCGCAAGAAGCGGATAGATTGCTCAGAACTCGCTGCTTTATCATCCGTCAAGATTACGAGATACTGGAGGCTAATAAATTGAATAACGCGGTTATGAAACGTCAATTGAATCTTCTGGAAGACGAAGCCGAAAAACTCTGGCAGGCTGTTTTAGCGCGCGATGCGACGTTCAATGGACAGTTTGTCTTTGCCGTCAGTTCAACTGGTATTTATTGCAAGCCTTCTTGTCCGTCTCGGCGCCCGCGGCGCGATCGGGTCACATTCTTCAAGCTCGCAGAGGCGGCGGAGCAGGCAGGCTTTCGTGCTTGCCGGCGCTGCAAACCGAAATTAGCGACCACAGATCCACAGACTGAAACAGTTCAGCGAGCTTGTCGTTTCATCGAGACGCATTACGACGAACCGGCAAGGCTTGGGCTGCTAAGCGAACATCTGGGCATCAGTCGCTTTCACCTTCAGCGTACGTTTAAGTCGATTATGGGTATTACGCCGCGACAGTACGCCGAGGCCTGCCGTACAAACCGCTTCAAATCCAACATTCGCAGCGGCCAATCTGTTTCTGCTGCTATGTATGAAGCGGGCTATGGCTCAAGCAGCAGGTTGTACGAGCGGGCACAAGCAGAGTTGGGAATGACGCCAGCTACATACGGACGAGCAGGTGAGAGCACGAACATTAGTTACACGACGGCTCGGTCTTCGCTGGGCCATCTACTCGTGGCGGCGACAGAGAAGGGCGTCTGCGCCGTTCGTATTGGCGATGATGTAACTACTTTAGAAGGTGACTTACGTCGAGAGTTTTCAGCAGCAGACGTACGTCGTGACGACAAGCAACTCGCGAGTGTAGTTGAGCAAATCGTCAAACATTTGGAGGGAAAACAAACAAACATTGATCTGCCGTTAGACATTCGTGCTACAGCATTCCAGAGATTAGTCTGGGAAGCCTTACGAGCGATTCCTTACGGCTCGACGCGTTCTTACAGCGAAGTCGCGCAACAAATCGGCCAACCGACCGCAGTTCGCGCGGTAGCGAGAGCATGCGCAACTAATCCTGTTGCAGTGGTGATTCCTTGTCACCGAGTGATTCGTGAAGACAAATCGCTTGGGGGATACCGCTGGGGGATTGAGCGGAAGAAGCAGTTACTGGCCCAGGAACGGTCTCAGAGTGCAAAAGAATAGAACGTCCCGACTCGTTCTATTTCTCGAAACCATTTTCCATTTTCCATTTCTGATTTCTCTTTTTCTCTTAGATGCGGCGTGTCCATTAGTTTTCGTGTGTTCCACTACGCTTCGTGCGTTTTCGTGTGGTTGTGGGATCAATGTCTGCTGATACGTGGGAAACCGATCCACGAAATCACACGAAATGACACGAAAGTCGCTCGGAAAATGAGAAATGAAAAATGGAAAATGCAAAATGTTCTGTCTAACGACTGGATCTCCTCACTTATTTTCTCGCCGTTCTCATATGAGCTACATTAGCCCGTAGAGCATGGCGGGGGAGGCATACATCGGCACGTCTGGATGGCATTACAAACATTGGGTGGGCATATTCTATCCGGAGAAAATTTCGCCGCAGGAAATGTTCGCTTTCTACGCGAAACATTTTCACACCGTTGAGATAAACAATAGTTTTTATCACCTCCCTGAAGCGTCAACGTTCATTTCCTGGCGCGAGAACTCACCTAAAGACTTCATCTTTGCAGTAAAGGCCAGCCGCTTCATCACGCATATGAAGAAGTTGAAGGCGCCGAAAACGTCCACTGAGAAATTCTTTGTGCGGGTTGAAAAACTGGAAAAGAAACTCGGGCCAATCCTGTTCCAGTTACCTCCCGGCTGGAATCTCAATCTCGAGCGTTTTGCGGCGTTTCTGGAGACTTTGCCGAACGAGCACAGGTATACGTTCGAGTTTCGCAATCAGAGTTGGCTGGTAAAAGAAGTCCTGGATCTGCTCAGCAAGCATAACG
Source organism: Acidobacteriota bacterium (assembly GCA_046727215.1). Taxonomy (GTDB): domain Bacteria; phylum Acidobacteriota; class Blastocatellia; order Pyrinomonadales; family Pyrinomonadaceae; genus PSRF01. The sequence continues at coordinate 15,830 of JBKPCC010000099.1, forward strand.
CCGCATTTTGCATCTATGACTTGGCCGGGTTCGAGACGCCACCGCATGTCACCGCTGATTTTGTATACGTACGTCTTCATGGCCCAGGTGGGAAATATCAGGGTGATTATCCGATGAGTAAATTACGGCAATGGGCCACGCACGCAAGGAAGTGGATCCGTGAGGGACGCGATACGTTTGTCTATTTTGACAACGACCAACAGGCCTTTGCGGTGAAGAATGCACAGGAGCTTATGAAGTTGATTTGAGCTGTCGAACTGCGACAAGAAACTTCGAGCAACAAACGCAAAGCAGTAAAGACGCGAAGGAGGGACTAAGCTCTTTGCGGCTTTCCTCCTTCGCGTCCTTGCGTGAATTTGAAAGAGGGTGGACGAGTTACTTCTTCTTGAAGAATTGAATTGCGCGCTCGTGTTTTTCTGCCTCAGCTCGGGTCTTGAATGTTCCGAGGTTCTTTCGCTTCCCAGTCTTCGGATCTTTCTTCCGTGAATAGAGGCGGTACTCGCCGGATTTGAGCTTTCGAATCACTATTAATTACTCAACAGTAACCGACTTCGCCAGGTTTCGTGGCTGATCCACATCACAGCCGCGCCTCACTGCTATGTGGTAGGCGAGCAGTTGGAGCGGAATAATCGAGAGAATCGGAGTAAGCAGGTCGCTCGCCGGCGGGATCTCAATCACATGGTCCGATACTACTGAAGACATCGTGTCGCCCTCAGTGAGAATTGAGATGACGATTCCTTCACGAGCTTTCACTTCAACTATGTTCGAGTGAGTCTTTTCGTATCGGAGTTCGGACGCATGGTTTCCTTCTTCACGAGTGTTGATAAACATCACTGGCAAACGTTCGTCTATGAGAGCGTTTGGCCCGTGTTTCATCTCACCGGCCGGATAGCCTTCGGCGTGTATGTAAGAGATTTCTTTGAGCTTCAGAGCTCCCTCGAGTGCTACAGGAAAGTTAATTCCACGTCCCAGGTAGAGGAAGTCAGTCGAACGGAAAAACTCCTTCGATAGCTCTTCGATGTCGTCTGATTCGTTCAGCAGATGCTCGAGCTTTACAGGTAGTTCGGCGAGCTGCTGAGCATGGTGACGAGCTTCTTCGTCTGACAGGACACCCCGTACTTCGCCCAGATATAACCCCAGCAGGTAAAGCGCAACCATCTGAGATGTAAAAGCCTTTGTTGAGGCGACCCCAATCTCTGGTCCGGCATGCGTCAGGATCGTTCCATCAGCCTCTCGCACGATCATCGACCCCTGTACGTTGCAAATCGCCAGCACCTTCGAGCCACGATCTTTCGCCTCACGAAGCGCCGCGATCGTGTCCGCGGTTTCTCCGGATTGCGAGATCACGAGTAATAAAGTGTTCTCGTCCATCACAGGATCTCGATAACGGAACTCTGAAGCGTAATCGACGTCCACTTGGATCCGTCCGAGTTGTTCGATCATGTACTTTCCGGCAAGGCCTGCATGCCACGATGTTCCGCACGCGGCGATCTTGATGGAGGTGAACCGTTTGAAGTCTGCCTCCGTAATGTTCTTCATTTCATCCAGGAAGACTCGTCCGGTGTCGAGTGAGATGCGACCCTGAACCGTGTCGCGGACTGCGCGGGGCTGCTCATAGATTTCCTTGAGCATGAAATGTTTGAACCCGCCTTTTTCCGCCATGATCGGGTCCCATGTAATCCGCTGGATGGCCGGTTGCACAGAGTTGCCTTCAAAATCAGTGACGCTGACGGCATCGCGCGTGATCACAGCCATCTCGCCGTCGCCGAGAAAGAAGACGTCCCGAGTGTGTTGAAGGATGGGCGGAATATCCGATGCGACAAAGAACTCGCGATCGCCTAATCCGATTACCACTGGTGGGCCCTGACGGACAGCAATGATTGTGTCAGGTTGATCTGCGTTGATGATTGAGAGCGCGAAGATTCCCCGCAGATCACGCATCGCATCTCGCACTGCCTTTTCGAAGTTGTTCCCTTTTTTCAGATACTCCTCGATCAGGTGGGCGATGATTTCCGTGTCGGTCTCTGTAACAAACCGGTGATCAGACTGACGAAGCCGTTCCTTCAGTAGCAGGTAGTTTTCGATAATTCCATTGTGGACAACAACCACGCGGCCGGAGCAGTCGCGATGCGGATGCGCATTCTCTTCTGTCGGCCGACCGTGGGTTGCCCAACGCGTATGTCCGATGCCGTATGTTCCATCAATTGGACTGAGACGAATGGCCTCTTCCAGATTTCGCAGCTTACCCTCAGCGCGACGAATCTCCAGATCGTGCTGTTCGTTGACTACAGCGATGCCCGCTGAGTCGTACCCGCGATATTCAAGCTTACGCAGGCCGTCGATGATTAGCGGCACAACCTGCTTGTTTCCAACATAACCGACTATTCCACACATAATTCTCCCAACCGCCCGAAGTATCTATAAACTACTTATTCCTGCCACTTTTCAGATCCTTTTTCACTTTGGCCGGAACCCCCGCCACTAAGGAATCGGGTGGTACGTCTTCAGTAATTACGGAACCCGCAGCCGTGACCGCTCCATGACCTACCCTGACGGGGGCCACAAGCATCGTGTCGGACCCGATTTTCACGTTGTCTTCAATGATTGTTTCGTGCTTGTGTTTGCCGTCGTAGTTGCACGTTATAGTCCCCGCCCCAATATTTGTCTTCTCGCCAATCGTCGCATCGCCCAAATAAGTCAAATGCATCGACTTTGATCCTCGTCCCAGGCGCGATTTTTTCACTTCTACAAAGTTTCCAACGACTGAACTCTCTTCAAGCCGAGCATTCATCCGCAGATGCGCGAACGGTCCAACTCCACAGTTGTCTTCAATGTCGGAGTCGATGATGACACAGTGGTCCTTAATCGTCACATTCGAACCAAGGCGGGAGTTTGTGATGCGCGACCCGGAACGAATGACGCAGCCATCACCGATCACAGACTTACCTTCAATCATTACGTCAGGATAGATGATGCAGTCTTTGCCAAATTCAGCTTCCGAACTCACGTAAGCGTGAGAAGGATCGATAAAAGTAACGCCTTCGAGTAAAAGCTTCCGAATCGTGCCGCGCCGCAATAAATTCTCGAACTCGGCAAGGTCAGCGCGCGTGTTCACGCCTGCGACTTCTCTCGAGTCATCGTGCAGATAAACGTTCACCTTATCGCCGTCGGCCAAGAGAATCCCCGGAACATCCGTAAGGTAATATTCGCCCTGCTGATTGGCGGGTTTCACGCGGGCCAACGCGCCGAAGAGTTGTCGCGTGGCAAAACAATAGATACCTGCATTGATTTCTCTTATCTGTTTTTCTTCGGCACTGGCGTCCTTTTGCTCCACGATTCGCATGAATGCGTTTTCGTTGTCCCGAACTATGCGCCCATATCCAAACGGATTTTCTAATCTCACAGTAAGAATCGAGCATCCCGCGCCACTTGCTGTGTGAGCGTCGACAAATCTCGACAGCGTCTCGGCGCGCACGAGTGGGACATCGCCGGAGAGAACTAACAATGTGGAATCCGCACTTTCGAGTTCGCCTTTCGCTGCCGTAACCGCATCGCCCGTTCCTCGCTGTTCCGCTTGAAAAACGAATGCGATGTTGTCGTCAGCAAATTCCTCCCGAACTACCTTTTCGACCTCGGATGCCTGGTGTCCGACGACGATAAAAATCTTGCGCGGATTAAGCTGCTTTGCGGTACGAACAACGTGTGAAATCAGCGGCCTACCGCCGAGCTCGTGAAGGACCTTTGCACGCGCGGATTTCATACGCGTGCCGAGACCGGCTGCAAGTATGAGCACATCCAAAGATAGATCCTGTTGCGGCTTCAATGCGGAATGGTCGTGCATCTTCAGGCGGAGACGATCGGCTGGACAAAGGCTCGCTGATAGCAATCAACAACAACGCGCGCGAGACGGCGCGGGTTGTGCCGCACCTTTTCTCCTTCGTCGAGGAGATCAGCGCGGACAATTTCAGTAGAGGGATCTACATTCACTTCAGACAAATCCTCATCGATCCCGATTTGTTGAGCGCCCTCGGCAGCATAGCGTTCTGCTTGTTGACTGCTTATGGGGCGATTATTCATGACGACAAAGTCGAAGTGAATCTCCGGGGCATATTGCTTCACTACTGCGAGATGGGCTCCGGCACTATACCCGTCGGTCTCTCCCCGCTGGGTCATGAGGTTACCGATGTAGACCTTAACGGCAGAAGCTTGACCGATGGCATTGGCCACGCGTGCGACCAAAAGGTTTGGCAGGATGCTCGTATACAGCGAACCTGGTCCAATGGTGATCACGTCAGCAGATCGAATGGCAGCAAGGGCGCCGGGAAGCGGTAAACAATGCTCCGGTTCCAATTTGAGTGATCGAATTCGTGCATGAGATGCCGTGATTTGTGTTTCACCGCGTACCACTGAGCCGTCATCCATCTCCGCAACGAGGCGAACATCATTGATCGTCGCCGGATAAATATGTCCCTTGCTGGCGATAACCTCAGATGAAAGTCGGACAGCTTCGACGAAGTCTCCGGTCACCTCGGTTAGAGCGGCGAGAAATAGATTGCCAAAACTATGGCCTCCCAGGTCGCCCTTACCACGGAAACGGTACCGGAACAGTCGTGAAAGGAGATTGGAATCCTCGGAAAGCGCAATCATGCAGTTTCGGATGTCACCCGGCGGCAGCATCTGTAGCTCCTCACGTAAACGACCGGAGCTGCCGCCATCGTCAGATACGGTGACTATGGCTGAGAGGCTGTTGATGCCATCGGTCTGGCGTCGACCAACCAAATCCTTCAGGCCCGAGAGAAGCGTTGAAAGACCATTGCCCCCGCCGATACAAACGAGATTCAGGCCGCTGGTTTTTTCCTGCTGAGGCAAGCGATGGCTCTCCTTTGCTGATCTAGCGATCAGCTGTTACCGAGCAAATCATACCTAAAAGAAAGTGGCTTTGAAACCACAGAAAGATTGTCGCATTACATTAAGGAGCTGACTTGCGAGACTTTCAGGCGCGGGGTTGAAAGACGAGCTTGTCAAAATCGGGGTCGTTGCGCAAGGGATTCAAATCGTGGTCATGCTGTGCGCGGACACGCAGATTCGGCTGCAAGTCGAGCGCGCGTTGTAGCGACTGCAAGGCAAGATCAATAGAACCAAGACGCGCGCGGGTCGCGGCCAAGCCGTAATGAATATGAGCAGCCTCTGGTTCACGCTTCAACGCTCGCTCGAACATTTCTTGCGCCGCGACATACTCGCCACGATTCAACTCAATAACTCCACGATCGTAAAGCGAGTCAGCATCACGGGGCAGCATGCTCTCGGTACGTAACCGCGATTCTGCTATAGCCAGGTAAGTTCGTGCTCGGGCTGCGACCTCGGAGACTTGAGAATACTTTTCTAGCAGAAAGCGGAATTGGTTACGCGCTTCAGCGAACCGGCCGCGCGTAAACTCTTTATGCGCTCGTTCAAAAGCTCTCAGCGCTGCTGACTCATCGATGGTTGGCTGGCGCGGAGGCTGTGGTGTGGGCGCAGGTCTGGCGGCCCGTAGTGCCGCAAGCTTCTGGGTCTTTTTGACTCCCGGCGGCGGAAGATGACGACTTGCTGTGTCAATTGATTTCCGAGCGGGAGCTTTCGGTGTTGCCGTCTTTTTGACCGGCTTTTTCGTTACAACGTTGCGTGGTGTTGCTTTCTTTGAAGGACGTTGTTTGGTAGTGACCTTCGGCTTATTTGCTTTGTGTGCAGGCGCTTTTGCAGTCGCAGCCCTTGTTTTAGGACGTGCAGACTTCGTCTTCAACGCACGGTTCTTCGTGGACTTTACCGCATTTCGGCGTGTCATGGTGCGTGATGTTGAACGTCTGAGGCCTTTTGCGAGAGTGCTCATGGATTGAATTTCAGAGAGCTGCTTGCACGGGGGCAGCCGCCATAAAAACGAGAGCGGAGCTTAACATAGCTTTGCTCGTAAATCAACGAGAGCACAGGATTTGCAAGCATTAATCAGACCTCCAAAACGAGCATCGTCCCGGCGGTGTCAACAAAGAAAAACACTTGAAGGTCATTGTTGGCTATGTTAAAGTGCATTTCGGCTTCAAGAGGTCTCCGAACCTCAGCGCTCAGCGACTGACCGAGAGCCGAAATCCCTACCAGTCAACGGATTGCACAAATTGAAGCTTCAATAACCCACCGACATACTTGCCCGCACGGTCTTCCCGAGAGCTTATAAATGGCAGACACTCCAATCCTGTTGCGCGAGCAGCAATATCATCAGATCAAGGCTGTCCTGGCTCGACTGCGGATGGACTCGTCGGCGCGAGTCGTCTTTCTGGTCGATAAGGATGGGCAAGAAATCGCCGTCCAGGGCGAAGTGGGAAATCTTGACACAACGAGCCTCGCGTCGCTGGCCGCCGGGAATGTGGCTGCCACAGGCGGGATGGCTCAGCTCATCGGCGAAAAGGAGTTTCCCACGCTATCGCATGAAGGCGAGCGTGAAAGCATACACATCTCCGTAATTGGCCGGCTGTTGCTGGTTGTGGTCTTCGATGAGCGTTCGAGTTTGGGACTCGTAAAGTTACGCAGCAAGCAGGTAGCCCAGCAACTCGCTGCGTTGTTTGAGGAGATCGCAAACTCAGGTTACGACGATCTGGATTCACCGTTCGCCGAAATCACCGACGAGGACATTGACAGTCTGTTCAGCTAGTCAGGCGCGCCTATGACTTTCATTAATTACGCTTCTCGCGAAATCAATTGCAAAATCGTCTACTACGGGCCAGGGCTGTGTGGTAAGACTACAAACCTGCAGTACATTTTCGACTCGACGGCCCCACAGGCGAAGGGCAAGTTGATCAGTCTGGCAACCGAAACTGATCGCACGCTCTTCTTCGATTTCATGCCTCTGGAGTTAGGGACTGTTCGCGGTTTTAAGACACGCTTCCACCTGTATACCGTGCCCGGGCAAGTGTTTTACGACGCCTCGAGAAAGTTAATCTTAAAGGGCGTTGACGGCATCGTCTTCGTTGCCGATTCGCAAGAAGAACGGATCGACGCAAATATCGAATCCCTTTACAACCTTGAGGAGAACCTGAAGGCACAGGGTTACGACCTCATGAAGCTTCCATATGTGCTTCAGCTGAACAAGCGAGACTTGCCCAACATCATTCCCGCACAAGATCTGGCAGGCGAGTTACAAAAGAAAGGCGAGCCGGTGGTTGAGGCGGTTGCGTCGAATGGAACGGGTGTCTTTGATACGCTTAAGGCTGTCGCGAAGCAGGTCCTCACCGAACTCCGCAAGGGTTAATTTTTCACATCCAGCGATTTCACCATCAAGAGCCCATCGCCGCCATTGGAATAGTATTTTGGAAGTTTTTGGGTAATCGTGTAGCCAAGGCTTTGATACAGTTTTTGGGCCGCAACATTGAGCGACCTTACTTCAAGCCGCACTAATCGAACATTCCGCCGGCGGAATCCTTCCTCGACTTGACCCATCAGGCGCTTAGCGAGGTTGCGGCGACGATGCTCGGGGGCTACTCCTACAGTGGTGACATGTCCCGTATGGTCTGGTTCTACAAGACCAATGACAAAGCCAACCATTGCTCCACCCTGTGTGACCACGCGGTACGAGACTGATTCAGGAGCGGTGAGCAGATATTCAAAAGTTTCTCGACTGTAAGCTTCACCATCAATGAAGCACCGCTGATCGAGACGCCAGCATTCATCGAGCTGCGAAATGGTTAGCGGTCGAATGTCATAACGTGAGCCGACAGGTCGTGGCACTCTTTCTGCCGACGCCGCGGAAAGCTCGGCAGCCTCGTCGGATTGGGACCACAACCGCGAGCGAATTTTCTTGAGTACAGCCATCGTCTTACTTTTGTTGGGGAGTGACTTCGGCGATCAGTGCCACTTGTGATCTTATAACCGCTATATGATTAACATGCAATCGCCGTAACTGTAAAAACGATATCTCTGGTCGACGGCGTGTCGATAGGCCGCGAGGATAAGTTCCCGTCCCGCAAGCGCAGATACTAACAGCAACAAAGAAGAGCGCGGCAAGTGAAAATTAGTAAGTAGCGCATCGATGGAACGGAAGACGTATCCCGGTATGATTGTTAAATTGGTATTTGCACGCCGCGCCTCAAAGACACCATTGTCGCTGACGGTCGATTCCAATGCGCGAGCAGTAGTTGTTCCCACGCCGACAATGCGACCACCCCGTGTGCGACAGCCATTAAGAGTTTCCGCCACAGTTTGAGTGACTTCAAAACTTTCGGCTGCGACAGAGTGACTTTCGACGTCGTCGACCCGCACTGGCGCGAACGTGCCATACCCAACATGTAAAGTGATTTCCACCGTTCGAACGGCGTTGCGATTCAGTGCTGTCAACATTTCGTCCGTGAAGTGCAGACCCGCGGTAGGTGCTGCGATGGCGCCTCTCTTTCTTGCATATATCGTTTGATATCGATCGCGATCGCCCTGTTTCTCGTGGCTGGTGCGTTTGATATAAGGCGGAAGAGGAGTCTGACCAATTTCCGCCAGCACGCTCTCTGTTGGGCCGGGAGGATCAAATTTCAAGGTTCGTCTTTCCGGACCTGGCTCGTCGAGCATCTCAGCGGCCAACTTATTCGTACCAAATCTAAGTAAAGCGCCTTTTCTCAAGCGGTGACTTGGTCGAACAAGGGCTTGCCATTCGCAGGGCTGCGTTTCACGTACCAGCATTACCTCAACACGCCCGCCAGACGGATGGCGCCTCCCTATCAGGCGCGCGGGAAAAACCCGCGTGTTGTTGAGGACAACCACGTCATCGGCAGTCAGAAAGGTAGGAAGCGCAGAGAATTGTGAATCGACCCATGACTGACTTCGCCGGTTCACTACGAGCATGCGAGACGCGTCACGTCGCGGCAGTGGCTCTTGCGCAATCAGTTCCGCAGGCAGTTCATAATCGAATTCAGAAATGTGCATTAAGAACGACTTAGGCGGGATGTTCGCGATGAAATACAGCAGTAAGTTGTGCTCCAAATAAGAGGATCAAACTTGAGACGTAGCTCCACGTGAGCACAGCTACCACCGCACCGACGGACCCATAGATCTCGTCGTAATGAAAATAGTTCAGGCTCCACGCGAAAACGTATTTCGCAACTTCCCATAACAATCCGGCGAGCAAAGCTCCAGGTAATGCGTCGCGCACTGTAACGGCGGCTCGCGGCATGAATCGATAAACCATCACGAACAGCGTCACTGTGACAAGAAAGCTAACGAACGCAAAAATCACTTGCCAGAATGCGCTGCCGACAGAAAGCAACAGGGGATAACGTTCAACCTGTCTCGGAGACAATCGACCGGCCATTTCTCTTAAGCCAACTAAGATCGAAGTCACCAGCACGGACGAGGACAGCAACAAGCCGACAACTCCGATCATGCCAATTGTCAACGCACGACCGTGCCAGAACTTTCGGGACGTCGTTCCCCAAATGCGATTGAGCGCACGCTCGATCACCGAAAAAACCCATGAGCCTGCCCATAAGACCAAAATAACGCAGGTGATTATCACACCCGGACTTGGAACTGATGAGCCAATCGTGTCACGTAAAAATCGAACCGAGCCGGGATAGACTTCAATCGCGTGAGACAGCATTTGGCTTCCGGCCGCGATCTGATTGCTAATTGCCAGCATGAGCAACAGAGCAGGGAACAGCGCCATCAAGCCGAAGTAACTCATCGCTGCTGCCGATGTAAATAGATCCTTTTCGTGAAACTCATGAAGGGCATGCGACAGCATCGCGGCCCACGGCGCGCGATTGCGGACAAAAAACGAGTGTCGCGTGACAGAAGAAAAGCGTTTCATTTGTGATCAGGACTTTCGGCCTGACGATTCATCAGCGTACCAAATTCTTTACTGGGAATTGAAAAGACCGGGCCGGTAGGGACCGGGCGGTTTAATTCCAAAATGATCGTATGCCAATCGAGTAGCAAGTCTGCCGCGGGGTGTTCGATCCAGAAAACCTATCTGAATCAGGTAGGGTTCAATTATTTCCTCAATAGAGTCTTTTTCTTCATGGATCGAGGCGGATATAGTTCCCACTCCGACAGGTCCACCATCAAACTTCTCAATAATTGTGAGAAGGAGCTTGCGATCCATTTCGTCAAGCCCGTAAGTGTCGACTTCCATTCGATTCAGAGCGTCATTCGCCACCTCTTGGGTGATGCGACCCTCATAGTCGACTTCGGCATAGTCGCGGACTCGCCGTAACAAGCGATTCACGATACGCGGGGTCCCGCGCGACCGTCTCGCGATCTCCCTCGCGCCTTCGTCGTCAATTTCTACGCCCAGGATTTCTGCCGACCGCTTGCAAATTACGTCAAGGTCTTCATGAGGATAAAAATCTAAATGAAAAACTATTCCAAATCGTCCGCGCAAAGGAGCAGTAATTAACCCGGCTCTGGTTGTCGCGCCTACCAGGGTGAACTTTGGCAGATCAAGCTTGATTGACCGGGCTGCCGCGCCCTGACCGATCAGTAAATCCAGTTGGTAATCTTCCATCGCCGGGTAGAGCTTCTCTTCCAGGGCCGGCAACAAGCGATGGATTTCATCAATGAAAAGAACGTCGCCTTCCTGGAGATTCGTAAGCAGGGCTGCAATATCACCAGCTTTCTCGATCGCTGGTCCTGCGGTCGAACGAAGCTCCGCCCCCATTTCGTTAGCGATGATATGTGCCAGAGTCGTCTTTCCCAGACCTGGTGGCCCAGTTAATAAGACATGGTCCAGAGCCTCGCGCCGGCGCAGTGCAGCCTTCATGTAGACGCGCAGATTTTCCTTTACCTGACGCTGCCCGATGTATTCTGCCAACCTCGTCGGCCGCAATGTCAGCTCGAACTGACGCTCGTCGTCATTCAGGGTTTCTGATCGAATTGCTGCTGCCTTTGGCTCACTCATTTTTCCTAAGCCTTTGCAAGTTTACGCAAACTGCCGCGCAACACTGACTCAACCGACATTTCTTCGTTCTCAGCAAGCACGGCATTGATAGCTTTTTCAGCGGAGGGACGTTGGTATCCCAGGTTCACCAACGCGGACAAGGCATCCGCCCGCACTGAATCAACGGTCGGTTGTGCCGCTGCAGTCGCTGTTGCCCCCAGCTCTTTCTCGAGTTCAGGCGAGGACAACCCAGCTACTTTGTCACGCAACTCCATTACGAGTCTTTCGGCAGTCTTTCTGCCGATGCCGGGTATAAGGGTGAGGCGGACCAAATTGTTAGTTCTAATCGAAGCGATCATTTCGTCGGCGCTCATACCTGATAGAAGCGTGATGCCGAGTTTTGGACCTATGCCGCTCACAGAAATCAGTCTCAGGAACAGTTCGCGTTCTCGCGCAGTCTTAAATCCATAAAGTTGAAGCGCGTCCTCACGAACGTGAGTATAGATACGAAGCTGAACTTCAGATCCAGGCTCATCTAGATCGTAGAATGTGGAGAGAGGTATCGTTACTTCGTAGCCGACACCGCCGACATTCACAATAACTGCTGTCGCTTGTTTGGAAAGGAGAGTCCCGGACAAATGTGCGATCATTCAGACATAACGCCATTCGCGATAATAGGTCGGCCGGATTGTAGTTGATGCCGATCGATTGCGCAAAATAAATCATTTTTCGGATTCGAATGTGGAGAAATTAATCGAAATAGGTCATATAGGTCGTATAGGTCCTATAACCGCCGAGTAATTCCCAATCCACAATACCGAGACGCCAACTAACGTCCTTACCATTAATGCATCATTGAGGCTATACTTTGCACGGGCGCCTCGAACAATGAAATCGGAAAAGATCTCAGAACTAACCACGAATCGTTTGAGCGTTTACCTACGTTGTCTGAACGCACTCTCTGCCGCCGGCATCAAAACGGTGTCATCGCAGGCTTTGGCGGAACAGTTCAATCTCAACTCGGCGCAGATCCGAAAGGACCTGGGTTACTTTGGCGAGTTCGGAGTTCGCGGCGTCGGCTATTATGTGGATGAACTCCGGGACCACATCACAAAGATTCTCGGTTTAGACATTCCCCGTCGCGTTGGGATTGTGGGTGCCGGCCGTTTGGGTACGGCGCTAGCTAACTACCAGGGATTTGGTGGCTCAAATTTCACGGTAGTTGCCATGTTTGATAATGACCCGGCCAAGATCGGTCAACCTGCGGGTCAGACAGGAATCATTATTGAAGATGTAGGAAAGCTGGCTCGGACGATGAAGCTTAAGGAAATCGACGTGGCCGTAATCGCCGTTCCGGCTCGCGTCGCCCAAAGAGTCTTGAATCAGATTATGGCCGCCGGTATCCGAGCAGTGCTTAATTTTGCGCCAGCATCACTGAGCCCCCGTCTCGGGGTCAAGGTCAAAACCGTTGATTTAACAACCTCTCTCGAATCGCTTTCGTACTTCCTGGGCAGGCCGCAGAGCGTCGCGATCACAAACCCAGGCAGTATGGCGCGTAGAAAAACTGTTGCTGATCACAAGGAGCAAGAATTATGACAGGCGATCAGCTTGTACTAACGTCACGAATCATTAGCAGAGTTTTAGTGTTTGTCTTCGCTCTCATTATCGGTCTGGCGGTAAGTCATTTGCTGTCAGTCTTCTCGTGGGAAGAGCAAACTTCAAAGACGACAGTCACAGTGACAGAGCCAGCGAAAGAGCCACGACATCGCTGCGGCGGCCACTGATTCCTAATGGATGAACAAACCGCAAGGCGTGAGATATGCCGTGTCGGTCAATTGATGTACGACCGAAGCTACGTTGTCTCCTCCGACGGTAACATTAGCGTTAAGCTCGCTGACGGGCGGATTCTGGCCACGCCCACTATGACGTGTAAAGGGCGCATGACCGAAGACTCTCTTGCAGTAACAGATGCTTCGGGGCGACCACTTACTGATCGAAAGCCGTCAAGTGAGCTGGCGATGCATCTTCTGATTTACGGCGAACGTCCGGATGTGAAAGCGGTTTGCCACGCTCATCCACCACATGGAACTGCGTTCGCGGTTGCCGGGCTGCCTATCGATCAACCAATTCTGTCGGAAGTGATTCTTACGTTAGGCTGTGTCCCGATCGCTGGGTACGGCACCCCATCGACTGAGGAGCTGAGCGACGCGATGCGACCGCTTCTTAAGCATCACAACGCGCTACTGATGGCGAATCACGGAGCCGTGGCGTACGGAGCGGATTTGTGGCAAGCATTCGATCGACTTGAAACTCTCGAACACACGGCGCGGATTACAATACTGTCGCGTATACTGGGCGGTTCTAAAAGCTTGCCGGCGGACGCGATCGAGAAGTTAATAAATGTCCGGGAGGCCGCGGGCTATCTCGGCGAGGGAGCTCGGTGCCAGGCGTGTGGATATCTGCACGAAACGCGGATTGCTTGTCCGACTGGTGATCGTCCACCGGCTCGAAACTATGGGGAGTCACTTCTAAATGGTGGGAAGATCTCTTTGACTCGCGAGGAACTCGTTGAGTTGTTAAGTCAGGCGGTCACCCCGAAGTAAAGGCCGATTTGACATTGGAGATTGGACATTTGAGATTTGTCATTTGTACTTTCATGACGGCCTCGTAGTTGATTTGGTCTGATTTCGTAGAGCGTTCTCTGGCGACTACGTGGACGAAACGACTCAGGCAAGACTCAACAAATGACAAATCTCAAATCTCCAATGTCAAATGATTTGTCCAATCTCAAATCGTTTTGTCTCATTTACGATATAAGAATTTCACTTCTGTCAGGAGCAACTGAATGCAAGAAGCACTCGGCATGGTTGAAACAAAAGGTTTGGTGGCGATGATTGAAGCAGCTGACGCGATGGTCAAGGCTGCCAACGTCACCTTGATTGGTTACGAAAAAATCGGCGCCGGATTCGTAACGGCGATCGTTCGCGGCGACGTTGCGGCAGTAAAAGCTGCGACTGATGCCGGCGCCGCCGCTGCTCGTCGCGTTGGCGAACTGGTCAGCGTTCACGTCATACCGCGTCCTCACGGCAGCGTTGATGAAGCACTTCCGGTTGGTAATCGCGGCTAGGCATGATTATCGCGCGAATTCTGGGCACCGTTGTTTCAACACAAAAAGACCAACGATTGGAAGGCAAGAAACTTCTTATCGTACGGCCCATAAATGTGGACGGCTCTGACACGACCGGCTACGTTGTTGCCGTTGACACGGTCGGCGCCGGATTTCACGAACGTGTACTGGTCGTAGCTGGATCAAGTGCCAGGTTGGCTCAAGGGCTAAAGGACACACCGGTAGATGCCGCCATCGTCGGTGTGATCGATACCGTGGATGTGAATCAGGATTGAAGGCAACGCAAGAGCATGCAGTTAGCTCGTGTCATCGGAACGGTAGTAGCTACAGTAAAGAACGAGTCGCTTCAGGGCCGAACGCTTCTCGTCATCCAAAGTCTCAACAAGGATCTTGAACCCGCAGGTAAGCCGATGGTTGCGGTTGACTCTGTCGGTGCAGGCGTTGGTGAGCTTGTCTTCTGGTGCAGAGGCAAAGAAGCCAGTTTTCCGTTTAAGCGGGAAGACACACCCACCGATTGCACGATAGTTGGTATCGTCGATTCAGACAAACACGTCGCGCGTTAAGCTACACAACGTAGTCTTTACTTAATCTGTTGCTTTTCAAATGATTCTTGCCAAGGTTGTTGGAAATATTGTAGCCACACAAAAGAATCAGCGATACGAGAATGCTCGTGTCATGCTGTGCCAGCAGATCACACCGGAAGGCGAAGAGACCGGCTCATCTGTCTTAGCACTTGATGCGGTCGATGCTGGTGTTGGTGATACTGTGCTGATCGTTCAGGAAGGCTGGAGTGCGTCAACCGTTGCCACTGGAAAAGCTGGCGCCGCAATTGATTCTGCAATCGTTGGCGTAGTTGATCGAATCGACCTATTGGAATAACGCGACCTGATCAGAACCGCGAGCATAGCGAGCGGATGCTACACTCGAGCGTCAGAAGCACTAAGTTCAGGTCTGAATCCGCTCGCTGCGCTCGCGCTTCTGAACATGACAGGCAATGGTGCCTGTCTTAGAATGAGTGCAAATGGCAAGTGAAGTTGATCAGGCTCGCTCAATGGCGGAACGAATTGCTAGGCGTGTCTCTAACGAGTCCACACCTGGCAAGACCAATGGAGCCGTACCCGATCTGGCTTCTGAGTTGGCTGCTATGCATTCAAGTCTCGAAGAGCTTCAGCGACGACTGCATCAGATTGAACGGAAGGTTAGATCAGGCGGCTCTGAAGAGGTAACCGCTTCCGAGGTGAAGAGTCAGCCTCCGCTAAGAACTCATTCTCCTTGGTTGGCGGGTATAAACGCTTCCAATTTTCATCCCAGTCAGGAAAGGTTTGACATCGAGGAGGCAACGGTCACGGAGCTAGTCGATTTCTTTCAGAGCGAAAAACGTTGCACGATGGAGCCGGGCGGCAAGCCCTGTGACCATTGTGAAATGTGTAGCTCACGTGGATTCTAGGAAAGCCGATTTGACATTGGAGATTGAACGGACCATTTGACATTGGAGATTGAACGAACCATTTGACATTGGAGATTGGACATTTGAGATTCGTCATTTGTTGATTTCTGACGTGAGACAACTAGTCGATAGTGCTCGTGCTCGCGCGAAGAAAAACGATGGACGAAATCACACGAAAAGAACACGAGTCATTCAAATGACAAATCTCAAATGTCCAACGACCAATGTCAAATCCGTTTTTGGCTGACCTAACTACTTACTCTTGTTGCTGTTGCTATTCTGATCCTTTCGTAAACTGTTTGCATCGATCTTCGGAACTTCTGCCGCACCTTCCTGTGCTTTGAAGTACGGCTCCTCCTTAAAACCAAACAACTTTGCCGAAATCACTGTAGGAAAACGGGCGCGAGTCGTGTTGTAGTCCTGAACGGAGTCGTTGTAGTCCTTTCTCGCCGTCGCGATCCGGTTCTCCGTTCCGGAAACCTCATCTTGTGCCTTCAGGAAGTTTTCGTTTGACCTGAGCGTAGGATACTGCTCTTGTAAGACCAGCAAACGCCCGATCGTTCCCCCGAAACTATTTGCCGCGTCAATCACTGCTTGCTTCTGTTCTGGGGACTTATCACCACCTTCACCGGTGGGGGCTTGCTTCGTTGCATTCAACAATTGGGATCTTGCATTCGCGATGGTGCCAAACACTTCTTGCTCCTGAACACCCGCGAGCTTGGCGGTCTCGATCAGATTCTGGAGCAAGTCACCACGGCGCTGTAGCTGCGTTTCAACGTTGGCCCATTTAGACTTGACGTCTTGTTGTTTAGTTGTCAGCGTGTTGTAGCCGCAGCCGCTCGCAGATATGGTTAAGAAAATCAAGAGCGACAGTAGTAACGCGCGTCGATGTGTCATTTCTAATCTCCTCAAATGTTCCTAATGTTCATGCCGGTCAGTATCCAAGTGGTCAACATCGTCGATGACTCGCTGGATTTGATCCAAATACGCGGCGAAAATATCGTTGGTCTCCTTTTCAGATGATGGCATTGTGCCGTTTGCACGAAAGGCAAAGATTTTTTCGAACGGATAAAAATCCAGTTTAAGTAATTGAGTAGTGGCTCGAACGCATTCAGGTTTCGCAACAGGCGCATCTTTACCGTGCAGTAAGAGCACCGCACGAAAGAGGGCCGCAAAACTCGCCAGGCTATCGCTCATCAATTCGCACAACTTTTCAGTCGATCTCGATGCGGGAATATATAGTCTGCGCAGTTGGATTAGCTTGCTTCGCAACTCGTATTCTGTCTGGTGACGCAGGTTACGATCCGACAGCTGCGCGAATTCGAAAGGATCTCTTCCATACAGCACGATTCGCGCATTAGCCATTTGGTGAAACTCGATCGGAAATACGTCTGACGCGTCTGTTAGTTCCTCAACAGTGAAATACACCGGCAGTGGATGACCGAGGCGCTGCCATTCACGCATGGGCGCCTGGGCCAGCCGCAAGTCCTCGGGCGTAATTCGCTTTAACGCAATCAGCAAGTTGTAATCAGATTGCAGCTCGATGTGATCACCCGCAGCGGCCGATCCGTAAAGGACGACTGACGCGAGATTGTCACCATGCGCGGCTTGCAGATCGCTGATGAGCCCACTGAGGGCTTCCTGTACAACAGCCTTAACCATTTAGTTTTGCGGCATGTTATCAAATTCGCGAAGATTTTTGACTACCAACTTCCACCTGCGCCTCCACCCCCGAAATCTCCACCACCGCCAAATCCACCACCTCCAAAGTCACCACCGCCACCGAAACCGCCTCCACCCCAACCCGAGCCGCCGCCGAAACCTCCGCCTCGCCCTATGTTGCTAAATAGATTCGCCAGCAGTAACGCCTGGAGACAACCCCCACCACCACCTCGCCGGCGTGAAGAAGACACAATCAGAAACAATATGACCAATACCGCAATCACAGCACAGCAAGTGCTTAGACCCGCCTGAGGATTGGAACGTCGCTGGTTGTTGCGAGGAATTTCGCGCTCAGCGCCCTGGTTGCTTTCAGCGAGACTGAAGCCACGCTTCTCTGCGAGCGTGGAGGCATAGTCAAGTACCGTGTCGTAGATACCCTGGCTGTAGTTTCCTTTGCGAAATTGAGGAACCATCCGCGCACGTTGGATCTGTCCTACTAATCCGTCTGGAAGATCGCCCTCGAGGTGCCGGCTTATTTGCGTTTGATATTTCCGGTCGTTGATCGCCACCACCAAAAGGAACCCATTCTTTTCCCCTTCTTTGGAACCAATTCCCAATCCACGTGCGACCGCCAGCGAGTAGTCAAAAATGTCCTGATCGCCGGTGGTAGGAACAGTAACAACCGCGAACTCAATATCTGCTCGTTGCTTCAGGTCCTGGTACAGACTTTCCAGCTTAGTCCTGGTTGAAGCATCAATTACACGCGCGTTGTCAATGATGGGAGTAAACGGTTGCGGAGGTGAAATTGGCGGAGAAGGGGATTGCGCGAGCGTTAATAGCGCGGAGAAAACCAGGATTGCCGCAGCAACTGCGGTGGAAATGGTCCGTCTAGAAAATCTTAAATCAGTCAATTCTTTGCGCGCTCTATCCCTCGATGACCCTGTGCAAGAGGTAAAAGAGCGCCACTCCTACAAAAACGACAATCGAGACCGTTGGGTTTCTTTCTTCTTTGTGATTGACCTCGGGAATCAAGTCACTCGCGGCTACGTAAAGCGTAACACCTGCCGAAAAAGGTAGCGCGTAGGCTACTGCCTGCACCCGCGAGTTGAACACCGCAACGGCGACAACGCCCGCAAGCGTTGCGGCGCCGATCGCGGCAGTAGCCGCGAGCGCTTTACCCGACGAACGTCCGGAAGCAAGCATGATTGACGCTACTGTAAATCCTTCCGGCATTTTGTGGAGCATGATTGCGATGAAAACGAGCAATCCAACTTTGAAGTCGACCAGGAACGCCGATGCAATGGAAACGCCGTCAAAGAAAGTGTGGATCCACAAACCGCCGACCGCCGTGTAGGCAGCAGACGGCCGCATGAAGGACTCCGGATGCGTTTCCTCTCCAAAATGGAAATGCGGCGCGATCGTGTGCTCGAACAGTTGAATCACGAGGTACCCCGCGAGCAGGAGGGTCATTGCGCCCACGATCGCCTGAGCTGCCGGCTCGCCGGCGCGACCGGAACTCCAGATGCTGACTGTTTCGGGCAGGATCTCAATGAAGATTGCCGCCAGCATGAAGCCGGCGCCGAGGGCAACGAGATACTTAAGGAATCGTTCACCGAAGCGGTGTCCGCTTGACGTGATGAGGAGCCAACCCCCCAGCAGGTTTGCCGCGGCAGCAAGCAACCCAAAGACCAAGAGTCCCGCTGGTCCTCCGAACGTAGGCTCCATTCAGCTGCTTTGTTCCACCGGTTTCAGGGATTTACTGGCAGGCAATATACAGCATGGGCAGATCGATGGCTATTTTAGGTTTCGGTCGATCCCATGATGTCTTACGGTTGGTCGAGTGGCGGCATCCGCTCGACTTGCAGACGGTTCTAAGGTTGAGTGGCACCAGTCCCCCCGGCTCGTGTGCCGCGCGGTTGCGATGCGTTCGGCTGCCTGAACATTTCCCCCAAAAATCTATTGACAGCCGAAAACGACGAGCGTACTATCCGATTCGTGGGTGGCCGAAAGTGGTCGGAAGTGGGTCCAACCTCGTAACTAGCCGATCATCGCAGTCTCTTTTCCATTTCGGTCACCCCTTCGAATTCTCGCGCCATGCCAGGAAGATGCTCCGCGGAAATTACACGGCTCGAATCGACGCAAAAGGTCGGCTTAAGGTGCCGACTCAGTTTCGCCGTCTAATCGAAGAAAAGCATGGCCAGGAATTTTACATAACCAGTCTGAACGGCGACTGCGTTCGCATCTATCCCCTGCCCGAGTGGGAAAGCATTGAACAGAGACTTTCGCTTCTTCCCACGATGGACCCAGCGCGACGCAGGTTCCTTGATAGAACTAATTATTACGGCCAGCAGGCAACGATCGACGGTCAAGGCCGGTTGTTGATTCATCCGTTGCTCCGGAAAAGCGCAGGGGTACTCGGCGATGTTGCTGTCCTCGGATACCTTAGTTATTTGGAAGTTTGGGAGCTTGATAGATTTAAGCAGCGATTGATTGCCGACCCTTACACGGAGGAAGACGAGGCCGCAATCGCCAGACTAGGAATTTAAACAAGGGGGTTAGCGGATTTGAGAACGGGAAGTTTAGAAGATCCAGAGGCCCGCTCGCTTCCGCGGAAATCGCGGTTCTCATTTGAAACAAGTTCTTTGAAGATCACGGGGCGGTGGTGATGGCTGCGCTTTTGGGGGGCATTGGCGCGCCCCATCGCCCCGTGCTGCTTGCGGAGACAATTAGTCTGCTCGCACCTGAGCGAGGCGGTCTCTTCGTCGATTGTACCGTTGGTTTAGGTGGTCATGCCGAGGCGATCCTCGAAGCTTCATCCGAAACTCGGGTAGTAGGAATCGATCTCGATGAAGAGGCCCTTGAACTGGCGCGAAAGCGATTGTCGCGATTCGGAGAGAGGTTTACTGCTGTAAAGGCTAACTTCCGCGATATTGCCAACGTGCTTGGCCGACTCAATGAAGCCGAACCGAGCGGAATCCTGGCAGACCTCGGCGTCTCGTCGCTGCAGTTTGATACCCCCGACAGGGGTTTTAGTTTTCGCTTCGATGCACCGCTTGACATGCGCATGGATCGACAGGGCGGTGGAGAGACGGCAGCAGATCTTTTGGCGCGCTTACCACAGGAGGAAATCGCGCGAATCATATTTGAGTACGGTGAAGAGCGAAACTCGCGCCGTATCGCAAAGTGGATAGTTGAAAAGCGTGAGCAAGGGGAGCCGATAACAACAACAAAGGAACTGGCCGGCCTGGTAGAACGAAGTGCCCGGCCGCGCAAGAAGGGGCAGATTCATCCAGCAACGCGAACGTTTCAAGCATTACGTATTGCTGTGAATCGTGAACTTGAAGGGTTGGACCAGTTTCTTGAAACAGCGATAGATCTTTTACAACCGGCGGGGCGTTTCGCTGTCATCAGTTTCCATTCTCTCGAAGACCGAATCGTCAAACGCGAGCTGCGGCGGCTCTCAGGCACTTGCCAGTGCCCGCCGCGAGTCCCAGTTTGCTCGTGCGGCACTCGGCAGGTGGTCGAGATACTAACGCGGCGTCCGGTTATTCCCAGCACCAGAGAGATTGAAAGCAATCCGCGGGCGCGCAGCGCGAGGTTGCGCGCCTGTAGAAAACTCGTCTCAATTTGACAGGACCAAGGTTTACACCGGAATCGACTTAGGAATAACGTCATGAGAAGAATTCCTCAGATGCAGCGCAACTCACGAGTTCGCCGCCAACGCGACGTGCTCGCACTTTCTCGACTGGCGCTACTGCTGTTCAGCGGCGTGGTACTGGCCTCAGGTTTCGTGTTTGCAGCAAAGCAACATTTCGCAGCGGTTCAATATGGATATCAGAGCGAGGCGCTGCGGAATGAGAAACAACAACTTCTTGAAGAGCAGAGGCGTTTGATGCTTGAAAAAGAGAGGGTGTCCTCTCCGGCCCGTCTCGAACCCGCGGCACGACAACTTGGGCTGAAGCCTGCCACCTCTCGTCAAATTGGAGCTGTGAAGTCAACCAGGCCCGTCAAGCAGGATAGCTGACCGAGAAGTCATGATTCGGATGTAGTTTTCAATGGCGCAGCGAAACAACAGTTGAAACGACTGTAAATCCCTCGGAAGGGACGAACACCGGCGATGTTGGCCCGTTTTGCCAATCAGGGTAGGTCCAGACCGGATACATCGACCAGCCGCGCGCTTTTCGTCGCGGCTGTAATTGTCTTTTGGATGCTGGCTATCAGCGTCCGCCTGGTCTACCTACAGGTCTCGAAGCACGAGCGACTCGTTGATCGAGCGCGCCAACAGCAACAGGACGCCGTGGACACAACACCGCAGCGCGGGTGTCTGTTGGATCGACAAGGTCGCGAGTTGGCGCGCAGTGTGGATACGGTTTCGTTATTTGTAGCGCCTGATGAAATTTCTGACGACCAATCGCTTGAACGGCTGGTTCTAACAGTATCAAGCACTCTTAAATTGAACTCGAAACCGATGCTTGAACAGCTACAGCAGGCGAAAGCAGCAGATCGCCGGTTTGTATGGATCGCGCGCCGTGTTGAAGCAAATGACGCCAACAATTTGCTTTCACTAAAGCTGGCAGGATTACATTTCCGCAATGAACCGAAGCGTTACTATCCAAACGGATCTCTCGCTGCGCACGTACTTGGGTACGTCGGCATTGATGGAGCCGGTCTCGGCGGAGTTGAGCAAACCTACAATGAAAAGGTTGGCGGAGAACCTGGAAAGCTCTTCATTGAAAAAGATTCAACCGGTCGTGCGTACGAGAGCTTTGAAATACCAGCGAAGGCCGGACAGACTATCGTTCTGACAATCGATCAATCAATCCAATACAAGGCGGAACAAGCACTGAGCGCGGCTGTTGCCCAGTCGCACGCGAAGTCAGGAACGGCCATTGTTCTCGACCCGCGGACTGGAGAGATCCTCGCGCTGGCAAACTCCCCAACCTTTGATCCAAACAATGTTAGCGCAACCTCAGCCGCGGCCCGGCGAAACTGGGCCCTCGAAAATATTTACGAACCGGGATCCACGTTCAAAATAGTGGCGTTCTCCGCAGCGATCGAGAAGGGACTGGTAAAACCCGAAGACAAAATTGATTGTCAAATGGGATCGATTACGGTTGCGGGCCGTCTCGTTCACGATCACAAACGGTTCCCAGTTCTGACGATTGCTGAAGCACTTGCTAAGTCCAGTAACGTCGCTGCTATCAAACTCGGGCTTCGAGTCGGCGATCCATCAATGTACGAATACATCACCCGATACGGTTTTGGCTCCAAAACGGGAGTAGAGCTGCCCGGTGAAACGGCTGGAATTCTGCGTCCGGTCAGCCGCTGGCAACCCTCTTCCATCGGTTCAATAGCGATTGGACAGGAAGTTGGTGTGACACCCTTACAGGTAGTAGCTGCATTTGCCGCGCTGGCGAACGACGGAGTGCGCGTCGCACCACATCTTGTTCGGGAAATTCGTTCTTCAACTGGCGACACACTTTATCGCTCGCGTCCCGAAGAGCGTCGAGTTATCAGTGAGCAGACCGCAACAGCACTGCGAGGAATGCTTGAAGGGGTGACCCTCAACGGTACGGCGAAGAAGGCGCAACTGGATGGGTACACTGCTGCTGGGAAGACCGGAACCGCGCAAAAGATTGATCCGAAAACTCGTGGGTACTCGAAGACGAAGCACGTGGCTTCGTTTGTTGGCTTCGCTCCTGTTGGCAATCCCGCAGCGGTGATTATCGTTGTGCTTGATGAACCAGGCGGTGCCTATCACGGTGGCGACGTCGCTGCTCCTGTATTTCGCGCGATCGCTGAAGAGGTGTTGCCTGAACTGGGCGTAATGCCGGACACGCAGCTTAAGCCTGAGCCGCAGTTGATTGCGGGGGCCGCGTCCGCCACGAAGGCGACCGATAAACTCGACGAGACCCGTCGAGAGATCGAACAAGCCCGGAAAGCCACATTGCCGACTGTGGCTCCCAACGCTACGGCAAGCGGCGAGATTGTCTACGCGGCCGCGGCAAATAACTCAATACTAATGCCTGATTTGCGAGGGCGTAGCGTTCGAGATGTTGCTCGTACCTGCGCCCAGCTGGGTTTGCAGATGGAAGCGCGCGGTGAAGGACGCGTTACCCGGCAGAACCCGGCGCCAGGAACCGAGATCGAAGCCGGTCAAGTTGTGCACCTCGAATTCGATCGCGACAACTAGGGTTTTAAGCAGACGCTTGCAAATCTAACGGAGACCCAGAGATGATTCCCCCACGTATCCCCAACCGAATCAACCTTGAAAATGGAGTAAGAATCCGAGTTGCTGCTTGTAGGCAACGATTACGCAACAGTCGCATAATCCACAGGGAATCAAATCATAGTCAAATAGAAGGCCGGTCGCTGGCCGGGTATGCGGTCGGATCTACAGATACTCCTTCCGGTGGAACTGAATCACGGTTATCTGGCACTCTGGACTTGACGCCGTTAACCGCGGCCCCTGGTAAGTTCATTTCGCAACATAGGGACGAGATTGAAGAGGTTGGAATAACGTGAGGGTTGGCGAAGCAGCAGCTTTGATGGGCGCAAATGGAGAGAATCTCAGCGCTGAGTTGTTTGACAAACGAATCGCAGATTTTTCGATTGACTCGCGTTCTGTGGGCGCGGGCGAACTCTTTTTTGCACTGTCGCAGAAGGACTACGCCCGCGCTGGTTTTAATGGCACGTTTGCCGACGGTCATGAATTCATTCCCGAAGCATTTAGACGAGGCGCCAGAGCTGCCGTTGCTCGAAGCGATCGAGTTGCTGGTGATCCGAATTTCAGCAAGATGCGGGACCGCCTGATCTTAGTAGATGATTCGATTGCTGCTTTACAAACACTGGCTCGCCGAGTGTACGAATCATGGGCCAAGCCCGTAGTTGCGATTACTGGAAGTGCCGGCAAAACAACAGCGAAGGAGCTGACTTCGCACGTAATGATTGCGGGCGGCCATCGCGTCTTGAAGAGCGAACGAAACTACAACAATGGTCTGGGGCTTCCGCTGTCGGTCTTGCGCATGGTTAGCGAAGGTCGTTCACCCGAACAGTTCGATGTTGCCGTGCTGGAGATGGGGATGTCATCGCCGACACACGAAATCCGTCGTCTATGCGAAATCACGCCACCGGATGTTGGCGTCGAACTCATGGTGGCTCCGGTCCATCTCGAGTACCTGGGCAGCATCGAAAATATTGCCGCAGCAAAGGCAGAATTGATTGAAGGATTGAAACCAGGCGGCACTGCCGTGCTGAATGCGGATGATCAATGGGTGATTGGCATGCGGGCCAAGCACAATGGACGAGTTCTTACTTTTGGCATCGATCACCCGGCGGATGTAACAGCTTCAGGGATCAACACACGCCGATTGGGTCAAATTGCCTTTCAATTGAAAACTCCACACGGTGAGGCTCCGTCAGTGTTGCCAATGAGCGGACGTCACAACCTGATGAATGCATTGGCCGCCGCGGCAGTTGGTGAGTGTTTCGATTTGCCGGCAGAGAAAATTGCGGAGGCTTTAAGGACCGCGCGCCCGCCGCAAATGCGCGGCGAAGTCTTGGATTTCGCTGCCGGATTCACTGTCGTGGATGATTCATACAATTCGAATCCACGATCGTTGTTGAGTATGGTGCAAACGATCGTCAGTGCGGGAGCAGAGAGTGAGCGGTTGATCGTTATTGCCGGCGAGATGCTGGAACTCGGTCCGGACGAAGCAACCTTGCATCGCGAGACCGGGCGAGAAATTGCCGCGGCTGGTGTCGATGTGTTGTGGGGTGTTCGAGGGCTGGCTCGAGAATTCATCGCCGGCGCGAATGATGGCGGGCTTTCGGCAACAAGATACTTTGAAAGTTCAGAGGAAGCGGCGGAGGCAATCATTTCAGAAGTGCGCGAAGGTGATTTAATCCTCGTGAAGGGTTCGCGCGGCGTGGCAACCGACAAGATAGTCGCTACACTCCGCGACCGTTTTCCATTGGCAGCCGGGAGCGAATGATCATTTTGGAAAGAGCATACAGCTTTATGCGGGAAAGCAAAGATCGTAGTCTTGGGTGGTACGACCCCTCCGACATGGGCGAGGCGCCGCTAAGATGATCTATTACTTTTTTTACGAGCTCCTTTACAACCACTTTAAAGATAAAGAGTGGTACCTCATTAAGGCGCTCAATGTTTTTCAGTACGTTACTTTTCGAACTGCCTACGCAACAGTTACAGCTCTTCTAATCTCACTCATTTTCGGCGGCAAATTGATCGCGGCCTTACGCAGGTGGAACATCGGCCAACAAATTCGCGAAGAGGGTCCTCAAGCACACATGACCAAACGCGGAACACCAACGATGGGTGGGGTCCTTATTGTTGGTTCGGTGATCATTTCCACTTTGTTGTGGGCGCGCCTTTCCAGTTTTTATGTGTGGACAGCAATGCTGGCGACACTTGCGTTTGCAGCAATCGGCTTTGTGGACGACTACGCAAAGATGGCACGGCAGCGCAGCCTTGGTCTTACAGGCCGTCAAAAACTTCTTGCACAGTGTCTGATCGCCGTGGGTGTTTGGGCGGTACTTTTTCTTTCAGTGAAGTCCTACGGAGGCGATTACTCCTGGAACGTTAGCATTCCGTTTTTCAAAATTACGGCCAAACCAGGAAACATCGTCAGTACGATTGGCCCGTATCTCTACCTCGTATTAATCGTAATTGTATTGTTGGGTTGGTCGAATGCAGTGAACTTGACTGATGGGCTCGACGGTTTGGCGATTAGCGTGACTTTTATTGTGATGACTGCGCTTACGGGATTCACTTATTTGAGCAGCGATGGACGTTGGGCGGGCTATTTGGATCTGACGCACCGCCCAGAGGCTGCAGAGTTGACCGTGTTTTGCGGAGCTATGGCGGGCGCGAGCCTTGGGTTTCTTTGGTACAACGCGCCTCCGGCGCAAGTGTTCATGGGTGACGTTGGAAGCCTTGCCATTGGAGGCGCAATTGGAGCGGTGTCTGTCTTGACCAAGCAGGAATTCATGCTCGTGATGGTGGGCGGCGTATTCGTCATCGAAGCGCTCTCAGTGATGCTGCAAGTCAGTGTTTTCAAGATGACGAAGCGGACAACGGGCACTGGACGTCGTCTCTTCCGCATGACGCCCTTACATCATCATTTCGAAATGCAGGACTGGAAAGAGTCGAAGATCGTTTTCCGCTTTTTGATTCTGGCGATTCTTTTTGCGCTGTTGAGCCTGTCGACTCTGAAACTCAGGTGAGTCTAGTTTTATTTGCTGAATGAATGTTGCGGATAAGAAAACTCTTGTGTTGGGAGCGGCGCGCAGTGGCATTGCGGCCGCAAAGTTTCTCGCTGCACGCGGCGCAGTCGTCGCTCTTAACGATCAAAAGCCACTTGAAAAATGGACCACCGAAGCTGTTCAGCTGAAAAGTGATGGGATTGCGCTGCTTCCAGGAGATGTTCCTTGTTGGTTGCTTGATCAAATTGACCTGATTGTAGTCAGTCCTGGCGTTCCGTCGAACATCATCCCCATCCGGTATGCAGAACGTGCCGGAGCTGAAGTAATTGGCGAAGTTGAACTCGCAAGTCGCTTCTTGAAAGGACGAACGGTCGGAATAACGGGCAGTAACGGTAAGACCACTACTACTTCTCTGATTGGCGAGCTGTTAATGGATGCGGGCATTCAGGTGCAGGTAGGAGGAAATATCGGTAAGCCTTTGATCTCGATGGTCGAGAATTCACACGAGTCAGGTTGGACGGTGGTCGAGTTGTCGAGTTTTCAGCTGGAAACAACTCGCGAGTTTCGCCCGGAAGTCGCAGTGGTTCTGAACGTAACGCCAAATCACATGGACCGGTACGAATCATTTATGGATTATGCGGCGGCGAAACATCGCATCTTCATGAATCAGACTGCAAGCGACGTGGCCATTCTCAATGCGGATGATGAGGTTGTTTCGTCATGGGAAACCGGGCTGAAATCACATGTTGTGAAATTCAGTGTTACGCGTGAACTCGACGACGGATTGTTTTTACGAGGAAACGACATCATTTCGCGATCCGGTAAAGCTGAGAAGGTGCTTCTGCAACGGAACGAGATGAAATTGCGCGGACTGCACAATGTTGAAAACGTTCTAGCTGCATTGGCCGCAGGTCTGGCTTGTGGCGCTGTGCCGGCATCCATGCGCGAGACGATTAGACGGTTTGAGCCCGTCGAACACCGCCTGGAGTTTGTTGCTGAAATCGAAGCTGTGAAGTTCTACAACGATTCGAAAGCGACCAGTGTGGATGCGACAGTGAAGGCACTTGAAGCATTCAAGGAAGATGCAGGAAAGATTGTTCTAATTTTGGGCGGGCGCGGCAAGAAAGCACCGTATGCTCCACTTGCCGAACTGCTAAAGCAAAAGGTGAGGAAGACGATTCTGATCGGCGAAGATGCTGACACTATTGCTCGGGAACTCGGTGATTACGCTCCTAATCAGCGCGCCGCAAATATGACCGAAGCTGTCAACGAGGCATTCAAGTCTTCCGCACCGAATGACATTGTGTTGCTGGCACCTGCTTGCGCGAGCTTCGATATGTTCGAAAGCTACGAACACCGAGGAAAGGTTTTTAAAGAGGCAGTACACGAATTACAGAGTGAAACTCAACAACAGAAGTCGGAAACGAAGATTTAACTAATGGCACGGAAGTTAGCTCCTGACAAATGGTTGTTTGCTGCGACGGTCGGACTTGCGCTGTTCGGCGTAGTGATGGTTTACAGCGCTTCGGCCGTGATAGCAGAACGCGAAAACGGCAGCCAGTTTTATTACGTGATTAAACAAGGCATGTGGCTCACGATTGGTTTTGGGGTGATGTTTGCAGCGATGCAGTTCAACTATCAGCAACTGAAGAGTCGCCGGCTGGTCTACGGACTTTTCTTGCTGACTCTTGTGTTACTGCTTTCCGTATTTGCATTTTCGAAGACAAACGGCGCCCATCGCTGGATCAAGCTGAGCGTATTTTCAATTCAGCCGTCCGAGCTATCGAAGCTCGCGCTAACGATCTTCCTCGCCTACTTCCTCGAGAAACGCGCTGGAGAAGAGGGTGAGTTTTGGACGACATTTATCCCTTGCGGCTTCATGACTGCACTTCTCGCGCTCCTTGTTGTAGCCGAGCCGGACCTTGGGACGGCGTTGATGCTCGCTGTTGTTTTTGTAGTGATGACGTTTACTGCCGGCGCGCGTGTGAAGCATCTCGCGATAGCGGCCGCTCCGGCATTCGCGGGCTTCGCTGCGATGTTGATCTTCGTGCCATGGCGCCTGGGGCGGATTGTGACCTTCCTGGATCCCTGGGCGGATCCGCAGAACAAGGGCTTCCAGGTGGTTCAGTCACTGATTGCTGTTGGCTCTGGCGGAGCGGATGGGCTCGGTTTCGCGCAGGGAAAGCAAAAGATGCTGTTTCTGCCGTTTGCGCATTCCGACTTTATCTTCGCGGTCATCAGCGAGGAGCTAGGATTGGTAGGAGCATTGGCGGTTGTTCTGATCTTTGCTTTGTTTCTTTGGCGTGGTCTACGCGCCGCACTTCACGCGCCTGATCGATTTGGAATGTTGCTTTCGATCGGAATTGTAACCTGTATCGTTGCGCAAGCAATGTTCAATATCAGCGTTGTACTTTCATTGGTGCCGACGAAGGGAATACCGCTTCCACTGATCTCGTACGGAGGATCTTCTCTGGTACCAACGCTCGGAGCCATCGGCATCTTGCTGAATGTATCGCAGCACTCAGGAGGTTCATTCGACGCCGGCAATCTCGAGACTGCGAACGCCAGGGCAGAAAAGGAGACTACGCGCTTGAGCGTTGCCAGTTTGCAGCGCTTGATCTCAACGCGCTTTAGTTAAAGAGATGCGCGTGTTGATCGCTGCCGGTGGAACAGGAGGACACATATATCCCGGGATTGCAGTCGCACAGGAGATTCTGCGTCGCGATCCAAACAGTTTCGTTAGATTTGTTGGAACACAACGCGGACTGGAATCAAAGCTGGTTACGCGAGCAGGATTTGAACTTTCGTTCATTGACATATCGGGACTGAAGAGCGTGGGCCCAGTTGCACGCGCACGCGGACTGGCCTTGCTGCCGAAAAGTTTCTACTCGGCTTCCCGCATAATCTCGGACGTAAAGCCAGACGCCGTCATTGGAGCCGGTGGTTATGTATCCGGACCAGTTCTACTTACTGCTACGCTAATGAACCGGCGTACTCTGGTAATGGAGTCGAATGCACTGCCCGGGTGGACGAACCGGGTTTTGGCACGCTTCGTCGACACGGCAGCCGTTTCCTTCGACCAGTCTCTTGCATATTTTCGCGGTAAGGGCGTGGTCACCGGAAACCCCGTGCGGCAGGAGTTTTTTGAGATTCCTGCTAAGCCTCGGGACAGAAATTGTTTTTCCCTGCTGATTTTTGGAGGATCACAGGGCGCCCACGCGATCAATGAAGCAATGGTCGCGGCGTTGCCCCAGTTGTTGGATCTAAAGGACATGTTGCGAATCACACATCAAACCGGAACTGCAGATCATGGGACCGTGCAAGATGGTTATCGATCTGTCAATTGGACCAATGCCGACGTTCGCCCTTATATAGAGGATATTGTGAAAGAATTTGCCGCGTCGGATCTTGTGATTTGCCGGGCCGGGGCAACAACGACGGCAGAGCTGATCGCTGCGGGGAAGGCAGCCATAATGATTCCATTTCCCTTTGCTGCTGATGACCATCAACGAAAAAATGCCGAGGCTTTGGAACAAGCAGGCGCAGCGCGAATGATTCTTCAGCAGGACCTTAACGCGAAGGGATTGGAACAGACGATCAGGGAACTGGTAAATGAGCCACAACGGGTATCGGCAATGGAAAATGCTAGCCGCCAATTATCTCGCGGTAATGCAGCCGCGGCTGTAGTGGATCTGATTGAAAAGCTTATCAGTAGCGCTTGAGAACTATGTTTCGTCGTATTCAACATGTTCACTTTGTCGGCATCGGCGGAATTGGTATGTCCGGGATAGCCGAAGTACTTGTCAATCTTGGTTTTCGTGTGTCGGGCAGCGATGTGAAGCGGTCCAACGTTACCGATCGATTACAGAAAATGGGAGTCGAGTTTTCTGAAGGTCATCGCGCTGAAAACGTTGGCGACTCGCATGTCGTCGTCAGATCAACAGCGGTGCGAGACGATAATCCAGAGGTCATCGAAGCTCAACGTCTTTCGATTCCGGTAATACCGCGCGCAGAAATGCTCGCTGAGTTGATGCGGCTGAAACCGCATTCTGTTGCTGTTGCGGGATCGCACGGCAAGACCACGACTACTTCAATGGTATCAACAGTATTGGGAAATGCCGGTTTGGATCCAACGATTGTAGTCGGCGGTGTAGTCGGTGCTTTCGGTTCTAACGCACACCTCGGCACAAGCGACTTGATGGTCGTAGAAGCGGATGAGAGCGACAGATCATTTTTGATGTTGACACCCACAATTGCCGTCGTCACCAACATCGATCGCGAGCACATGGATTACTACCACGACATGGATGATGTGCGAGTTTGCTTCACGAACTTTGTCAACAAGGTTCCGTTCTATGGCTCGTCGGTCCTTTGCCTCGACGATCCGAATGTGCAGGCAATCATTCCGCATATCGAGCGCAGAAGAATGACATACGGGCTCAGCGCCCAGGCTGACGTATCGGCTCATGGCATTCGCTATAACAATAATTTCGGCTCAACTTTCACAGTGTGGCGCGGAAGCGAAGTTGTCGGAGACGTTTCGCTTCAGGTACCGGGCGTTCACAATGTTTACAACTCATTGGCTGCGATCGCCGTTGGTTTCGAGTTGGATGTACCTTTTGAAAAAATCGCCGACGCTTTAGGAAGCTTCATCGGCGCCGCCAGACGTTTTCAATTGCGCGGTCAGGTAGATGACATTTTGGTGATCGAAGACTATGGCCATCACCCCACTGAAATTCGTGTGACACTCGCTGCAGCAAAGATTGGTTCGGGCGGGCGACGCCTGGTCGTTCTGTTTCAGCCACATCGATACACTAGAACACACGATTTGATGCAGGAATTCGCCCGCTCTTTCAATAACGCTGACTCGCTTTTCATCACCGACATCTATGCCGCAAGCGAGGATCCAATTGAAGGCGTTACAGCTGAAGCCCTGACGAATGCTATCAAGCGCTTTGGTCACAAGGACGCTCGATACGTCGGCCATCTCGACAATGCTGCTGAGGCCCTGAGAGCGCATGTGCAACCGGGAGACCTTGTATTAACGATGGGAGCGGGAACAGTAAATCGGGTAAGCGAACAGCTGCTGGAGCTAATGCGAGGCCAGGGCGAAGCAAAATCCGCAAAAAAAGATGGCTGACCAAGATCAAAAAAATCTCGAAGAGCGGGATCGCACGATTGAAAACATCGCTCGCAATCTCGGAATAAGTGCGGAACGCGGTCGTCGCTTCGCCGAACTGACCAGTCTGCGCGTAGGTGGATCAATTGATTGGGTAATTTCTCCCACAACTGAGCAACAGGCAGCAGCCGTCGTTCTTGTGCTCGAGCAATTAGGTATTGGCTGGCGTGCCCTTGGATCCGGAAGCAACATACTCGCCGATGATGCGCCGCACCATTACATTGTTCTCAGTTTGTGTGACCTGAAAGGTGAAGTTCGATTTGACGGCAATAAGGTATCGGTGAGTGCCGGGTATTCGTTGCCACGCCTCTGCATCGATGTAGCAAGGCACGGTTTATCGGGAATCGAAGGCCTTGGTGGCATTCCAGGAACTGTGGGTGGCGCCCTGTGGATGAATGCCGGCGCATACGGTCATGAAATCGGACAAGTGACGCAAAGCGTCAGAGTAGCGCGTGAAGGTCGCGTTGTTGAAATACCAGGCGAAACAGTTGAGTGGAATTACCGCCACACCTCGTTCAAAGACGGAGAATTATTGTTAGGCGCCACTTTACTTTTGCATCCCGATGATCCGGAAAAAATTCGCGAGCGTATGGAAGAGGCAAAGACAAAAAGATTGGCCACTCAACCACATGGCGCGCGCTCCGCGGGTTGCTTTTTCAAGAATCCCCCATCAAGCACGATTGGTACCGGGAAAATCATCGATTCGATGGGGATGAAAGGCACCAAGCGCGGCAGCGCTGTCGTTTCGCCGAAGCATGCCAACTTCATAGTTACTGAAGGTGAGAATGCGCGCGCTGAAGACGCGTTGTCATTGGCGGAAGAGATTCGTGAACGAGTTAAACGTGAACACGGAATTGAATTGGAATATGAAGTTGAGGTTTGGCGAGCGAGCTCTGCAGAAGGCACAGCAGGCAGCGGAAAGGAGGAGTAACCTTGCGAGAACAGGTGATGAATCAAAAAGTCGGAAATCGCAGCGGTATGTCGGGTCGTAATCGTTCTGGGTCGGCGCAGCAGCGACCGGCGCGACGAGACAGAGCAACGGCTAATGAAAGTTTGGCAAATCGCCTGAGACATCTCCTTGGCTATCTACCAGCAATCCTCAAAATTACGTTTGCGATTGTTCTCGGCTTGTTGATGTTCGCTGGTTACAAAAGTGCGGCTTCGGCCAGGTTTTTTAATTTGCGCAATGTTGAAGTGCGAGGCACAGAACGAGCATCGCAGCAGGCGGTGCAAGCAATCGTGAAACGTGATGTTTCTTCTACGGGAGTCTGGCGCGCGGATCTGAACGCCATTAGTGCTCACATCGAACAGCTTGTGTGGGTCCGTTCTGCAATCGTAAGTCGCGTGCTGCCTGATGGCATTCGAGTTCGAGTAACTGAGCGAGTGCCGCGTGTAGTGGTACGACTGGCATCAGGCCGCTTTGTTTGGGTCGATGATGACGGTGTCTTGCTTGGAGAGATGCAGCCTACAGACGATATGCCTCCATTCTTTCTTCGTGGGTGGAGTGAAGATGATTCCACGACGGCCCGAGAAGAGAATCGCGAACGCGTAAGGAAATTTTTGGAACTGCGGTCGGTTTGGGACGGCATCGGTCTATCCGAGCGCGTTAGTGAAGTGAATTTGATCGACGTTCATGATGTACGTGCGCAACTCGCTGGAGATGATGCCCAAATTGAAGTTCGCCTCGGTGCGCAGGATCTGGGCAAACGTCTTAAGCAAGCCCTGGATGTCCTGGACGAGCAACGAAAAACGCCTCGAGGTTCTTTCATCAGCTATGTGGACTTGAGTCAAGGAAAAAGGGCGGTCGTGGGATTCGTGTCGGGAGCTCACGCAGTTGCCGCCGCAGGTGCGAGTGGGAATGCCAACCAAAACTCAGATGCATCCCGAACAACAAAAAAGGCAGAGAAGACTGCCGCGAAGGAAAATCAAAACAGAAATAGGAAGACCCGCGAACGTGAAAAGACCCGGTAACTTCGTTTCCGGAGGACGCAGCTAGATGCCAAAGCGCACGCAATACACCATCGGGCTTGATATTGGGACAAGCAGGGTAACGTGTATCGCCGGCGAACCGGGCGAGGGTGGATTGCTGAATATTATTGGTATCGGCGAAGCGGAAGCGCGCGGTCTTCGCAAGGGAGTAATCGTAAATCCAGACGCGGCTGTAGATGCGATAAAGAAGTCAGTTGAAGAAGTGGAACGAATGAGCGGACTCGAGGCAGAGGAAGTCACAATCAACCTCGCTGGATCGCATATTCTCGGGTTCAATGGACAGGCGATTGTTGCAGTATCCGGACGCGATCGCGAAATTGTTCCTGAAGATGTGCGCCGTGCGATCGATTCCGCTTGTGCTATTCAGCTTCCGGCAGGAAGGGAAATCGTCGATCGTCTGCCACAAGAATTCATTGTTGATGACCAGGACGGAATTAACGATCCAGTTGGGATGATCGGAGCGCGCCTAGCAGTGAAGGTTCACATCGTCACCAGCCCCGTCACCGCTCGCCAGAACGCGATTAATGCCGTCAACCGCGCGGGTTTGATCGTTGCTGACATGGTGCTCGAGCAACTCGCCGCTGCGGAAGCGTCATTAACTGATGATGACAAAGAATTTGGCGCGGCGCTGGTCGACATCGGCGCAGAAACAACTGGTCTGATTATTTACCAGCGCGGAGCAGTGCAGCATACAGCTGTGTTTCCGCTCGGCGGATCTCATTTCACGAACGACATTGCCTTTGGCTTGCGCACGCCAATTCCTGAAGCTGAGCGAATAAAACGATCCGCAGGTTGCGCTTGCAGTACATCGCTGAGCGAGATGGAACGCGGCGAAATGGTTGATGTGCCTTCGGTAGGCGGTCGTCCGCCGCGACAATTATCCCGTCAGATTCTTTGCGACATCCTCCAGCCACGTGCAGAAGAAGTGTTGATGCACGTGGCTGATGAAATCAAAGATGCCGGTTGGGAGCGCCAGCTTTCGAGTGGCGTCGTGCTGACGGGTGGAGGCGCATTGCTAAACGGCATGACTGAAATTGCTGAACAAGTGTTTGATGCGCCTGTACGAGTTGGTTTTCCCGAACGTGACCGCTTTGGCGGTTTGGTTGAAGACATTCAAAGCCCGGCGTGGGCTGCTGCTGCGGGACTGTCATTGCTGGCATATCGTGCGCAAGCTACAGAGATGCGCACTGTTATGAATCGGCGAGGTCAGACGGGCAAACTCACACATTTTGTTTCGCGATTTAAAAATCGTTTCAGTAGTATTTTCTGACAACTTGTTGTATGCTTGCGGCCCGGCCGCACAAGATATTGCCCGCAACATATCGATGCCAATGCCGCGAGCAGCACAATATAGAAGAAAAGGGCCCTGGAAGCCTTCCCGCTTTGGGAGAGAGGAAATAAACATGACACCGGAAGCTCGTGAACCCGGAAGAGGCATTAATATTTTTATTGATGATGATCCGCCGTTGACCGGCGCGCGGATAAAAGTAATCGGCATTGGTGGCGGTGGAAGTAATGCAGTCAACCGCATGATCGAGGCTGGGATTGAAGGAATCGAGTTCTTAGTCGCGAACACTGATCTTCAGGCGCTGAAGCGATCACGAGCGCCGATTAAGATTCAGCTCGGCGGAAGACTTACAAAAGGACTTGGCGCCGGAGCAGACCCGAACGTTGGTCGCGAAGCTGCCCTCGAGGATACGGACAAAATTATTGAAGTCCTCGAAGGCGCTGACATGGTTTTCGTTACCACAGGGTTGGGGGGCGGTACGGGAACGGGCGGCGCACCAATCATCGCCTCGTTAGCGACAGAGCTAAACGCATTGACCGTTGCTGTCGTTACCAAACCCTTCCATTTCGAGGGGCGCAGGCGCATGCAGCAGGCTGAACAGGGTCTGCGTGAATTGCGCGAATGCGTCGATACGGTGATTACGATCCCGAACGAAAGACTGCTGCACACAGTAGAACGTGGCGTATCGTTGCCCGACTCGTTCCGCGTTGCAGATGATGTTTTGCGCCAGGCTGTGCAAGGAATCAGCGATCTCATCACAGTTCCCGGCCTGATCAACCTTGATTTCGCCGACGTCAAGTCCATCATGGCGGGAATGGGTCTGGCGTTGATGGGCGCCGGGCGTGCGACTGGTGAGAATCGTGCTATCGAGGCCACGCAGCAAGCGATCTCGTCCCCGCTACTCGAGGAGGCGACAATTCAGGGCGCGAAAGGCGTGCTCATTAATATTACGGGCGGACCGGATCTAACCCTGTTTGAAGTCAATGCCGCGTCTTCCATCATTCGCGAATCGGCTGACGAAGATGCGAACATTATTTTCGGCGCAGTAATTGACGACAACATGCGCGACGAAATGAAGATCACGGTTATCGCGACAGGCTTTGAACGCGAATCGGCGGTCATGGCAGCTGTTGCTACTCCAGCAACGTTGCCAACACCTCAACCTCGCTATGTGCAACGACCCGCAGATGATCTGCCGCGTCCTATGATGAGCCAGCCGCGCGCAGACGATCTGGACGTGCCTACGTTTATCCGGAAGAAAGCGGACTAAGAAAAATTTCGAATTTCGATTTGCGAATGGCGGATTTGAATGGTTGTATTCTTTCAGGTCCGCGATTCACATTTAACGAGTTTGTTTATATTTAGAAATTCGCAATTCTCGATTCGCAATTCGAAAATCTGGTGCTTCGTTTTCTGCTTTGCTTTTTCCTCCGCCGTTGTGTAGCATGTCGACATTTCCTTTTAGGATTCCCCATATCGGGTCAGTGCTTTGTTCCTCTCCTCTGGTGGCCGCACCCTGCGAGAGGCGTTGACTATTAGATCAACAAAGTGACTCAGCGCGTCGCTGGCCTGACGCCAACGAGGTTGCAAAGACCCGGTTTTGGACTCATTGGAGGTAAGAAGCAAGTGAATCGCAAACTGATAAGAACTACACTCGCGGAAGTGAAAGGCAAAGCTCGTGAAGTTCCGCAGCCCAGAGAACGTTCGAATGGAAGCGTCCAGCGCCACATAGGCAGTGAAGCAGGCCAGCCGCAACCACGCGGCGGGCAGCCATCCCCCGTCCAGGTGCGCAAGCGTGTTCCACCTCCCTCGGAAACAAGCGCGGAGATTTTCTATTACAAAAAACAGATCGACGCACACACGCAGATGGTCATTGTTCTGCTCGACGGCGAAGAGATTGAAGGTACGATCGAGTGGTATGATCGCGGGGCACTGAAGGTCAACCGCAAGGGAGCACCAAACCTACTGATTCTCAAGCGCAATATTAAGTATATGTTCAAGGCCGACGAACGTGTCGAGCAAGCTGCGGAGTAACCTTGGCCGGTCGCGCCGCTGACGTCTCCAATCCCGCCATCGTGCGCGTCGCTTCCACTAATGCGACAGCAAGCGAATAGCTCATCTCACCAGGGGCAGCGGCAAAGACGATTTTTGCCCCGCATCGGAATCACCATGGGAGATCCTGCTGGTATCGGCCCGGAGGTGGTTCTCAAGGCGGTTGCTGAAGAAGAAGTAAGACGAGTCTGCGTTCCAGTAATCATCGGTGATGCACAGTTACTCGCTCATACTGCGCGCACGCTCGACCTGCAAAGTGGCTACGACATTATTCGTCGTGACGAAAAGCTCCCGGACGACATTTCCGAACCCGTTATCTTTCATCTAGACAACATTGGTGCTTCAATCGAGCTGGGCATTGAATCCGGACTCGCAGGCAAAGCGGCCGCGGGTTACATCGAGGCAGCTGTGCAACTGTGCGCTGCCGGAAGCATAGACGCGATCGCTACCGCACCGATAAATAAACGCGCTTTGTTCCTTGGCGGATATAGTTTTCCCGGACATACGGAGTTTCTTGCTCACCTCACCGGTTCTGAGGAATACGCGATGGCATTCGTTGCGGCCAACCTGCGAATCGTGCTGTTGTCCACACATGTGCCTCTCTCTGAGGCGATACGACTCGTTGAGCGCGATCGAATTGTCAAGGTCATTAATCTCGCTCACCGCGAGCTCCAGCGCTGGGGCATCGAACGCCCGCGGTTGGCTGTCGCTGCTCTGAATCCGCACGGAGCCGAGGGCGGGCTGTTTGGAGTGGAAGAAGCCTCTGAAATGGTCCCGGCAATCGAAGCCTGTCGCGGACCGGACGATATTAATGTCCAGGGACCATTCTCAGCAGACACCGTTTTCTTACGTGCCTCACGCGGCGAATTCGATGCCGTAATTGCCTGCTATCATGATCAGGCGATGATTCCGGTGAAGTGTTTGTCATTTGGTGAAGCCGTAAACGTGACTTTGGGGTTGCCGTTCATTAGAACTTCGGTGGATCATGGAACCGCGTTCGATATCGCCGGCAAGGGGCTGGCAGAGCACTCGAGCATGGTCGCCGCGATAAAATTGGCGGCTGACCTATCTACTCAGGCTGGCGAGAGTTGCCGCGCCGTGGAAGCGTGAACAAATGTCAAATAAGGCCGAAAAAAAAGCAACAAAGGAACCCAGAACCGGGCGTCGAATACTGGTTGCCGATGACGATCCGGCAATTCTCCGTTTAGTCTCAACCATTCTTGAAAAAGAGAATTACTCCGTGGTAACCACCCGGGACGGTCGAGAGGCCTACAAGATCCTGCAAAATGATCCGCAATTCACTGCGGCTATCCTGGATGTCGTAATGCCACACATCTCTGGAACCGAGCTGGTCCGCTACATGAAGTCGGAAAAGCGGTTGAGCGCCATTCCCGTTATGATGATGACTGCCGAACAAGATCCGAAGCTCTCTTCAGACAGCTTCGCTGCGGGGGCAGTCGTCTTCCTGCCTAAGCCATTTACTACTGCCCAGCTGCAAATCATGTTGCAGATGCTGGTGGGTAAAGCCTGAGTCCGACATGCCCGCTACGTTTATTACCGACGTGCGACATAAGTTTCTCGCGTGTATTTCGCTCATCGCCGTTCTGAGTCTAACCACGGCCGCTGCTGGTTTAAGTCAGAAGCAAGCGCGCAAACTCATATCTCGAATTGCCGGTGCACAGCTTCCCAGTGACGCTGTGCGCGTAAGAAGCGTCACCGAGCAAGGAGACAAGGCGGAAGCCTTAGTTGAAATCGAAACAGCTTTCAGATTTGTGCAAAACGATCGGCGGGAATGGCAGGTGGCCGAGGTTAGAATCGGCCCGGAACGTTGGGAGGAAATCCCCCTCATCGCTGGAGCTTTGAGTACCGATGTTCCCGCTGCAAAATGCACAGGAACCGACTTTTCCGCTCGAGAAGCATCAACTGACCCCACTCCGAAGCGGGCGCGCTGTATGATTGCTAGCCTGCTCAAGATAGGTTTCCCCTCGGATGCCGTCAGGATAAGAGAAATATCGCCATCGAGTGTCCCATTTGCCACTCGTTCGTCTGCCCTCGTTGTAGCGATTATTCAGGGAACTGTTGGGTTTTCTAAGGAAAAAACCGGCTGGCGTGTATCGGGTGTTCGCACGGGCAGCGGAGATTGGGTCGGCGTGGAGGCGGTTGCGGAAGCCCTCAATGACAATAAGAGAAAAAGGGCGCAAGCCGAACTGACAACGCTGGCAGAGGCCCTTGAGCACTTCCGAAAAGACCACGGTTTTTATGTGGTTTCCGACAAAGAGCCAGTGCTAGTTGATCATCTGAGTCCGCGGTATTTGGGCCAAATTATCCGGCTTGATCCGTGGAATAACCCCTACCAGTACCAGGGCGAACGGGACCATTTCGTTCTTCGGTCAAAAGGCCCGGACGGCAAGGAGAACACGTCAGACGACGTAATCGTTTCCGGTCCATCCGCCACACCTCCAAACTAGGCCAGTGAGCCCGTCCAAAACTAATCCTTGACGGCCAGTTATTGCGGGTGTTAGGTTTCATTTGTGGCCTTTTTGTGGACCGCCACGTTCAACATGCCCCGAGCCACCTGTGCAAACGCACCGGGCCCCGCCAGTGGTGCTCACTTCAGCTAAAGGGAATCAGCTTTGTTAGCTGGACACAAACTCCTACTCGCCGACGACTCGGCTACCATTCAAAAAGTAATAGATCTCACGTTCGCCGATGAAGGCGTGCAGGTGATCACGGTCGGTGATGGCGAGCAGGCAATTGAGAAAGTCGAGGAATTGCTGCCCGACATTGTGTTGGCAGATGTATTCATGCCGATGTTCAACGGCTACGAGGTTTGCGAATACATTAAGACCAGCGAAAAACTCAAGCACATTCCAGTTATGCTTCTAGTAGGGTCATTTGAGCCCTTTGACGAAGCGGAGGCGCGCAGAGTAGGCGCGAACGATACATTGACCAAGCCATTCCAATCGATACGCCGCTTGATAGAGAAGGTCAGCGACCTCGTAAGCAACAAACCGTTGCCATCGGAAATAGAAACGGCGGAGCTTCCAGGGCACGAGGCCCCGGAGCAAGCCACACTCTCAACCGCCGAATTGGAGATCGTAACTGCGGACACAATGCAGATGCCCGATGCGATGAAAAGACGGGCCCATGAATTCGTCGCGAAACACGAAATGGCATCCCTGAAACAGAACACAATGGAAACTCAATCGAGCGAAATGCAAGCAGGTACAGACAACGACGGTTTGTTAGACCTTGACGATCTTGAACCAGCCCATGCGGTAGCTGACGACGATTTTGAACTGGAACTTGATCTCGATGAAGCCGAAGCACGACCTGAGCCCGCCTATTCACCAGCTGTCGAACCGAGTGCAGCTTTTGCTTCTACACTTAGCGGCTGGGAATCTCAAGCATCTCAAGGACAGACAGACGTCCCCCCTTCAGTAACCGGTCAAGATCCTCAGTTTGGAAAGGCGCGTTATGAATCCCCGACGAAACCGTCGCAACCGCACGCCGCGAGTGCTCCGATAACTGCCGGAAGCTTGCCTCCCGAAATCATCGATGCCATCGCGCGTCGGGCTGTCGAATACCTCTCTGAAAAAGTTGTGCAGGAAATCGCCTGGGAAGTGGTGCCACAGCTGGCGGAGCTCATGATTAAGC
Source organism: Acidobacteriota bacterium (assembly GCA_046727215.1). Classification (GTDB taxonomy): domain Bacteria; phylum Acidobacteriota; class Blastocatellia; order Pyrinomonadales; family Pyrinomonadaceae; genus PSRF01. The sequence goes on from JBKPCC010000099.1 coordinate 56,341, forward strand.
GGCAACTGGAAGAGAGGGAATCCCAACCAAAATAGGTATTGTGGTTCTAATTCGTATTCGACTCGAGCAGCCGTCACGGCTGCTCGTTTTTTTGCGCTTCGATCTTCATGCCGTACAATGTAAATTTGTCTCAACGACATAACACCCTTGCAAGCAAACAGACGCTAATGGAGATTCCTAAGACCTACGATCCAAAACAGGCCGAAGAGCACCACTATGCGCGATGGGAACGGAATGGATACTTCTCGCCCGAGATCAATTGCGATGAGCACGCGCCGGTTTTTTCCATCGTAATCCCGCCGCCAAATGTGACCGGCTCGTTGCACATGGGTCACGCATTGCAACACACAATGATGGATGTGTTGGCCAGGTACAAGCGAATGTGCGGATTTCGAACCCTCTGGTTGCCTGGGATGGATCACGCGGGTATATCGACTCAGTTAATGGTCACACGTGAGCTCAAGAAGGAAGGGACGTCACGTCATGACGTCGGTCGAGAGAAGTTCGTCGAACGAGTTTGGAAATGGAAATATGAATCAGGCGGTCAAATTACCACGCAGATGCGACGCGAAGGAGCATCCGTAGATTGGTCTCGTGAGAAATTTACGATGGATGAGGACCTTTCGCGCGTGGTACGCGAGGTATTCGTCCGACTTTACGAAGAAGGATTGATCTACCGGGGCAACCGCATCGTGAATTGGTGCCCCAATGATCTGACCGTGCTCTCGGATCTGGAGGTCGAAAAACCTTCGCAAGCCGGCAAGCTCTACTACTTACAATATCCCGTCAAGAACAGTGATCGTCGTGTGACTGTGGCTACGACACGCCCGGAGACCATGTTGGGAGATACCGCTGTCGCAGTAAATCCGAATGATGAGCGTTACCATGGATTAATCGGCGCCACCTTATCGTTGCCGTTGACTGGCCGCGAAATTCCGGTAATTGCTGACGAGTTCGTTGACCCGGAGTTTGGAACGGGTGCCGTGAAAGTAACTCCCGCTCACGATCCAAACGACTATGACATGGGGCAGCGGCATGGTTTACCTCAAGTCGTTGTGATTGATCAGCGAGCAACCATGACCGAAGCTGCGGGAGAAGAATTTGCGGGCTTGGATCGTTACAAGGCGCGCGAAAAAGTGGTCCAGAAATTCGAAGACCTGGGACTGCTTGAACGAGTTGTGGACTACGAGTTTTCGATTTCGAAATGTGAACGCTGCAAGACAGTAATCGAGCCCTTAATCTCCACGCAGTGGTTTTGTCGCATGGAAAAGCTGCGGGATGAGGCTCTCGAGCTTATGGGTCGTGAGCACAAACCGAGATTCGTTCCCGAGGTTCCTTACGAAAAGGTTTATACGAACTGGCTCGAAAACCTCCGCGACTGGACCATCTCGAGACAACTCTGGTGGGGTCATCAGATCCCCGCATGGTACACCGCAGATGGTGAGCTCATAGTTGCGCGCAGTTACGAAGAGGCGGTTGCAAAAGCCGGCAGTAAAGAGTTGACGCAAGATCCGGATGTGCTGGACACGTGGTTTTCGTCCGCGCTGTGGCCGTTTTCTACGTTGGGATGGCCCGAGGATACTGACGACCTGCGGACATTCTATCCAACGAGTGTGTTAGTTACTGCCCGTGACATCATTTTCCTTTGGGTTTCGCGAATGGTGATGATGGGTTTGCATTTTACAGGAAAGCGACCATTCGATGACGTATTTGTAACGGGAACTATTCTCGACAAAGAGGGTCAGCGGATGTCGAAAACGAAAATGAACGGCGTAGATCCGCTTGAGGTGTTCGATAAGTATGGTGTTGACGCGACCCGCTTGACACTCGCATCTGTGGGCAGCACCGATATCCGTTGGAATGAAAAGCAGGTTGAATCGTACCGTAACTTTGCGAATAAGATCTGGAACGCCGCTCGTTTTTGCCTCCTCAATTCAGAAGGGGCGATCGTTGATCCTTCAGTGCTTAAACTGGCGGATCCCGACATGGCGTTGCACGATCGATGGATCCTGTCACGATTAAACAGAACCACTCGGGATGTACGTAACGCACTGGCGGATTATCAATTCCACGAGGCGGTGCAGACGCTTTATCACTTCTTCTGGGACGATTTTTGTGACTGGTATATCGAGCTGAGCAAACAGGATGTTACATCCGAGACAGCGAGCGAGCGCAGAACGCAAGCGCGGACACGTCTGTTGAGTGTCCTGGAACAGGCATTAAGGCTTCTGCACCCGTTCATGCCTTATATCACAGAAGAGTTGTGGCAGCGGCTTCCCGGCAACCAGGAGGAAAGAATGCATTCTGCTTACCGCGGTGCCGAACCCACTATTATGTTGGCGGCGTTCCCGGAAAGCGCTCCGCAGCTGATCGATGAACAGGCCGAATGGGAAATGCAGCTTGTAATCGATCTCGTTTCCCGCGTGAGGAACATTCGTTCAGAGATGAATATCAAACCCGGCGAGCGTATTACGGTTATGGTCGGTGCTTCCGACGAAAAATTGCGTCAGGTACTGAACGCCAGTGTCGATCAGATAAGTAGATTGACGCGAGCGGCAAAGGTAACAGTCGAGCCGCAACTGTCAGCGCCAAAGGCGTCGGCCCGAGCGGTGCTAGCCGGTGGAGCGGAAGTAGCCATACCTCTTGAAGGTCTGATCGATTTCGATCAAGAACGCCGACGGTTAAGTCGCGAGAAGGAGAAATTACAAACTGAAGCAGCGAGACTGGAAACGCAACTGACCAATCCGCAGTTTGTTGAACGTGCGCCATCTGAACGGGTCAACGAACTACGCAACAGAATTGCGGACATTGCGCAACGCACAGCGCAACTGCAACAGACACTCGGAAATCTACAATGAACTGGCTCGACGAAGGTTCACTTTATTCCCAGATTGCGATCTTTCTGCGCGAGGATCTTGGCCGCGGTGATATCACAACGCAGTCGGTCGTCTCGCGAAACACACGCGCAAAGGGCCGCTTCGTTGCTGGAGAGAAGATGGTCGTTGCCGGATTGGAAGCTGCTGAAGAAGTTTTTCTTACGCTTGATTCACAACAACAATTGGAAGCGTTCGCTGCCGACGGGGAAGAAATCGAAGCGGGAAAAGTAATTGCTCGCACGACGGGTTTTGCTGACGTCCTCCTGGCGGGCGAACGGGTCGCGCTTAATTTGCTGCAAAGACTCTCAGGCGTTGCTACATTAACCAATCAGTTTGTACGCGCAGTTGAAGGGACCTCAGCCGGTATTGTCGATACTCGACAAACGACGCCCGGGTTACGGATGTTGGAAAAGTATGCGGTTCTGTTGGGCGGGGGATGCAACCATCGTTATGGGCTTGATGATGGCGTTGTGGTTCGGGCCAATCATGCGTCGATTGCCGGCGGCCTTGCGTCGGCGGTAAAGCGTGCGAAAGAAAACCTTGGTCGAGTGCACAAGATTGAAGTACAAGTCGGCAATGAGACGGAATTACGCGACGCGTTGGACAACGGCGCCGACATTGTTGTATTCGAAAACGTGAGTCCGGAAGAGGTACGACGACTGGCGAAACTCGCGCACGAAAAAGTACCAGGCATTACAATCCACTGCACCGGCGACATTACACTCGAGACTGCTCGTGTGTATGCCGAGGCTGGTGCTGATATGATTGGTATTGGCGCATTGACGAGTTCAGCACGGCCAATGGACGTAAGTTTCCAGATTCAGCCGTACTAGTTTTGAGGAACCGGTATCGGCTCTCAAGCGTGTAATTCAGAGCTAATTCTGTAGGGACGTCCCTCCGTAAGCGACCCTGCTCTAAAGCGCGGCCTGCTAAGGGGAAAGGGGCGCCCACGGAGGGACGCCCCTACAGAATTAGGACACAATGGATCCCGGACGAGGCTTGAATGCATCTTCCGGCTGTCGTATCTTGGGTTTTGAGGAGTTTGGCTGATGCAAAGGCGAATTGTTCGGTATCTTTTCCTGGTTATCTCGGCACTACTGGTGTTGAACCTGTGTCTGATTGAGACGGACGCCCAGACACGCCACAAAAAGCACACGCGTCGTAAGCCCAAGCCTGCCGCCGCTAAACCTGTCATAACAAATCCTTCAATCGCGCCTTCGGGCGGCGAAGGTGATGCCAAGATCATAAGCACTGCAGAGGACGGTGGTACCGGCCCAGAAACGGAACCGGCTGAGAATAAGATTGCTCCGAAGAGAAAGACTCCGTCTGATCCTGAGGAAATGCAACGAACGATCAACAGCTTGTCGAATGAGGTGGATAAGCTAAACGATAAGCTAGGCAAACTTCAGGACAACGATCGTACGCTGCTTGAGATGGATCGTCTTACTCGGGCCGAACAACGAGCGGAAGGCTTGCGAGCTCAGCAACTTGACACTGAGACCAAGCTGGCCGATCTGCAAAACCGACTTGATCAGATTGAATTTGCTATCAGGCCTGAAAACATCGAGCGTGCCACCGCAACGTATGGATCGACGCGACCGGAAGACGCGCGTGAAGCATTGCGGAGGCAGTTGGATGCTGAACGGTCACGGCTGCGCAACCAGGTAAAGTTGCTTGAAACCAACCGCACGCGACTCGAGGCAGCTGTTGCCAGCGCCGATGCAGAAGTAGATTTATTGCGGCGGCGCATCGAGGCACAGCAGCAACAGCAGGACAATGCTCAGAATGAGAATGATGCCGCTGCCAAGAAATCCAAGAAGCCCGAATGACGCGTCACCTGCTCGGCATGGGGTTGCATACATCGAGTAACAATGCCGACCATCTCTCAACGTGATCTATACCGGCAGATCGGCGACGCTCGCGCACGTGGCGAGCGAGTGGTTGTTGCCACCGTTGCGCACACTCGCGGATCAACACCACAGCGCAGAGGCGCGAAGATGCTTTTCTTTCAAAACGGTGAAATCGCGGGAACGGTTGGCGGTGGTTGCATCGAAGCAGAAGTATGGTCTGAAGCAAGAGACGCTATGCGCTCGGGACGATCTGCTTTGCACCATTTTTCGCTGACGGCAGAAGAGGCGAGTGAAGAAGGTATGGTCTGTGGCGGAACAATGGACATCTTCATCGATGTCATGGATTAATTTAGAAATTCTAAATTCTAAATCGTTTCGATGACGTACATCGCAGAGTACAAAGCGAAGCATACACATCCGCTAAACAGGCTAGCCCACTCGATTGGCATACCCCTCATTGTCATCTCGTTGCCGCTGTTTTTCTTCAATTGGGCATGGGCCATCGGTCTATTCGTTGTCGGTTGGATATTCCAGTTTGTGGGACACGCAATAGAGGGAAATCAACCAGCCTTTTTCAAAAACCCTGTGTATCTGTTAGTTGGACCAATCTGGCTCCTTCGTCGTGCCGGCGTCGCTTTTCATCTGCTTAAACCCAGCCAAAAATAATTGTCTTCTTGGTACGCATGTCCAGCGAAAACATGTCGATGTCGGCAGTCCTGAAGGCGATCGACAATGCGATTGAGGCTGGAACTGTCGCCGCGCTCGTGACACTGATTGAAGGTCCTGCCAATGTTGGTGCAAAGCTGCTGATTGAGAGTGGCGGGACGACCACTGGTTCGCTCGGCGAGGCCACGCTGGATGCGCTTGCGAAAGAAAAGGCGTTCGCATTTCTAGCCTCACGAGACGATGCGCACGCATTTTCCGGAACTGACTTTGCTCCAAACACGTCAGCATTTAATAACGTTCGTCTTTTATTTGAGCGCCTTCAGCCGGAGCCCCACGTTGTAATCTGCGGAGCGGGGCACGTTGGAGCCGCGCTCGCACGTCTATCCAGTGCTGTTGGTTACACAACGACGTTGATAGACGACCGGCCGGAGTTTGTATCGAGAAAGAACTTTCCAGACGAAACAATCGAACTGATTGCCACCGACAGTTGGGAGGAGGCTGTGCGTAGTGCAGTCGGTAGCGGCCGTGGCATTTGCGTAGCGATCGTTACACGCGGCCACAATGAAGATGAAGCTTGCATGCGAGCATTGATTGGTCGGGATCCTGATTACATCGGGTTAATTGGAAGCAAGCGACGGACAAACATCGTGCTCCAGAGGCTAAGGGAAGCCGGCGCAACGAGAGAATTCATTGATAAGACTCGCGCGCCGATCGGATTAGACATCGGGGCGGTAACACCAGAAGAGGTGGCGCTGGCGATTCTGGCCGAAATCATTGCTGGGCGACGCGGAGGAAAAGGAGGATCGCTTTCAGCTTGGCGGAGAGCCTAAAGCTAGGTAATAGTAAAATCTGAAATCGTCAAAACAGTACCTCTACCTAAAGCTATTTGACATTGGAGTGATTGGACATTTGACATTTCACATTTGGAATTTGCGTCCATGTGAATTCCTGTTCGTGTGCTTTCGTGAATCAGTTTGTCTGGCGCGAAACAAACGATCCACGAAACACACGACTTCATACGAAAATCACGAACTTCATACGAAACACACGACCTTCATACGAAACACACGAACTTCATACGAAACACACGAACGGCAAGCTCGCGAACAGTCGGCCAACCCAAATGTCAAATCTCCAATGTCCAATATCCAATGTCAAATGATCTTTTTTAGTTTTTAAGATACTTCTCCGGCAATGGATTTTTCTCGTCCTCTCCTTGCCAGAATATCGTCACGATCCACCATCGCTTCCCGTCGTTCATCAATTGAAAGCTGTTGATTCCTCGAGCAAACGGTTTCGCATCGTTCGGATCATGTTTGGATTCGTACGTGCTGAACACGTGTGCTATCTGTCCAAACGCGTCCGATTTCCGCGCCACCTCTCTCTCGTAAAACCCTTCCTTATCGAAGAATGGACTGCTTCGCTCGATATACTCATCCACGCTAAGCACGCGCGAACCATATTGACCATTAGGTCGTGGACCGGTCGGCACAAGCCGCGCGCCCGGCACAAATAACGAACGCATTCGATTCCAATCGCGCTTCTTTCCAGCTGGACCGGAAATCACATCGTAGACGGCGGCCATTATCGCGTCGACCGATGCAACGTCCGCCGGGTTCGCGGCCGGCGTCGTTGGTTGAGCCGGTGTGGCCGGTGATGCTTGAGGCGACGGATTTGGTTTTTGATCTTGCGCAGTGATTGATCCCACACAAATGAAGCAAACTGCCGCCGTAACAAAAATCAATCGTAGTAAGTTTTTCAGAGTGCTGTAACTGTTCACCGGTTTTAAAGCTGCGACAAGTCGCAGCACTCCTAAGAGATTTGTTCTGTTCACGAAAATTCTCCTGTCGCAACCTGAATTACCGAGCGTTGATTTAACCATGACCCCCAGTTGTGCAGCAAAGGTAATCGCCTCAGTTGCAGTTGCCGCATTGGTCGTGGCGATGTTAAGACATTCATTATGGTTACCGACGTCGCACTCTCTCATAAACCTGCAAGAAAGCCGGGCATGTTCCGTGCACTTTCACACCGGAACTTTCGATTGTTTTGGGTCGGAGCGTTCCTATCGAATATCGGAACATGGATGCAGGCGGTTGCCCAAAGCTGGTTAGTGCTGACCCTGACCAACTCTGCGTTCTGGCTGGGGCTGGATGCATTCATGGCAACAGCCCCAGGCTTCTTCCTGACTCTCGCAGGCGGGGTGTTTGCCGATCTTGTCGATCGAAGACGCCTACTGCTTTATACACAAATTCTCGCGGGACTGGCGGCGTTGGGACTAGCAACGCTCGTTTATACAAATCTTGTTAATCGTTGGATCGTTCTGGGATTTTCGTTCGTGACAGGTTGTTGCATGGCTTTGGCTGGTCCTTCATACCAGGCGATGACCTTCGATCTTGTGGGTCGCGAGGATCTTGCAAACGCAGTTGCTTTGAATTCTTCACAATTTCAACTTTCCCGGGTTGTTGGTCCAGTGCTCGCCGGTTTTGGCTTTAAGTTTTTTGGATTAGCGGGGTGCTTCTTTGTCAATGGCCTCTCATTTGTGGCAGTCGTAGTAGCCCTCAAGATGGTCCGGTTTGATCAGCCGAATAAAACTCAGGCCCTTGCCCCTCATTCAGTTAAGGACCGAAAGGCTTTCTGGGAGGACTTAATTGCTGGTTTTCAGTACGTAAGGAACCGACCTCGTGTGTCTTCCTTACTCATGTTGTCCGCCGTCACGAGTTTGTTTGGCGCTCCATATCTCACGCTGGTTCCAATTTTTGCGCGCAACATCTTCAACCTCGGTGAAACAGGCCTGGCATGGATGATGGGGACCGCGGGCGCCGGAGCATTTTGCGGTGCACTGCTGCTCGCATACCTCGGTGATTTCAAGCGGAAGGGATGGTCTGTTATTGCCGGGTCGTTGTCGTTTGGAACGTTTGTAACGGCATTTGCGCTCTCGCCTAATCTGCGGCTTTCTCTGATTTTTCTGTTCGCAATCGGCTTCTCGATTGTGACTTCAGTGGCTGTCACCAACACGCTACTTCAGAAACTCGTGACCGACGAGATGCGCGGGCGTGTCATGAGTATGTTCATTCTGTCATTCATCGGGACGATGCCAATAGGGAACATACTAGCTGGGACCGCATCCCATAGGTTTGGTGTGCGCCACACCCTTGCCACGGGCGGGCTGGTAATAGTCGTTTTTGTCATCACCGTCGCACTCAGGAATGAGCGACTGCGCGCGCTGCATTAAAAAGAGCAAATAGGTCCTATAGGTCCTATAAGTCCTATGGGGCCTTTCCACCGCTGCAAGTAACCCCAAACCCGCCCGTTCTAATCGGCGACAGAGAGGTTTGACTCCACCGCTTAGGAGAATCAAATGCGCCTTCGAACGACTCAATTCCTGCTCGCTGCCTCAATTAGTTTGTTGTTTGCCGTTGTCGCTACTGGTCAGGGCGTAATCGTCCCGGGTCCCTGCGAGCGATGCCCGCGGCCACCTCGCCCTTTTCCTTTGCCTCGATCATTGCCCGTTAAGTCAATCAAGATTGATACGAGGATTGCCGCCCAGGTGGCCACCACCCACGTCGAGCAAGTTTTCCGAAACGATACCGATGCGGTCCTCGAAGGTACATACTTTTTCCCGATTCCAGACGCCGCATCGATTGTCGAGTTTGCCATCTGGGACGGCGATCGTCGTCTGGTCGGCGAAGTACGTTCTCGTGAAGAAGCAAGGCGGATTTACGATGAAATCGTTCGACGCCAACGTGATCCCGGTCTCCTGGAATACGCAGGCAAGGACCTCTTTCAGGCAAGCATCTTTCCCATTCCCGCTCATTCAGATAAAAAACTGGAAATCACCTATTCGCAGGTCTTGCGCGCTGATTCTGGTTCCGTCTCGTATCGTTACCCACTGGGCGTAGGCCGGCAAGTAACTCAAATCGGCAACGTTGCCGGACGTGTCGAGATCGAAGGCAAAGATCCGATCAGGAACATTTACTCGCCAAGCCACGAGATTGAAATTAAACGAAACGGAGATCGGAAATCACTAGTTTCATTCGAGAGTTCGAGTGGAAAGGAGCCGCAAGATTTCCAATTATTCTATTCGATCTCAAGGGAGGATTTCGGGTTGACGCTGTTAACCCATCGCGACGCCGGGAAAGATGGTTACTTCCTGTTGATGATATCTCCAAAAGATGACTGGTCGGAACAAGAGTATGCAGCGAAGGACATCATATTTGTTCTCGACACTTCGGGATCGATGGCGGAAGAAGGCAAGATGGAGAAGGCTCGAGCGGCGCTGCTCTTTGGCATTAGAACTCTTCGACCGCAGGATCGGTATAACGTCATCTCGTTCGCCGGCGAAGAGCGCGCAATGGAAACGGGATTGGTGCCTGCTGATGACGCGGGGCGCAAGCGAGGTGAGGCATTTGTTCAGGCTCTCAGACCTGTTGGCGGAACAAACATCAATCAGGCATTGCTCACCGCGGAACGTCAGTTTCAACCAAGTGATCGACCAAGGATGATTGTGTTCCTGACGGATGGATTGCCAACTGTTGGAGAAAGCGATGTTAATCATATTCTGGAAAACGTGCGCAATGCTCGAACCAAAGGTGTGCGCTTATTCACCTTCGGCGTTGGATACGATGTGAATACCAGTCTGCTTGATAAACTCGCCGCCGAGAACGGGGGCGTTGCAGACTATGTTGAACCAAAAGAAGACCTGGAAGCAAAAGTCTCAACCTTCTTCTCGCGTGTGAGTTCTCCGGTGCTCACGGATCTGAAGTTAGACTTCGGTGGCGTCGAGCCAGATCTTGTTTATCCTCGCAGCACTCCCGATTTATTTCGCGGCTCTCAGATCACATTGATTGGGCGCTATCGAAACCCGATCAGCATGGATTACGTTCGGTTGCAACTCTCAGGCAATGCGAGCGGCTCAAATCGGAGTTTCGTTTACGACAACTTGCGCTTTCCTTTACGCGAAGATGGGAATGATTATTTGTCGCGGCTTTGGGCTACAAGACGAGTCGGATGGTTGATGGAAGAGATCCGCAGCAATGGTGAGCAAAAAGAATTGCGGGACGAAATTGTAGACCTCGGAACACGGTACGGCATCGTCACTCCTTACACGTCATTCTTGGCAGTTGAAGACAAGGGCGCGCAGGAGATCACACGCACGGCGATTCCCCTACGATCCGGTGTCGTCGCTGGAAACGTTTCGGCTGCCCCGTCAGCAGATCTGAATGCGTCAACCGGTCGCACTGCGGTTTTACAGAGTAAGAAGACGCGCGAAATGCTCGAGGCGGAACGCATATCAACTACGGATTCATCCTCGAGGGTCCGTTCAGTCGCAGGCAAAACGTTCTACCTTCGCGACAAGATCTGGACCGATGCAGAATTCAAGCCTGACGCCGGACTTCCAGAGACGGTGATCAAGTTCGGCAGCGATGATTACTTTGCGCTCCTCAAATCAAAGCCCGGCATCGCGCAGTTCTTTGCTCTCGGCGAACAGGTTATCCTGGTTCTCGATGGCCGAGTTTATCGAGTCACTGCCGCGGCTCCGTAACATCAACTCTCTTCTTACAAGGTATATCAGCCACGTGCGCCCTCGGCGTGCGTGGCTCTTGTGTTGAAGGCTTCACTTAAGGTACAAGTGCTCAATCCCTGACTGTTTGTCCAGCGTGAACGCGAGTACTTGAATGATGTCTCGCATTGCTGGATGACTGTATTCGGAGTGACTATGCGTTCATTGTTTATATTTTTTCTAATTGCGGCTGTTGGATCAGTTTTCGGACAAACCGGTTGGTCTGCCCTGCGTGTGGGGCCGGCGCAGGGCGATCTCAACACGGTGTACTTCCTCGACTCAAAACGTGGATGGATCGGAGGTGACCACGGATTTCTACAGCGAACTGACGATGCGGGACGAACGTGGGTGCGCCAAATCGTCGGTACAAACGAAGGCATTAACGACATCTATTTTCGCGACAAGGAAAACGGATTCTTACTCGCCGGCAACACAATCTTTACTACGCGTGACAGCGGCATCAGATGGAGTGAATCGCGCAGATTTCAGCCTGAAGAATTCAACGGCGCCAGCGTCGAACTCTACAGCGTCAGATTTCCGAATAAGAAAAAGGGTTGGGTCGTCGGTTCGGTTAGCCGCGGTGATCGCGTAATCGACAGTATTCTTGTTTATACCGATGACGCGGGAATTACATGGCAAAGGCAGCGAGCTCCAAGCCGCCTCGAGTTAATTCATGTGGATTTCGTTAACGAGAAAAGAGGTTGGATTGTTGGTGCCGGAGGCACGATTCTGACGACCGAGGATGGCGGCACCACGTGGACTACGCAAACCTCCGGGATCACTTCGACAATTTTCCATATCGATTTTCGCGATGAAAAGAGGGGATGGGCGGTTGGTGAGCGCGGCGTGATTCTACGTACAATTGATGGCGGTCAGACCTGGTTATCAGTAGCTTCCCCGGTGCGCTCAACGCTTTTGAGTGTGCAGTTCGTGACGGACAACGATGGTTGGATTGTTGGTCGAGGCGGCTCAATTCTTCGAAGCGAGGACGGCGGGCTCACATGGGTTCAGCAGGAATCACAAACGAAGCAAAACCTTTACTCACTCTATTTCAACAAGAAGATCGGATGGGCAGTCGGTGGGGAAGGAATTGTGTTGACGTATGAACGTTAAAGCAACGGAGTCTGCTAAAAACACATCTCAGGAATCGAGGTTATTGGATCGTCGCAACGTATAGTGGCGACCATAACACTCGGTTCCTCCTGTGATTTCGCCCGGCATGTTCGGCCATGCTGGGCTTTTTTTGTCTCCGTTTAAAAGTCTAATTTCTAAGTTTTTATTCTTTCTTACCGGTGAAACCCAGGGAGGGGAAACCTTCAAGGCTCAAGGTTCCATCCAGCCGATTTCCTTCAAGCGTCGCTGAAACCTGACCGCCCACGCGTTGCCCATCCATGTCGAAAGAGACCGTAGCATTTAGAGCTTTGCCTTCGACTTCAATGCCGCCGAGGTCAGCGCTTCCCATTTCGGACTCAATTCGTGCCACCGGGCCAGATTCGGTTTCCGTTACAACCATCGTTGCCGGGATAGCCTGACCAAGTGGGGTCTCAAATTCCAGTGCCCAGTTGCCAAGATACTCAGCGCTGATTATTGTTGCTGAACCCGGCGCACCTTTTCTTTTTCCGGCCGTGTTGTAGATTTCGATTGCGTCTGTGTAGGGCTTGAGTTGTTCAAGAACCTGCGCGCCGTCACCAACAATGATGATGGCGGCGTTGTCTGGCTGAACATATTTCCTCGCGACTCGCTGAATTTCATCAGTGCTAACCGCGTGTACGCGGTTCCTGTATTCGTGCAAGTAATCATCACCGAGACCAAGCATCTTCATCTGAACCAGCTGATCGATGACGCCTTCCTGCGTCTCCAGTCTGATGGGGAACACGCCACTCAAATATGACTTGGCATCAGTGATCTCTTTTTGTGTGACGGGCTCTGACCTGATTCTGTTGAGCTCGTAAAAGAACTCCTTCAGCGAATCTCCGGTCACGGGCGTTCGAACCTCAGCGGAAGAACGGAAAGTCCCTGCCGTCCGTCGCGCATCCAGATTTGAATAGGCCCCATATGTGTAACCCTTCTCTTCGCGGAGATTCATGAATAGACGGGATGAGGCAGTCGCACCAAACACCGTGTGCATCAGGAGCATCGGAAAGTAATCAGGGCTGGTGCGAGTAATTCCGGCGTTTGCGATCACTATATTCGATTGCGCCGAACCAGGACGATCGATAAGGTACGCAGATCGCACGCTGCGTTTTGGCGGCGATGGAAATTCGCTCCGCACCTCTACGCCTGCTTTCCACTTTCCAAAAAGCTTTTCAACTTGCTTAACCACGTCGTCTGTGAGCACATCGCCGACTATGATCATTACTGCATTGTTCGGAGTGTAGTTTCGACGGTGAAACTCAACAATGGCTTCCCGAGAGGTAGCATCAATTGACTCTGGTGTGGGAGCGACGACTGAATAGGGGTGGTCGCCAAACATGACGCGGGAAACCATCTCAGTCGCAAGAAACGATGGCTGTGCACGCTGTTGCTTTAGGCTTTCTTTACTGTTCTGGCGAAGAAGCTCAACCTCATGTTCTGGAAATGACGGATTCATCGTCACGTCGGCAATTAATTCGAGGACGGCCTCGCTGAATTGAGCGAGTGCTGAACCCGCAATAGTTGTGTAATCAGAGCTGGCGCCGGCAGTGAGGGTTGCTCCCATGCGTGCCACCTCATCGGCAATCTGCCTGCTTGTACGCGATTCAGTGCCTTCTGTTAATAGTCCAGCGAGCATGTCGCTTAGTCCCGGCAGACTTGCCGGGTCGTGCGCGTCACCAAAACTAAACGCCAAGCGAAAACTTACGAGTGGTAGTCGTGGATCTTCGACCACAACAACTGACATTCCATTCGCCAGTTTTGTGTCGTACGGCGTGGGAAGGCTGATGGGCCGAGGGGAAAGTGGCGGCGGTGCTTGACGTCGAAAGTCCTCGGTTTGTGCGCTCATAGAGATAGCGGACCGGATCCAACATCCTTTCGTGTTTGTGGTTGCGCAGGATCCTGGGGCCGCTCCGGATGCGGAAGTTCGGGTTCAACTTCAGGGAGCTCAGGTTTATGAAATGAACCTGGTTCCGGAGGCGGAGCATCAGGAACTTGTGGCGCCGGTGCAGCCGGCTGTTTGGGTTCACCGGGGGGCTGAGGCGATGCCGGTGAAGCTCCCGCGGCTTCGCTCATTGAAGCGGGCACGATGTCCAACGTCACATAATTCGTCACGGCAAGAAAATTGGCTACTGCGTCCTTGATCTGTTTTGCGTCGATTGCGAGATACTCGTTCAATTCAGAGTCGATAAGCCCAGGATCGTCATCATAAAGCGCAAATTCAGCGAGCCGTTGCGCGCGATACATGGTCGATTGCCGCCCGCGGACAGCATCGTTGGAGAGCGAATTGCGCAGCTTTTGCATCTCTGGCTCACTCGGACCCTCAGTTGCCAGCTTGTTTGTCTCTTCAAAGATCTGCTGCCGAATTACATTTACATCCTGGCCCGGCTTGGGCAATGCGAAAATGTACAACGCGGATGGACCTCGACGTTCGTCGATACCGCCTTGAATGGAAACGACTGATTCGTCACCCTTGACGAGCTTTTGATAAAGGCGGGAACTGTCACCTTCGAAAAGCAGGTTACCCGCGAGAGATAATGCGTAAAAATCAGCTGTGCGCCGCACCGGTATTTTCCACCCCAGGACGAATGCTGGCGCGGGAGCTAGTTTGTCTATGAACGTTTCTGAATTTAAAGCGACTTCCTGCGGCTCACTGACGTCTACGAGAGGTGGTTTCGCTTGTGCAGGGATTCCAGAAAAATATTTCTCGACGAGAGGTCGCGCTTCGCGTTGATCGAAGTCACCGACAATACTGAGAACCGCATTATTTGGTGCGTAGTAGATTCGGAAAAACGCCTGCACATCGTCGATTGTCGCTGCGTCGAGATCCTCCATCGAGCCGATCGTTGAATGTGCGTTAGCGGGGTTCTTGAAGATCAATTCGTTGATTCGAAGAAAGGCGTTCACGTATGGCTGGTTGTCGTAACGCAGCCGTTTTTCTTCCTGTACTGCATGACGTTGATTATCAAGATTCTCCTGCGTCACCTTTAGTGAACGCATGCGATCACTTTCCAACCAGAGCGCGAGCGGTAAATGATTCGAGGGAAGGGTTTCGAAATAGTTCGTCCGCTCAGTTGAGGTTGTTCCGTTCATCGTGCCGCCGGCATTAAAGACGTACTGAAAATGTGCAGCCTTTGGCACGTTCTCAGAGCCTTGAAACATCATGTGCTCGAACAGATGAGCAAACCCGGTTCTGCCTTCTTTTTCATTCCGCGAACCGACGTCGTAGTAAACGGCAACTGACACAACTGGAATGGATCTATCCTTGCTGAGAATAACCCGTAAGCCATTGGAAAGGGTGAATTGCTCAATTGGTGTTGGTGGAAGTTCGAAAATCTCGGCCACTTGTTTCTCGATTCGTCATTAGGGTGTGCCTGTCCGCTGGTGAGGACAGGCAGCCTGGTTACGGGGGACTGAAGGCGAAAAGATTAGTGGAGCGGGATAACGGTAATCTTACGCCGGTTTGTCGGTAATTAAGCCTCGAAGCTCTGCACGCAGCCTTTCTATCTCAGACAATTTCTGGCGAACCCTCTCGAAGAGAGCCGACTGTGTTTTTATTCCTTCGTCAATCAGGTATCCAGCCGCTTCTGCGCGGCTCCTGAATACGCCCGCCTGAACCAGTTGTTCCAGTTTGTCTTGAGCTTCGGGTGAAACCTTCACGGCGACAACGTAATCATCTTTCGCCGAGATGGCCTTTTCAATTGTTCTGCTGATATCGCGACCAATGGCGCTTAGTGATTCGGGTATTCGTGAAGCGATGTCACGAACTGAAGACGCAGCTCTGGAGCGCTCCTCGGACGACTCAGCCTCATTATCGCGGAGCATAAGGTCATCGATAGGATCACCTGAGCCTGGTTCTTCTTCTCTCTTATACGGACTACTCATTTGGACACTCCTTTAGAGATCGACTCTACTCCCCATGTTCTACGATTGTTTGTCGAATAAGTTCATTCTACGGATGCGCGGAAAGTATCGTCAAGCGACGTCTTGTCTTGGTGTGTTAATTTCCTTTTGCGCCTGGAACTCGACGGAATTTCACACGAAAACGCACAGAGCGAACGGCGCTAAGACCGATTGACAACACGACACATTGTTCTGGAGTTTTCGCGCTTTTATTAATTTGTATTAAGAAGCGGATTCTCTAGAGGGCCAGTGGAGTCAAACCCAACCTTGCTCAGTCTCAATGCATCCTTTATATTGCAGTCGCATAGTTTAATAAGGCGCAGCTAGACCGGGCCGCAGAATTAAAGTCTGTGGCTTAACTTTCAGGGGTAATCGGTGAAAAAGATATATTCAACAGCACTCGTCGCATTATTGCTGGCAGTCCTCGTATTGCCGGGTTTCACTTCTGCGCAACAGAAGAGCCAACAGCTTCCCTCGGTGGGAAGCACGTCGGGGGGGAAGCCAAACACTGGTCCTTCTGGAAGTACGCGAAGAACAGGACGTCCGAACCCCGCCAGCGCAATTGCTTTAATTGAGCGCGATTTTGATGAAGCTCTGGGCGTTATTCAGGAACAGTACGTCGATCAGAAGGGACTCGATTACAACTCGCTCTTCAAGTCTTCGATCATCGGCATGCTTCGTTCGCTGGATCCACACTCAAATTACTACGATCGCGAAGAGTTCGAAGAGCTGAAAACTGATCAGCGTTCTGAGTACTTTGGTATCGGCGCCTCTATCTTGAATTACACTCTCGGAGATGATCTCGATACCTTCATCACCGCTACCTTTGAGAATTCACCGGCTGCTAGAGCCGGTCTCAGATTCGGTGATCGGATCCTCGAAGTAGATGGGGTGCCGATGACCGGCAAGCA
The DNA here is from genome assembly GCA_046727215.1 of Acidobacteriota bacterium. Classification (GTDB taxonomy): domain Bacteria; phylum Acidobacteriota; class Blastocatellia; order Pyrinomonadales; family Pyrinomonadaceae; genus PSRF01. The sequence continues at coordinate 73,238 of JBKPCC010000099.1, forward strand.
GTCAATTGAAGTGCGCGACAAGATTCGTGGCCCGCGCGGGTCATTGGTAAAGATCAAGATTGAGAGGGCTGCCGACAAGCGAATTCAAACCGTTGAAATTACCCGTGACGCTGTTCCTCAACCGTCTCTTCCTGACGCTTACATGCTTAAACCGGGCGTCGGTTACATCGATATGACAAGAGGGTTCAATTACTCGACTACCGAAGAGCTGGAAGATGCTTTAGAGCGCCTGCACGCGAAGGGTATGAACTCACTTGTGCTCGACCTGCGTAACAATCCAGGTGGCTTTTTGGATCAAGCGATTCACGTCGCAGAAGTATTTCTTCCTGCCGGTCAGCGAATCTTGTCTCAAAAGGGACGGAATGGTTTAAGGGATAACACGTACGATTCCAAAAACACGTCGCCGGATCTGACGCCGTTGGTAATCTTGATCAATGGCTACACGGCTTCAGCCTCGGAGATCGTTGCAGGTGCGATGCAGGATCACGATCGAGCCCTAATCGTTGGCACCACCAGTTTCGGTAAGGGGTTAGTGCAAAGCATTATTCCTTTGGAATTTGGAGCGGGCCTGACACTGACGTCGGCAAAGTATTACACGCCTTCCGGCCGATTGATTCAACGTGATTATTCCAACGGCGGGTTCTACGATTATTACACGCATGGCGGACTAAACCGCCAGGATCGAAAAGAAGACAGTAAGTCCCAGGGCCAGGAGAGGAAGACGGACACCGGAAGAGCCGTTTATGGCGGCGGTGGGATTGAACCTGATGAAGTTATAAACGCACGCACCATCACGCTGGCGCAGCGCCGTTTGCTAAATCCGATCTTTGCGTATGCGCGTGAGTTGGTGAACGGGCGCATCAGCGGATTCGAAACTTATCAGGTGCAGAAGGGAATTAACTTTAATCACGACCTGCAATCGTCCGATTATCCAGTGACAGACGCGGTGTTCAAGAGTTTCAAGGATTTTGTGGCAGCTGATCCTGACTTCCGCTCTTTGGGTCCTTTGCTGGATCACAACAGACAATTCATCCAACTTCAGTTACGAACGAATGTCGTGACTGCCGCCTACGGCCGAGTGACTGCGGATCGCGTTTACATCACGAGCGATGATCCGCAAGTGGCGAAAGCTATCGACGTGGTGCCGCGCGCGCGTGACCTGGCAATGAGCGCTCTGCAAAAGCGCTCCCAACCGTAGATCTGCTACAGCGCAAATTCGAAGGCCGCGTCAACCACGCGGCCTTTTGCATTTGCACGAAAAGTTGTATCCGTCACAAACGTGATGAATCCCACCACACCATGGCTTTGTCAAAACCCGGATCGTTGTGGCATGAGGTCAGTACCGGAACGCGATAGCGTCGGGTGCGGGATGGCCTATCACTCAACAGGGGCTTCGTGTAATGCCGTCGTCGATTGAGTGACATCGCATCGCGCACCCGACGCTACCGCGTTCCGGTACTGACCTCATGCCACAACGATCTTGCTTTTGCACAAGCTCGTTCGGTTCCCACCGTGTTTCAAGGATAAGACAGAGTCTTGCAACTAAAACCGCAGTGTGATAGGGTCAAGACGGCATTCACCTCAGAATTTACTACTGAAGGGACTTGTCGTATATGAGCCGCAAAGCTTTGGTTAACACAGAAGAGCTCGGTCGGTCCGTCAAACGACGACGAGAGGAAGCAGGATTGAGCTTGCGTGATCTCGCAGATAAGACCGGAGTGTCGGCGTCGACTTTGTCACGCATCGAGAATGGCACCGGAAAGCCGGACGCCGACAACATTGCGCGATTGACGGCGTGGCTTGATATACCAATGGAACGAATTCTCGGCAGCCGTCAGGCTGATTCGGCCGAAGGCAAACCCGTGGTTTATTTCGCTCGCGAGCCGACGCCGGAAATCGTGGAAGCTCACTTGAGGGCCGATCGCAACTTGACCCCCGAAACTGCCGCCGCTCTCTCCGAGTTGTTCCGTGTCGCATATGCTCAGTTCAGTCGCAACCCCCCGGCGAAAGGGTCAAAGAAGCGACGTTAAGTTCCTGAGACCACCAAACTCACGCCTTCTGGTCTATAATCGCGACGTGGGAAGCCTTAAACTACCTCCCGGCGAAAAATGGGAAAATTATGAATTGAAAGCTCTTGGTCTCAGAGACTTTGCTCGCGTGCGACTTGACGCCCCACTGAATCCTTTCCAATTAGCACAATTCGCAAATCTAATTGTTTTGAGTTTCGACAAGATAAAGGGACTAAGTGAGGAGGTGCGGCAGCATCTGCTTGGTCCAGCGTCCGAGGCGTGGTCCGGGGGAGTATGTTCCCGCCCCTTACCGAATGGCGCCAAGATTGTCATACTCAACCCAAAGCATGGCCGAACACGAACCAACGCAACGTTAATGGAAGAGATCTGTCACGTCTTTCTAGGCCATACACCAACCCGATTAGCTATTGTCGCTGAAGATGAACGAGGGCGAATGCTGCATCGCGATTATCGCAAAGCGGATGAGGAAGCAGCCTACGCCGTTGGGGCTGCTACCCTGGTTCCTTTTTCAGTCCTTCGTCGTTTTGTGTTGCAGAAAAAGACGTCAACTGACATTGCCAGGCACTTTCGTGTGAGTCGCGAGCTAGTCGAATACCGCATAAAAGTAACGCGTTTATGGTCGACTTTTAAGACACTCCACCAGATTTGAAACTTGTCGTCACATGAGAGAGGCGACTTCATGGCTGCGCTGCGATCCTCATATAATATTGGTTTGTCCGCTCGCCCGCGGTGTGTGGTCACCATGACAGACTGCGTTTGGCTGCATGACTGAACAAATACGAGAGGTTAAGGCTCCGGGCTTGTCGACTATCGACAAGCTGCGAATGCTGCTCGATATCACGAAGAGAATTAGCCAGTCACTGGACTTGCAGGAAGTCCTGAATCTCGTGATGGACACACTTGACTCGCTAATACCCTACGATGCTGCCGGCATCTTCGTGCTCCATTGTGTAGACAAATCATTAGTGGCGGCGGGCGAGGAGCCTTGTGAACTGAAGGCTGAGGCCGTACGTGGCTATGACTTGCAAGAGTTGAGTGATTTACACCTCAAGTTGGGTGAAGGCTTTATCGGGCATGTGGCGCAAACCGCTAAACCAATCATCTCTCATGATGTGCTAAATGATTCCATTTATATAAATGCACGCCAGGAAACACGTTCCGAGATGGTGGCGCCAATCATCTCAAACGATGAAGTGCTTGGTGTTTTCGATCTCGAGAGCGACGAACTTAATGCCTACTCAGACGATGATCTCGAGATCTTGATGATGCTGGCCTCGCAAGTGGCAATCATCATTGAGAAGGTGATGCTTCACGAGCAATTGATCGAGAAGAAGCGGCTGGAAGGGCAACTGGAAGTTGCGCGCCAGGTGCAACTCGAATTGCTGCCCGCTAATGATCCAAAACTGCCGGGTTTTGACATCAGCGCATACAACTTTCCGACTGAAGAGGTATCAGGCGATTACTACGACTGGGTCTCGATATATGAGGACCAGATAGCTCTCGTAATTGCTGATGTGTCCGGCAAAGGCGTCCCGGCTGCCCTATTAATGGCGTTCTTGCGTGCAAGTCTTCGCGCCGCCAGTCACGTAGGATACGCGCCTCAGATCTCGATGGCGAAAGTTAACTACCTACTGTGGGAATCCATTGAACGGAATCAATTTGTAACTGCTTTTTATGGCATCCTGGATACGGGCAATCGAACGCTTTGGTACGCAAACGCAGGTCACAATCCCCCGTTACTGTTGAACGCAAAGGGCGAGGCTAAGTTCATTGAACGTGGAGGGTTGCCGCTGGGGATGTTTCGCGACACCCGATATCACCAGTATTACCTGTCGTTTGCACCGGGAGATCTGTTGGTTCTTTATACCGATGGGGTAACGGAAGCTACAAACCCTCAAGGTGAAGAGTTTGGACGGGAAAGGCTTGTCCATGCAGTTCGCGCGGCAGCAGGTGGGAGTGCGCGTGACCTCATAACCAGTTTACAAGATGAAGTTTTGAGCTGGACGGATGGAAAGGGAGCAAGCGACGACATCACTTTCTTTGTCATCAAGGCACTCCCGTTAAACGAAACGGGAGACCGAAGTCTCCCGTAGTCAGCCAAAACGAATGATTTGTTGCTCAGTGTGCGGTGGGAGAACTATGAGCATTGTCGCCGCCTGGCGCGAGAGGAGCGCGGTAATCTCCAAAGTGAAACCCGGCTTCGGCCTCCGATAATGCGTACACATCAAAGCCATATGCATCAAGATAATCTGCCAAGTCATCGGATGAAAGGAGATAGACGACGGGTTGATAGCCCGCTTCAACGCGAATTTCCAGCAGGCGCTCGATGACTTCAAGTGGTGCAAAGCATCTTACAGGATCTCTGTAGGTCGCCATGTTCCAGCGCCTCCTTTCTAATTGGGACTTCCGATGTCCAGTCCCGCGACTACTATGATGTACGCAACTGCATTAACGTTTGTTCGCTCTGTGAAGCTTTCTTTAATCAGCACGCTCGCCTGTGCTTTTGACCTAACGGAAGGAAAAATCGAATTAGATGAGCCAGCAGCCTCAAATTTCAGAACCGCCTGCCGGCGGACCTCCTCCACCGAATTTCATCTTCGTCCTCAGACAGATGTTGGGCGTCTCAGACAAAGTCAGCGATCTAATCTTTTCACCCGGACGCCCGCCACAAATCGAATTGGCCGGAAACCTTCGGGGAGTGCCCATCGCTGGACTTGAGCGCTTAACGCCCGCGCATACGGCGGGAATTGCTAAATTGATTCTGGGCACGCAGCAAGCGGCCATTGAGAGCCTGGAAAAGACTGGTTCTGCAGACCTATCATTCAGTCTACCAGGGGATTGTCGTTTTCGTGTCAACATCTTCAAACAGCGGGGAACTCACGCAATTGTGATGCGTGTGATTCCAATGAAGCCCCCGCAATTCAGCGATTTTGACCTCCCGCCGCAGCTCCAGGAGATTGCCGACATCAAAAACGGAATCGTGCTTGTAACGGGCCCGACGGGCAGTGGTAAGAGCACCACCTTAGCGGCAATAATCGATCTAATCAACGAAACGAAGCATTACCACATCGTGACTATAGAGGACCCGATCGAGTTTCTTCACCAGCACAAGAACTCCACAGTTCACCAGCGGGAGCTGCACTCAGACACGCCAAATTTTGCAATTGCATTGCGAGCCGCGCTGCGACAAGCTCCCAAAGTTATACTCGTTGGGGAAATGCGGGATCGCGAGACAATTGAAGTGGCGCTCGAAGCAGCCGAAACTGGTCACCTGGTTTTGTCAACATTGCATACCATCGACGCCTCGAAGACTGTGGATAGGATCATTGGCGTTTTCCCAAAGAATGAGGAACATGTGATCCGCACTCGTATTGCTCAGTCGTTTCGATATATCGTTTCTCAGCGCCTGATTCCGAGAGGCGACGGCAAGGGTCGCGTGGCCGCGATTGAGATACTCAAGTCGACCATGCGCACCCGGGAGTATATTGAGAAGGGGGAAGCCGATGGCAAATCCTTGCTGGACGCTATGGAACAGGGCGATCAGGAAGGAATGCAGACATTCGATGGCGTGATCGAGCAACTGATTCGCAAAGGTGTCGTCAGCAAGGAAGGCGCGATGCCCTACGCCACAAATGCGAACAACCTGCAGTTACGACTGGGTGAATTAGGTGGTTCGCCCGAGCCCCCCAGGGTTCCCGAGAAGGATGAAGACTCAATGCTGGATTTAATTGAGCGGTAACTCGCAGATTCTTCCTGGCGCAGTTAGAATTAGCGCCTTCGGCGTATTCATTTCCAGTTAACGTCTCCCGCTGTTGCAATTCTTTCCAAGGTATGCGTCTCAAAGATCAGAGACATTGGTGGAAGTTTCTGGTTATCGCACTTGTCTTTCTTCTCAAGTGTGATTGTTCTCTGATTGCCGCTCAACAGGAAGGCGTGAAAATTGATTTGCCTAAAGATGGGCAGATCAAAATCGAAAACCGGTTCGGCGCTGTTTCTGCGGAGGTTTGGAACGAGAGCTATGTTCTTGTTTCTGCCACAGTTGGAGCTTCGCAGAAAGCCCTCGTTACCTCGCCGATTGTCATCCAGGGCAGGGACAGGGAATTTTCGATCACCGTGGTCCGCAGGCCGGTAGATCCGGTTGCTTTGATCGATCTTGTCGTTAGGATTCCGGGAACCGCCCGTATTGAAATCACCACGAACACAGGGGCTATTTCATTAAACGGAATGACACAATCTGCTTCACTGAGAACCGTGTCAGGTGAAGTTCGTGGTCTATTATCCCCGGCAGATACTGATATTTCCGTCGAAACGGCATCAGGCACAATCAACTCAGACTTTCCATCCAACTCGTCAACAAGTCCACACACACTGCATACACGCCTCGGTACCGGCGAGAAAATTTTGCGGATTAAAACCGATAGTGGATCGGTAACTCTCAAACCATCGGCGGACGTCGCATCCTCCGGACCGGATAACGAAAAAGCGTCACCCGTATTGTCGGCAAGTAGCAGCGCGTCGCCCGCCGGCACGCCGGCGCGCGAGTCCGCGAACGAGGAAGTTTCCGAGGGAGATGTTGTTCGAGTCGATGCTCAACTCGTAAGCTTGAACATGAGTGTCATTGACCGAAATACGAACCGCGGTGTTCAGGGGCTGGCACAAAAAGACTTCAGAGCATTTGAAGATGGTGTCGAACAGAAGATAATTCAATTTGACGCAGCTTCGGCGCCTTTTGATCTATTCCTACTGATTGATATCTCGGGTTCTACAAAAGACGTTCTAAAACTGATAAGGGAAGCCGCTCTCCACTTTATTAACGCGGCCAGACCTCTAGATCGAATTGGTGTGGTGACCTTCGCCGGTAAAGCTTCTATTGTATCGCCGTTGACCTTGGATCGAGATACTCTTCGCGAACGCGTCAGCGGCATGGAAACAGGTTCAGGAGATACCAAATTATACGACGCCCTGAATTTCACTCTCGAAGAAGCACTAAGACAGCGCGCAAAAACGCGCCGCACAGCGATTGTCCTCATGAGTGATGGGCTCGATGGGAATATTCCCGGAGTGCAAGGTGATGGTTCGAAGCTGGAGTACAAAGAAATTCGGAGCCGGGTTCAGGAGTTTGACGGTGTGCTTTACACTCTGTGGCTAAACACTGAGTACGAGGCTATGAATCCACTTGATACCCAACCCGAAGCATTCGATGCTGGATACAATCGAATGAAGGAGCTGGCTGATGACGGCGGCGGCATTTTCTACGAAGTCGAAAAACTGGATCAGCTAGCCGGTGCTTACGAACAGGTCGTGAACGATCTAGGCACCGTATATAGCATTGCTTATCAACCAACCAACAGAGTACGTGATGGTCACTGGCGGGCGTTGCGAGTAGTAGTAGATCGACCGAATACCGTCGCTCGTGGCAAACGCGGATACTATGCAAATTAAGCAGACTTGAAGCTGTGACAGCCCTCAGCAACGTAGCAAAAGTAATTTGGCCTTTGGTTCTGTTACTTGGATTAGCGTCTGTCTCGGTCAGTCAGACTACGGAACCCATGGACACGATCCGCGTTGATTCCGATCTCGTGGATCTTAAAGTAAGCGTCATCGGATCCAAGTCCAACCTCCCAATAACACCATTGCAGCAAAAGGATTTTCTGGTACTCGAAGATGGCTTGCCACAGGAAATAACCTTTTTTGCAGCGTCGGATGCTCAATTCGATCTCGTATTGCTGTTAGATGTCTCCGGTTCTACGGCAGACAAGATGAAACTGATCCGGCGTTCGGCTAGGCGGTTTGTTGATGCAACTCGTCCCACAGACCGAGTAGCCATTCTGGCGTTCACCGACGAGCTTGAGCTTATTTCTAACTTCAGCGTCGATCGACAGCAGTTAAAAAAACACATCGATCGCATGGACAAGACTCTGGGGGGAACGAAGTTCTGGGATGCGCTCCGATTTGTCACGGAGAAACTGGTCCCGCTTGGCCCAAGCTCACGTCGCACGGCTATCATTGTAATGACTGATGGGGTCGATAATGCGCTACCGGGAGTTTACGGCGAGGGTTCAAGCACTCCGTTTCCTGAACTTTTGCGAATCGTCAGAGACTCGGGCACCCTTGTTTTTCCCATCTACCTGGATACAGAGGAGGAAGAAGTCAAACGTCACCGCACTCCCAGGGATGCATATCAGACAGCTCGCGCGCAGCTCGCCGAACTCGCCGACGCGTGCGGAACGACCCTTTACCGAGCGGCAAAAATTGAGGATCTTGAAACTGTATATGATCAGGTGATCACTGACTTAAGCACTGTTTACAGCATTGGCTACAAACCCTCGAATAAAGCTCGAGACGGAAGATGGCGGTCCATCGTCGTTCAGCTAAATGACCATGCTGGTCTATTCGCACGTTCTAAACGTGGATATTACGCCAAAGCGATCCGGCCGCAGTGAGACCTACTATCGTCCCTAGTTTCCGGTAAACACTTGTAAATGGCGGTGCCGAGACTATAATGGCTGGCGTCGGCGCATCTCTCCCGATTCCAGCATTAAAGGAGATCCTTCCATGGTTACACGGCTCCTTCACTCGACTACCCTGGTACTATCTGTGGTTTTGCTGGCCTGTCTGGCTGTCGACGCTAGTGGCCAGAATCGGGAGAAATTCCTTATTTCGGCCAAGGCGGGAGGTATCAACGCGGTTACCGGAGGGGCCAAGGTACACCTAAAAGGCGGGGCCGATTGGCAACAGTTGACCGTTACCGACGATCTCGAGGCCGGCGACATAGTTCAGACCGAAATGGGAGGACGGGTCGAAATGTTGCTAAACCCGGGCTCCTATCTACGTCTGGGCGAGAATTCGGAATTCGAATTAGTCAACAATTCTCTTGATAATCTCGAGCTGAAATTAATAAGAGGCACTGCGATCGTTGAAGCCACCGGTACAGGCGACTCGGAGTTGTTGATAAATATCACGACTCCGCACGCTAACTTTGCGATCGTTCGACATGGCCTTTATCGCCTAAACGTTGTGCCGGACGATGCAACCGAACTAATTGTGCGAAAAGGCCGCGTAATGCTGAACGATTCTCACACAAAAGTGAACGGTGGGAACAAAGTTATCTTCAGTGCAACCGCCGGCCTGTCAGTTGCCAAGCTGAAGGGTGACGATAAGAAAGATCGGGACGATATAGACCAGTGGAGCAAGGGCCGAGCTGATGAGTTGGCCAAGGCAAACCGGCGAATTTCCGACCACATGTTGTCTAACGCGTTTACGTCGTTCAGATACTCCGATTGGATGTTCAGCGGCTATCGAAGCACGGGTGTTTGGTTTTTCAATCCGGCTAGCAGGTGCTACACGTTTTTACCCTTCTATTACGGGTGGGGATCTCCCTACGGCTCGTCGTACACGATGGCCGTCTTTAATCCGTTCTACTGCTGTCACACGCGGCCTTTTTATGGCAACACCACGTGGCCGACCGTCAGTAATGGCAGTAACACCATCCCGTCAGGGAACGCTCCTGGTTTCAGGCCTGAGCCTCAGATTCGTGAAGTAAGTAAGCCTGTTCGAACGTTCGAAGGCAGTCCTGGCATGGTACCGAGGGGAGGCTCGAGCAAACCGGACATTAGACCGGATGTTGTTCGGCCGGATCGTCCATAGTCAAACAGGCATGTGTAATTGTGTCGGGGCGTCCCTACGTGGCGCCCCTTTTATTGTTCGCGATGCTTAATCAGCGCCGGATGAGGTCAGAACGGTAGCGCGGTAGCGTCGGGTAATTGTCTCCCACATTCACGTCCCGACCTTGATGCCACCCAACGATAGTCACATACCTGCTACTCATTACGCGTTAGGTCATTCAACTCCTGATTGATCATTGTCTTTATCTCTGAGTGCTTGAGGCCCGCCAATACCAGTTGAGCCAAAGCAGTACGCAATTGGAGTCGCAACTGCTCCTCAGGTTTTTTGGTTGATGTTCTGGATCTTACGACCGCGCCGGAACCGTGTTTGATGCTTATCAGACCTTCGCGCTGCAGCCTGCGGTAGGCGAACGCGACGGTATTCAGATTCACGCCCAGGTCTGATGAAACCTGCCGTACTGGAGGCAGTGAAGAACCTTCCGGTAGCTCCCCGCGTGCGATTAGAGCCTTTATTTCATCAACAATCTGCTGGTACAGCGGCCGCTGGTCTCGTTCATCAATGGTAATATACATAAGTGTCTAGTGCATGTATACACTAGACAACTCCAGTTGTCCATGACTAGGTCGCGTTTAGCGAGGCGCAACCTCGTCTGCGACTACCAACGCGCTTAGCGATACCGCGCCTAGCCCAGCTCCTGGAAATACCGTATCTCCCACCATGAAAACATTCGGCAAGATAGTTCGGTGATTTAAATATTGGCCTTCGAGCAAAGCCGATGAAAGGCCCAGGCCGCCCACCATTCCCAGCTTGCGACGAGTTGTTTCATAACACGTCAAGGGATTTTCCGTGTCAATTACTTCAATCGCATCGCCGAGTTCAGGCATGCGTTTGTGAAGCGCGGCCCAACCGGTTTCTAAAGCCGCTTGGTCCTTAGTTTCCTGTTCTTCCGGATCAGAGTGAAATGTAAACCACTGCGACACGTCAGCCGAAAACATTATCGTAGCCGCTCGCTTGCCGTCAGGAGCTCTCGGGTCCCATTCAGGCGCAATCGCAACGCCGATGCGGCTCGGATCGATCAATTCTTCACCTGGTCGCGAAGAATTGTCTGCGATAAGGAAATGATTCGCGGGGAGATTGCTGGCAGCTTCCTCGTCAATTCCTACATAGATGAGATAGGCACCGGGCGAGCTCAAGCGAGCGAGAAGTTTCTTGACCTCAGGTGGAGTGCGCTGCAGTCCAATCAGCTTGCCGTAAGTGTCCCAGACAGTCATGTTGCTGATGATCGCTTTTGTCGCCATCAAATTTTCTCCACTCAGAAGATCTGCGCCCGTCGCTTTACCAGAAGAGTCATACGAAAGGCGCAGCACTGAACTATTCAATCGCACTTTTCCACCGCTTCTTCTGATCGATTCAACTAGTCGCTCAGCGAGACTCGCCGCGCCGCCGCGAAGCGCAAACAGACCTTGGTGTGCGGAATGCAGCAACGCGCAGGCTGGCAAGTAAGCACTATCCTCAAGCAGGGCCGCTGCAAAAACTCGTAACTCAAGTTCTATATACTCCCGAAACCTGGACGATGCGCCTTTGAGTTCCTCCTCAAGGCTTCGGCTCTTCAAGCGAAGTAACTTCCTGGGGCGATCTACACGCGGAGCGAAGGCGTACATCTGCCGTGGCCGTGAAGCAGTGGCCAACTCAGGAACGCGTCGCAAAGCCTCAAGCAGGGGTTCGCCGATGTTGGTCACTTTCCTATAGAACTCTATCGCCGCCTCAGAACATTCCGGAAAAGATTGGCTGAGGCTCTCTTCGAAATCGCTGGTTGATGATGCAAACGCCACCTCAGAGCCGTCACTTAATCGCGCTACGGGGCGATTAACACCTCGTGCTTCAGGTGCATCAACCGGCAGTTCGGAAAAAATTCTTTGATGGATATCACCCGATCCCCAACACGTGTAAAGACCCATCGTTGGCTCAAACTGATACTCGAATTTTTCAAAGTTCGCGACACAACCACCGACTTGGGATTGGCGTTCCAAAACACACACATCAACCCCGCGCGCGGCGAGTAGCGCGGCAACGGTGAGTCCGCCAATGCCGCCGCCAACCACCACGACTTCGTGACTCATATTTTCAGAAAGGCCATCGTAGGAAGCTCGTAAGGATTTGAGCTGGTGCTTTCCCTGGCGCGACGTGCTGGAACTTTTCGATGAGGGGCTGAGTCAGCAGCAAGATGGACTGAATGCCATTAAACACGAAGTGGATAAGGAACGATGGTAGTAACCTGCCACTATAAGCCCGCACCGCTGTCAACGTGATGCTGAGCAGACTAATGACCGCAATCACCCCTGCATTGCTGCGGTATTGGTATACGTGCACGCCGGCAAACAAAGCGGAAACGATCAGGATTGACGCAGCCACACCGATCGTCTTTTGAAAAGCAGAATAGAGCACACCTCGGTAGACCACCTCTTCCACCAATGGACCTGTTGTGGCGGCCAGAATAGCGGTTGCGATCCGAGTTTGGTACGAACTGTTGATTAGTTCATCAAGCTCAGTCTTCTTGCCGCCAACTATCGTGGTAATGATCAGACCGATTAACAGCAGCAACACAGCAATAATGGTGCTTTTCCATGGTCCAAAATTGGGCGCCCACTCCCATCCGATAGTTTTCCAAAAAGGATAACGGCCCGCTCTTGTGACAACTGCCCAGGCGAGTGCGAACGTAAGCAGGTGTGCGGGAATAACTCCGAGCACGGAAAAAAAGATGAAGTTCTTGTCCGCCAAAAGTGTGTCGGGGTGTGCGGCTGTTCCGGTTGTCGCCGAATAGATAAGGTAAGGGAGAGCAGTGATGATCGGTACGAATACCAGGAATGCGATACTCGCCAACCAAACAAGCAGAGCTGTCAATACGCCCCAAGGTGGGTTATTCGGATCAATGAACGCAATCGCCGTGGTCTTTGGAGGTTCTTGAAAATCCCCGCCAGCTTCCACGATCGGCTCTACAAACAGAGGTGATTGATCGCTGTTCACTCGAGAACGAGTTTAGGTGAGTAGTCGAGATGCGGTCAAATAGAACTTAGCCGCAGATTAACGGTTATCCGCGTTAATCCGCGGCTAATCTTCATCCCGAGGGGTACGAGACCTCAAGCATCGCAGGGCCAACGCGAGGTGCTGTCAAGATTAACCCGATAATAGTTTTTGCGTCTTCGATCTCACCGTCAGTAATCATCTCCAGAGCCTGCGACATCGGAACACGAACGATCTCCACAATCTCGTCATCCTCGAGGTGTTGTTTCGTCTCACGAAGGTCGGTGGCGAGATAGACCCACATCTTTTCCTCACAAAATCCAGGCGAGACAAAGAACTCGATCAATTTTTCCAGCCGTCCAGCAACAACGCCTATCTCTTCTTCAAGTTCGCGTGCAGCTCCAACCTCGGGAGTTTCGCCTTTGCTCAAAGTACCCGCAGGCGCCTCGAGCAGGTAACGCACAGCCGGGTGACGGTACTGGCGTACAAGGGCAATGGTGCCATCGTCAAAGACGGGAATTATTACGGCGCTGCCTGGATGATGCACGACCTCGCGCTGATAAGTGGTTTCGCCTTCACGGATGGTATCAACGGTCACACTGAATACGCGGCCGCGAAAGACCTCTATGCTGTCCAGAATCTCAGGGAGCTTTCTTTCTGTCATGTTATTTGCGCTTACTTTCGTGTTGTTTGGTGTGATTTCTGGATCGTGTTTTCCTCATGAGTGATAAAGCGATCCACGAATCACACCAAGGAACACGAAAAACGACGAAATTCACCGCGTGCTGCTCCAACAAGATAAAGCGAGCCTGTGAAGCATACCATTCCAACGGCGGGCGTCTTCTCTTGGGCCAGCCGAATTGCTTCGCTTGCGGAGCGAACCGTTGTGATGCGGCCTGAATCAATCCGATCACGTACCAATTCCTGCAAAACATTTAGTGATGCCGCGCGCGGATTTTCTAATTCCCAAAGCACGAGCTGATCTGCAGTGGGGAAGAGAATTGCAGCCATCTCCTCCAATTTCTTATCGCGCATGGCCCCAAACACCAGCGTTAGCGGACGTCGCGTAAACTCGGCCAAGTAATCGCGCAAGACTATAGCCCCCGCTGGATTGTGAGCGCCATCCAATAACATCGGTGGCGATCCATCGACCAGTTCAAGCCGACCGGCATGCTGCGCTGACGCAATTCCCTCCACAATTGCGGCACCTGGAGTTTTAAACCCCTGGTCGCGAAGTGATTGTGCAATTGCAACCGCGAGCGAGGCATTGATGATTTGATGTCTACCGCGCAGGCCTAGCCAGACCCTTTCAAACTTCTCACCAGCGTTCTCAAACGTCACGCAGAAGCGACCATCCCCAGATACACTTTCAATCCTTGTTTTCGTCTCATCGAAGTGCGGTGTCACATCGTTCAGCTGACATTGCCGCAAAATTATCTCGCGTACCGATTCTGATTGTGGGCCTATAACAGCTGTAACTCCACGACGAATGATCGCAGCTTTTTCCCAGGCAATCTGTTCGATTGTGTCCCCAAGGTATTCCTCATGGTCCAGCGACACAGGTGTTATTGCTACGGTCTGTGCTCCAGCGCAGGTCGTGGCGTCCAGACGTCCACCAAGACCTGTCTCCAAAACCGCCAACTCAATCCCCAATTCTTTGAATGCAAGAAAGGTTATGGCAGTAACTTGTTCGAAAAATGTCGGTAGCGTTTCCAGGTTGCGTCGCTCAACCAACATTTCCGCAACACTACGGACCGCGGTAGCAAGGCGGGCGAAGTCTGCCTCAGAGATTTCTACTCCATCAATTCTGATTCTTTCGGTAATGGAAATGAGATGAGGAGACGTGTAGAGACCTGTTCTGATTCCCGAGTGATGAAGGATTGACTCGAGGAAGGCAGCCGTCGAACCCTTTCCGTTGGTTCCGGCGATTTGAATTGAAGGAAAAGCGTGATGAGGATTACCGAGTGCTCCCAGTAAGATCTCAGTATTACGAAGACCGAGCTTTATCGCCAGAGTCTCGTGCCCGAGACTCAATAGATAACTGACCGCCTCGTCAAACTGCATTCAAGTACGATTTAAGAAATTAGAATTTAGAAATTGGGTGGCGAAAACAATCGGCTACGCGTCGCCATTTATTATTTTCTAAAAGCAGCGCGGGTTTGAACCTTTGGCAATTCCGGCTCGCCATGAATCTCCGGATTCATCATGCAGCCCAACAGTCTGCTGATGTATGCGCGCAACTCTCGCCTGTCGACGATCGCATCGAGCATTCCGTGCTCTAAAAGAAATTCTGATCGCTGAAAGTCTTTAGGAAGTTTTTGCCTGATCGTCTGTTCGATCACTCTCGGTCCGGCAAAACCAATCAACGCTTTTGGCTCAGCGATCGTGATATCACCCAACATCGCAAAGCTTGCGGTCACACCACCAGTCGTCGGATCTGTTAGTACCGAGATGAAGGGGAGCCGCCCTTCGTCAAGCCTCGCCAGGGCAGCTGAGATCTTAGCCATCTGCATTAGCGACAGCGTTCCCTCCTGCATCCGTGCGCCGCCTGAGGCCGCGAAGATGATGAGCGCTGCGCGCTCTTTCAATGCTCGCTCGATAAGCCGGGTCACCTTTTCGCCAACTGCGGATCCCATCGAGCCGCCAATGAACGTCATGTCCATCGCCCCTGCGACCACTGGCTGGTCCCCGACGCGGCCCTTCGCGCTGATGATTGCTTCTGGAAGACCCGATGCCTCCTGCGCCTGGTTCAGCCGTTCGGGATAAGGTTTGCTGTCCACAAAACCGAGCGGATCAGTCGATACGACCTCGGCGTCGAGCTCTTCGAACACACTGTCATCGAACAACATCTCGAGGCGTTCGCGCGCGCCCACCCGAAAGTGGTAGCCACAGTGGGTACAGACCTGTTGGGCGTCATCAAGCTCTCGTTTGTAGAGATGTGCTTCGCAGCCATCGCACTTAACGAAGACGTTTTCGGTCCGGACCACCCTTTCCTCGGGAGGTACGTTTTCGATTCGTTTACTCTTTTTGCTAAACCACGGCATGATTAATTGGGATGGGAAGAAAGGTTAACACAGGCAACTGCGGAGGAGAAGAGAGGAAGATGTAAGGGGTGAAGAAGAAACCTACATAACTCCTTCGGACTA
This sequence comes from Acidobacteriota bacterium, assembly GCA_046727215.1. Lineage (GTDB taxonomy): Bacteria > Acidobacteriota > Blastocatellia > Pyrinomonadales > Pyrinomonadaceae > PSRF01. The sequence goes on from JBKPCC010000099.1 coordinate 89,061, forward strand.
AGCAGCTTACAGCTGACCGGAGAATTTGACATTGGAGATTTGACATTGGTCATTTGTCATTGTTCGTGTTCTTTTGTGTCGTTTGGTGGACCACGTCGCTCTGGGCAAGAAAATCCACCAAATCACACTGAAGAAAATCAAAACACGTAACACCGAACCGCAAATGACAAGTCACCAATGTCAAATCTCCAATCAAATTTGTTTTCTTATCAGGTTGAGTAGCATCAAGATTCTCTAAAATTCGATTCCTTGCTGGGCTCGTATACCGGCACTAAAGGGGTGCTTGACTTCGCGCATTTCAGTCACAAGGTCTGCGGCGGCAATCAACTGCTCCGGCGCGTCGCGGCCGGTAACGACTATGTGCAACGCTGGTTGCGCCGCACGCACGGCGCGAAATTCTTCAAGCACTTCCTCCGTGGGAAGCATTCCATAGCTGAGAACGTAGACGAGTTCATCAAAAACCAGCAGATCGTAATCACCGCTGCGCATTTTCTGAACACAAATGTTCCAGGTGTCTCGAGCCGTCTGGCGGTCCTGCTCCGGATTCTTGGTATCCCAGGTAAATCCGTCCCCCATGGTCAGGATCTCAATCCCGAGTTTTTCAGCTGACACGTGCTCGCCGTACCTGTCGTTCCGCGACTTCATGAATTGGACCATGCAGCAGGCTAGACCGCGACCCGCAGCTCGCATCAACAGACCAAGAGCACAGGTAGTCTTTCCTTTACCGTTGCCGGTATGGACAATGAGCAGCCCGCGAGTCCTTTCCTGATAGTCCTCACGGCGCCACTTGTATTGCTTCTCTTTTGTGGTCAAATTACTGATTCGGTTTCGGAGCTATGGAGGGCGTCCTCAGTAGTGTCCTTTAAACCGTTGGCTCGTTCCACGGCCTCGCGCAACAGGCTGACGATCTCCTGTTCAACCTCATCCCAGCTGCCTTTTAGAGTGCAACCGGCAGCGTTGCGGTGACCGCCGCCACCAAATTTCTCAGCCACACGGGCAACGTTCACATCACCTTTGGAACGAAGGCTGGTTCGATAAGTCTCCGGCGCGCACTCCTTCAAAAGCGCCACTGCTTCCACTTCGCCGACGGTGAGCGGGTAATTAACAAATCCATCCGCATCTTCATCAGCCGCTCCGGTCGATTGCTGCATTTCTGCAGTTTGTCGCATAACAGCAACACGCCCGGTTGAGTCTCGTCGAGCCGTTGAGAGAACTGCTCCCATCAACTGGATCCGGCTCCAGGGGTAACTTGCGAAAACAGCTTCAGCTGTCTTGGCTGGTCGCACCCCGGTGCGTACCAGTTCTGACGCAACCTTGAATGTCCGTTCGGTTGTGTTGGAGAAATGGAAGGAACCGGTATCCGTTATCAGCGCGGTATAAACGCATTCGGCGATTTCTTTTGTTACCCTGACGCCTGTTGCTTTGCACAGGTTAAAGATCATTTCGCCAACAGCCGACGCTGTAGAATCGATCCAATTGATGGTTCCGAACAATGCGGTGGTGGAGTGGTGATCTATGTTGACAACTAGCTGCTTATCAAGATCAACTAAACCCGGACGCGAGATGTCAGAGCATTCGATCACGAAAACTGCATCATAAGTCTGATCGACGCCAGGCGTAACGCGCACCTGCTTCGCACCGGGGAGCTGCTGATAAGAGTGAGGAACCGCGTCACGCATGATGACCTCGGCGTCTTTATCGAGCGCGCGCAGCAACCAGTAAAGGCCGAGTGAAGACCCGAGGCTGTCTCCGTCTGGGCGAATGTGAGATGTAATTGCGAACCGACGTTTTGATTCGATTAACTCGACAACTTGGCTAAGCATCGTAAGTGGGACGAAGGTGTTTGTTTAGCGACTTACTTTTCGCTAATCCCCGACTGCTGGTCGGCACTTAAACTTCCGTCCAATCCTTCATCCTTTCCTTGTTTCTCCCACTCTCGTTCGATCCTATCCAGGAGTTCATCGACGCGCTCGCCTTGTTCTTCAGCGCGATCTCTGACGAAATAAATCTCAGGAACACGCGGCAGGTTTAACGAGAGTCCCAATTGTTTCCGAACGAACGGTGCCGCGTGTCGCAGAGCTTTCAGCGCGTCTTTGTGCTCTGCTTCGTTCCCAGCCACAGTCACATAGACCCTAGCTGCTCGCAGATTGTCAGAGACGCGAACGTCTGTAACAGTAACGGCAGTCACTCTTGGGTCCTGCAACTCATATCCGACGATCTGGGAGATCTCCTCGCGCAGAACATCTGCAACTCTTTCTGAGCGATGCATAACGCGCTACAAATCTAAATTAGCCGCAGATTAAGCAGATACACGGTGATCAGAATTGACACCGCAAGTGATCTGTTTTCCTGTCGTCCATTCTGATCTGCGTCATCTGCATTAAACTGCGTCTGTCTTCTTACAATTCCGTGGCTGCAACTTTCTCCACGAGGTAAGCTTCGATCTGATCGCCCACCTTTATGTCGTTGAAGTTTTCCAGACCGATGCCACACTCAAATCCCTCGCGGACTTCAGACACGTCGTCCTTGAAGCGCCTGAGGGAGGCAATGTTACCTTCCCAAATCACGACTGCATCACGAATTAATCGCGCCCGTGCGTTGCGACGAATGGTGCCATCGATGACCATCGAGCCGGCAATTGTTCCAGCCTTCGGAACGCGGAACACTTCGCGAATGTCTGCCTTTCCAAGGATCCGCTCCTTTTCGACTGCCTCGAGCATTCCAATCATCGCCGCGCGAATCTCTTCTTCGACCTTGTAGATAATCGAATGGAGCCGAATGTCCACAGCTTCCTGCTTCGCGAGATCCGAAGCGCGAGCTTCAGGTCGCACATTGAAACCGATAATCACGACCGCAGAAGAAGAAGAGCCGGCTTGAGTAGCGGATGCGAGCAGCACATCCGATTCGGTGATAGCGCCGACACCCGAGCGAATCACCTTCACTTTCACACGGTCGGTTGAGAGTTTCTGAAGAGTCGATTTCAGCACCTCGACAGAACCCTGCACGTCCGCTTTGATAATGACCAAAAGCTCCTTGACTTCGCTCTGTCCCAACGCCTCGATACCGCGCTTTGTTGATTGCAACAGTGCGGCTTGTCGACTCAACATTTGTCGGTGCTGCGAAATCTGTTGGGCCCTTGCGATATCGGCGACAACCTGGAAACTTTCACCAGCCTGAGGAACTCCCTGCAAGCCAAGCACTTCGACAGGAGTTGCGGGAGCCGCCTCTGTCACCGGTTCGCCACGGTCATTGAACATCGCCCGTACCTTGCCGGAGATCTGACCAACGATAAACGGTTCCTGCGTGTGCAGCGTGCCCTGCTGCACTAACACCGTGGCCACTGGTCCACGGCCGCGGTCGAGCTTTGCCTCAAGTACAACTCCTGAAGCCAGTCGCGTCGGACTCGCGCGGAGGTTCAGCAGGTCGGATGTTAAGAGAATGGTTTCCAACAACGTGTCCACGTTCTGCCGTTTCTTTGCAGAAACCTGGACCATTTCCGTCTCGCCGCCCCATTCCACCGGGTTCAAACCATGCTGGGCAAGTTCCTGTTTGACACGATCAGGATTTGCATCCGGCTTATCGATTTTGTTGATTGCGACGACGATCGGCACATTTGCTGCGCGTGAGTGCTCGATCGCTTCGATAGTCTGCGGCATCACGCCGTCGTCTGCCGCAACTACGAGAACTACTATGTCCGTGGCCTTTGCTCCGCGAGCGCGCATCATCGTGAACGCCTCGTGACCGGGCGTGTCCAGAAATACCACGCGGCGCATTTCCCTGGAGGCGTCGGCACTTGGCACTTGCACGCTGTAGGCGCCGATGTGTTGTGTAATACCTCCGGCTTCTCCGCCTGCGACGTCCGTGGCACGGATTGCGTCGAGCAACGATGTCTTGCCGTGATCGACGTGACCCATGACAGTGACCACCGGTGCACGAGGCAATTCGACATCATCAGCATCTGCTGCGATGAGCTCTTCAAATTCTTCCTCGGCGATCATTTCTTCGAAGGGCACAAACGCAACTTCATAGCCGAAGCGACGCCCTAAATCTACCGCAACGTCGTCGGTCAGCGGCTGATTGATGGTCGCGAACACGCCGCGTTGCAACAGTAGCGTCACAACATCTTTTGGTTTGATTCCTAATTTTTCTGCAAACTCTTTTACAGTCGATCCTTCAATCAGCCGAACGGGTTTGAGTTCGCCAGTTTGAGGTAGCTCGAGACGACCTGCGATGCGGTCTTCGAGCGACAGAACCTTTGGCGGCGGAATGATGTCACCCTTCTCGAAGCGCCCTGCCTTGCCTTCGATCTTTCGTCCACCTCGTGGGCTGCTACGGCGCGAACGACGACGCCCCGCATCTGGTGGAGGAATGTAGGTCGTCTGTGGTGTAAGCGTTTCACCAGGCGTTCCCATGCGCTCGGCACGTGGCAATGACGGGCGCTCACGAAGACGACCAGTACTTCGTTCCGCACGTTCTCTTGGCGTGATCGATGGTGGCGGGGCCGGTGCCGGGGCCCTCTCGCCGGGTCGAATACCGGCATTTAAAGCGGCCGCTGTAGGCCGCAGAACTCTTACCTGACGCGACGGCGCTGGTGCGGAAGTTGTGACCTCTGGCGAAGCTTGAATAACGGAAGGTTCAGCCTCGACTGGAGGCGGCAGAACCTCGCTAGATGGTAGTTCTGGTTCCGGTAACACGGGGACGCCGCCACCATCCTCGACAATAGCTGGCTGCTCGGCGCGTGCGGCGGGAGTCAGCTTCTTGATCAAACGTGCAGCGATTGGCTTCGGTGCAACCGGAACTGGGACTGGCGGCTGCACCGGCTCAGCCACGATCGGCTCCTCTTCTGGTTCCGCTGGAGGAGGCTCTTCAACAGGCGCAGTTTCTTCTGCGGGCCGAGCGACTCGCTTCACAACTTTGACCGCCCGCTTAACAGCGGTTTCTTTTTTGGGGAAGTACTTATTGCGGATCTTCTCGGCCAATTCCTTGGAAACAGAGTTGGACGGCACACTGACGTCGACGCCCTCGCGGCGGACTTCTTCAATAAGCCGCTTAGTATCGAGCTTCAGCTCTTTGGCGAGATCGTAAAGGCGAACCTTCGAGGAAACTGTCATGCACTCCTTCTGGACGTTGATAAAGCCGAACGTCCCGGCGACTCAAAAGTAGTTAAGAACTCTCGCTCTTAACCACCTTCGCAAGCCGCCTCAGAAGCGCAATGCGATCGAGTGGTGAATGAGCGAGCGACGAGACGCGCTGAAAGCGCGCTCGCCATGTTTACCGCGCTGCATCTTTGGAAGCATCTTGCTTCTCATCATCACTTCCGTCCGATGCAGCTTCGGATGTTTCGGAAGCAGATAAAGTTTCGGCGGATTCTTCCACCATGATCACCTCAGCCTGTATCTCACTCCCAGTTTCCTGAAGGTGATCCAAAGCGGCGGCTCCAGTCGAAGTTATGTCGGGTGCAGGGGTTACGGTATCTGGTCGTAAATCTCTTCCGGGTTCCTGCAGAATAACTTCGTCGGGTGTTTGCTCTTCGACTTCCGTCAACGCCACTGGATCTGCCGAGAACTTCGCAGGTATCTCAGGTTCAGCGATGAAAGGAGGCCTGGTTTCAACTGCTTCGTCATATCCCTCGGCGGTCATATCATCGGAAGGTTCGACTTCACCCGCGTCAACCGACTCGTCAAGTTCGCTTGAAACGGCGTGTATTTCGACTCCTTCGGCCTCCTCGCTACGAACCGTGCCGCGCATAGCGACAACAGCCTGTGCCGCCTTCAGAATGTTTTCAGCCTCATCCAGACTCAGATCAAGTATTTCGACCAGTTCGTCCACTGAAGTTGCGGCAAGGGCATCAATGTCATTGATGTTGTGCTGTGACAACGATTCAGCTTGTTGCGCAGTGACGCCTTCCATTGCAGATAAAGGCACTGCCTCGCCAGAAGCGATGAGCGCTCCCATCTGCTCCGTAACCTCGCGTTTCAGTTCTTCTTCACTGCGGATATCAATATTCCACCCGACCAGTTTGGTTGCGAGTCTTACGTTTTGTCCGCGCTTGCCAATTGCCAGCGACAGTTGATCCTCGTTAACGATCACTTCCATCTGGCGATTCTCGATATCAGTAATTCGAACCTGATTAACTTTTGCGGGTGACAGTGCGTTGGCCGCAAAGACCGAAGGCTCATCGGACCATTCAATAATGTCAATCTTCTCACCACGGAGTTCGCGAATGATTGCCTGAACGCGTGAGCCCTTCATTCCGACGCAAGCACCGACCGGGTCTACATCTCTCTCATTGGACATCACCGCGATCTTTGCGCGTTCACCCGGTTCCCGAACGGCGGATTTGATGACCACAGTGCCGTCATATATTTCGGGGACTTCCATTTCGAAGAGGCGTAACAGAAGTTCGGGAGATGTGCGTGACACTTCGACCTGAGGTCCTTTCGACTCGCGAGATACATTGTTGATGACAACGCGAATTCGTTCACCTTGATTCCACTGCTCGCCGCGCGACTGTTGAGAGCGGGGAAGGATTGCTTCAAGATTACCTAAATCAACGATAATGTTTCCTCGTTCGAAACGTTTGACATATCCGTTGACGAGATCGCCGGTTTTGTCGATGTACTGTTCGTAAACGTTGTTTCGAACCGCGTCCCTGACCTTTTGGAAAAGAATCTGCTTAGCTGTTTGAGCAGCGATACGGCCGAGTTCTTCCATTGGCAGTGGCAAAAGCAGAGCATCCCCCAGTTCAACTTCGTCACCGGCGAGCTCACGAGCTTCATCGATGGAAAGCTCTGTGGCTTGATTTGTGACTTCGTCCACCACAACCTTCGAAGCCGACAGCTCAATACCTGTGTCCGGGTTCCAATCGACCTGGATGTCCTCACCGGAGCGAAACTGCTTCTTCGCAGCTGCACGCACAGCTTCTTTCATGGCCTCGATAACAAGGTCACGTTCGATCCCCTGTTCCTGACAGAGGGCCTCGATGTTTTGTGCAATGGTTGAACTCATTGGGATCTCACTATCCTCATTGGCTCGACGGACAAATCATCCGTCGCTGAGCCTATTCAGTTGTAATTTGGCCAGGTTTACCTGACCTGGTTATCGCTTGCTACTTTCGCCGAAATTCGTCATCAACGTTTACTTCAAGGTTTGCCTTGACGATAGATTCTAGCGGAACTACCACTCGACCGTTGGTACGATCGTCAAACAGCACATTTTCTCCCTGCAGACCTACGAGGCGACCCCGAAAGTTTCGTTGGCCATTTATTGGGCGCTGAGTCTTTAACTTAGCGAGGCTGCCCGCGAAGCGCTCGTAGTCGTCCCTTTTGTAAAGACCTCGCTCCAGTCCAGGTGACGAAACTTCAAGGGTATATGCCGAGTGGATGAAGTCTTCGACATCCAAAACGGTGCCGACTTGCAGGCTCACGTCCGAGCAGTCTTCATGGTTGACTCCACCAGGTTTGTCAATGTAGATGCGAACCGTGGGTTTGTTGTCAGGTCCCGCAAGTTCCGTATGCACCAGTTCAAGCCCGTGGTCGATTGCGGCCTGCTCCGCGATCGCCTGGACTCTTTCAAGGATCGAACCTGCCCCCATGTCTCACCCTCCGAAAAGCTTCCCGCCCAAAAGAAAAAGTGGGCGCGAACCCACCGGACGAGACCGCCGCGCTTCGAGCAAGCCGAGAATTATACGGAAACAGTTTTTTAGAAGCAAGCAGGCCTTCGGAAGCGCGGTTCTCGGCTCAAAGCCCGATATTTTGACAGCGGACGACCGTCGGGGAGTCTCTGCGTGGGCCGCCCTTTCGTTTAGTAAGGGGGCACTCATCACGGCAAAAACAGGGACGCCCACGAAGAGAAGGCCCCCACAGTCATCCGCATTAATCTGCGGCGAAATCTTGTTTTTCGGGCAGAGATTTGTCACGGATGCTCATCTGTGGGTAAGCTGATTACCCCGACCTCAACTTTCAAACGAAAAGGCATTAAACAGATGAATTCTCTTGCGGCGCCTAAACGACTGCTTCGCTCACCACATGGCGTAGCGGCAATTGCGTTTCTCATCTCGCTAACAACACTTGGTTGGTCGGCGCAGCTTCCTGTCCAATCCACTCACCCAACCATATCGAATTTCGGCAAGATCAATGATCACTACTTCCGTGGTGCCCAACCAAATGCCTTACAGATCGGGCAATTGAAGCGATTCGGTATAAAAACTGTTATCGATTTACGGAAAGATTTCGAGGAAAGAGAAGAGGGCTGGGTACGAGAACAAGGCATGCAGTATTTCCGCATACCGCTGACTACCGAATCGCCGGCGACTGCAGACCAGACGGCTTACTTCTTACGTCTGGTTAACGATCCGAACAACTGGCCTATTTACGTCCATTGCAAAGGCGGCAAGCACCGGACAGGTGAGATGACGGCGATTTACCGCATTACCAAGGATAAATGGACCGGGGATCAGGCGTATGCAGAGATGAAGAAATATCAGTTTGAATCGGGACTATGGGGCGGACCAGATGCACTGAAGAAGCACGTGTTCAGATTTTACGAGGCGAATCGAACAGCGCCGGCTGCGTCGGTCACACAATAATCGTCTGTGTCTTGCCCACGATTTCACGACCTTAATTCACTTTCTGCGTCTGGTCCATAACTGACTAATAACGAAGACAGACACTACCGCACCCAATAGTAGCGCTACGAAACGTGGACCAAAGGCGTCTGGCCTCAATTTCATTCCTGAGGTCATGCTGAAAGTCGTCGCTCTTACCACTTCAATTAAGGAGACAACAACAGTAACCGCTACAGCTGTTAAGGAAGCGCGCACCGCAAACTTCGATTTGCTCATAATCAGACGGTAAGCTTTGCTTTTACGATTTCACTGACCGTGCGCCCGTCAGCATTTTGCCCCGCAAGCTTCGCCTGAACCGCCTTCATCACCTTTCCCATATCCTTCATCGAAGTCGCCGCGGTTTCGCTAATGGCAGCCGCGACTGCTTCACTAATTTGTTCGGGCGACGCGGCTTGAGGTAGATAGGATTCAATGATTTGAATCTCAGCCTGTTCCTTTGCCACCAGATCTTGTCGCGCCCCTTTCGCGTACTGTTCGATCGAGTCACGTCGTTGTTTGACCATTGATCTGAGCAGTTGCATCAGTTCGTCGTCATCAAGCTGACCACGTTTTTCGATCTCACGATTCATTAGCGCAGCCTTGATCATCCGCAGTGTCGATGTGCGTGCAGCGTCCTGTGATTTCATCGCGCCGGTTAGATCCGAAATGATTTGATCTTTGAGCCCCATGATCTTTCGCTCCTCCTGCTCAACTATACCAACATTAGTTTTTTCACGGCGTCATTTGGGGAATACTCAACCCTTCCAGCAGGCCATAACGAGGAACCGATTTTAGAAGCTCCGAAGCTATTAGCCGGTGGCCCATGTGATTCGGATGAATCAATTCACCAAACCATCCCTCATTCGAGGGATGAGCGGCTTCCGTTAATTCCAGGATTACCAGGAATGGCACGTGATCCTGCTGTATTGCGTTGCGCAAGGAATCTCTGTAATGGGTCATTAATCTTGCCTCAGGCGGATTCGTTTGCAAGTCCCTGTAAGGTGCGGCCATAACTAGAACTTTCGCCCCGTGCCCGCGCGCCAGTGACGTTATTGAGCGCATATTGCTGACGAATTCTGTATCCGAAACACGAGGAACGGGCCGCGGTGCGGGGCCCTGGGTACTGGACGATCTGGCGCGGAGCCATCTCGTAGCGTGGGCGAATGCCTGACTGTGATCAATCAACCATCGTGTTGCGACGACATACCAATCGGTCCGAATCGCCTCTCGGTCGGGAGCGTCACTGAAACTCACATCATTCCAGCCAAAGCTAACTATAAGCAAATCGGGCTGCAACGCATCAATGTCTCTGCGAAGCCACGCCAGGCCCTGGTGACTGGTGTATCCCGGCACGGCCATCGTGATGGCCTCGATTCTTCGGCCCGGGTTAGCACCACGCAACTGCTTTTCCAGCAGCATCGGAAACGGCAACCATTCGCGGTTGTAATCGTCGGGTTTGTCAGGCCATACGACGGGCACTCGATAACCGAAAGTAACCGAGTCTCCCAAACAAACAATTCGTATTGCGCCCGGCGCTTTGCGTCCGATCGGGTAATCTGACCGGTAGTGCTGCGCATTGGTGGACAGCACCGTAAAGTCCCAAACCGCGTGGTCTAGATTTGGTCTAAGGCGCCATAGAAGCAGGGGATCTCCTTCGAAGATCGTCGATTGCTTCTCGTTTGCTACTTGTAACTTTTGCTGAGGTGTGTTGACGAAGAGTTCAAGACTGGAAACGGGTTTCAGAAACAACCTGGTACCCGCCTCGAGCGATGCCAGGACGGCTATTAAACACAAATATAGAACCAACGTGTAAGCGATCTTGCGCTTTGTTGAAATCACTCGTTTTGAGACCTGTGCCGGTGGCTCTTGGCTGATCGTAGTTGTGTTTTTCATTGTCCTTGACTCGTGATTTGCGACGCGCCGCGAATAAAGATCTTGTAGTAGTGGGATCCGTTCGCGATAATGACTACTCCCGACTCGCCGTTCAAAGCACAGCCTTTTTCACTTCGTCCGCACGTTACATCATTTTCGTTCATCGCGGGGACATGAAACTGCATAGCATGGCTCGGAAAAAAGGATCAAGGGAAGCCACTTCAGCCAATGATTTGACGTTACGTTTCCAGCGAATCCTACCTGTCGATCGAATTCCTCCGATTTTGCTCATCGGAGTCGCAGCCTGGTCGATTCTAATTGGGTTTGGCGGTGGAGGTGGTAACACATCGGCGAGTACCCAAGGCGGCCCTCCCGTCCTAATCAGTCAAGCGACCTCGACACGAGCTATCGCACTAGAATCAGTGGTGTTTACGTCCGAACCATTCATGGTCAACTCACCGTTCTCCTGGGCTGATGATCGACGGACTCGGATCATTTTATTTGCACTCAACCTCACCACTGACGATGCATCTGCCGTTTCCGCGGACGGCGAAGATTCCACACACCGGCATTATGCCTTAACAGTCGAATACGTCGGCGCTGTCCCTGGAAATGATTGGATGAACGCTGTTGTTGTGAGATTGAGCGACGATTTGTCTGACGTAGGCGATCTTCTGGTGCGTGTCAGGGCTCGAGGCTTCGACAGCAACCGCGTGCGCGTAGGAATTGGACACATCGGAGCCGGTCTGCCGGACGATCCCGGAGCCGCACCGACTCCCGCTCCGCCCTACAGCATCAGCGGGAATGTCAGCGCCAGTGAACAGTTGACTGGCGTTACGGTCAACTTAACCGGACCAGAAAACCGTACCGTGACTGCCGATGCAAATGGAAACTATTCATTTACTGTGAACACTGTCGGAAACTACGAAATCACACCGCAGAAACCCTCGTTTGTTTTCACTCCAAGCTCTCGCTCCGTCGCACATGTTACGAATAACCAATCGAATCTCAACTTCACGGCAGTTCGACAAGGCTTTACCGTCTCGGGTCGAGTGACTGCTGAGGGTCACGGCATTGAAGGAATCGTAACAGTGCTTCGCAGTGAACCGGATGCAACTGAAGCTCGCACTACCACCGCTGCTGACGGCACTTTCTTATTCGCCGGTAAGTCGACGGGTAACTATTCACTGAGAGCATTAGATACGTCTGTCTTCACGTTCCAACCACCGGCGGCTGTAACGCTCACAGGTGACGTGAATGTCAATCTCAGCTCAACGCGATTAACTTACACCATCACCGGCCGAATTGTTGACCGGTTCAATAGACCGTTGTCGGCGCGTCCGGTGACGCTGACAGGCGGACAAAACACAACGACAAACACCGACACCGCCGGCAACTATTCCTTTGCTAATTTGCCTGCCGGCTTTGGCTATACCATCACACCTTCACCAACGATCTCCGACGCTTTCGCGCCTCAGACCGTTGCTGCTCTAACGGCAAACACGGAACTCAATTTCACTGGATCTCTGCGAACTTACACAATCAGTGGCCGAATTACGGCAGCCGGCGGTGTAGGGGCGGGCGGAGTTAAAGTGACCTTAAGTGGATCACAAAGCGCCGAAACCAGGACAGCCGGGGATGGGTCGTTCTCGTTCGATGCGCGAGTCGGCGGAACTTACACCATTACTCCATCGATTGAACAAGCTGCATACACGTTTTCACCCAGTGCCGAAACTCTGGAGTCGCTGTTTGACAATCAGACCGTGAATTTCTTTGCGACGCTCACGGCGGTGCCGGATCAACAACACGTTCTCGAGTTCGATGGCAGTCCGATGACCGTAGACTACGGAAACTTTTGGCCCCCAGCTACCAACCTCGGCCATTTCTTTTGGGAATTCTGGGCGCGACCAGATGCGTTTTTCAGTCCAGGGTATCTCATCTCAGATGGTTATGGCGGCGCCCACTCACTACTTTTCGGAGTCGCAAACTTTAATCAAAGTGAGCCCGGGAGACATCTCTTGTTAGGCGACATCAATGATGGGGTCATTGACATAACCCATGTTTTTTATTTCGGTGGCGATCAAGGTCCAGAGCCAGGCGAATGGGCACACTTCGCCGTAGGTTGGGACGGGCGCAGCGTTATTTGTTATTACAACGGAGTCCCTGTTGGAAAGATGGCCTTCACTGGACCGCGTCAAAGTCCCAGACCGGACGCTGGCGGTGGGCGGCTCTTAATCGGCGGTTCGGATCACCTTAATTTCAAGGGACGGATCGCGCAGGTTAGAGGTTACGAAGGCAGCAATCCACGAGAAGATCAAACTGGTCTAGATCCCACTCTCCCGGAAGCAGCGTTTACACCTGAGACTGTCTTCAGCATTGGCGGCAACCTGCTCAGCTATTACTTTCAGCCGGCGACGGCGGTCGCCGACCTCTCAAATGGCTATGGCAGCACACATGTTGGTACGCCAAGGGGAACCACCGGCGGAATTCTTGCTGATTGTGGCAGTTGTCCGCCACCACGATTCGTAATTGATCCGACGGCTCCAAACTTCGCGACTGGAACTCCACCCGCGCCTTTACCGGCCCCGGCGCCTGTTCCAGTCCCAACCGGAGCTTTAGTCTTCGATTCGTTTTCGCGAAGTAATTCAACGTACACGTTTGGTTCGTTCGGCGGACTTGGGATGACTGAAGGCGGCTCATCCGGCACGCCGGCATGGCGGTATAGTGATACGCCAAGCGCAAGAAAGCCCTTCGGGATTCTTAACGGACGTGCCGTAATGCTGGCCAATAATACTTACATGACGTGGGTACCGACTGGAGGGTCACCGAATCTTGACCTTCGTGTCGATCGGCATCCGGGGAGTTGGGAAAGCGGGCTTGATACCGGGTTGAGTTTTAGAGTGCAGGATGCGAACACCTATTTCTTCGCATATACAACCGAAGACCCGCGCTCGCCAGCCCGCAGGAGAGTCGTCGCCGGGTACAAGATCTCGCAAGTCGTCAATCAAATCCTTAATGCGAGTATGCCCGACAATTGGACGACCCTAAGAGTGGTCACAACCAGCAGTGGACGCATCGATGTTTACGCTGATTCCACTTTGGTGTCTTCAGTTATCAACAACCTTCTGTCCGGGGCTTCAGGTGCAGGCTTGTACAACAACGCGCGCGGACTGGGCCTGACTAACCGGTGGGATAACTTCACTGTGTATCCTGTGCCTTAGTCGCGTGCCCATTCGATCGCGCCAGATAGCTACGAAGGAAACGTCCAGTGTGAGACGCGGTTGACTTCATAATTTGCTCCGGCGTTCCTGTCGTCACCACAGAGCCGCCCGCTTCACCGCCTTCAGGACCGAGATCGATTACGTAATCTGCTGTTTTTATGACATCGAGATTGTGTTCAATCACAAGCAATGAGCCGCCGGCGTCAATCAAGGCGCGAAATGCTGACAAGAGTTTATTGATGTCGTCAAAGTGCAGCCCCGTAGTGGGCTCGTCGAATATATAAAGTGTTCTGGCGCCCGTACGTTTTGATAAATGAGCAGCAAGCTTGATGCGTTGTGCTTCACCACCTGACAACGTCGTCGCTGATTGGCCCAAACGCAGGTATCCCAACCCGACATCGTCAAGCACGCGCAGTCGATTGGTAATTCGTGGGACCTCTCGAAAGAACGACATCGCTTCTCGAACAGTCATGTTGAGCACTTCATGGATGTTCTTTCCTCGGTAGCGAATATCGAGTATCTGCGGTTTGAATCGGGTGCCTTTGCATTCTTCACAAACTAATTCCACATCGGCCAGAAACTGCATCTCGACAGTGACGGTGCCGTCTCCTTGACAAACTTCGCATCGGCCTCCAGGCAGGTTGAATGAAAAATGTGAAGGATCGAATCCGCGTGCTTGTGCTTCACGTGTACCGGCAAACACTTCTCGAATCGCGTCATAAACTTTGATGTAAGTTACTGGATTCGATCGCGGTGTTCGTCCGATGGGAGATTGATCTACAAGAATAACGTCATCGATGAATTGGCCACCTTCCAGTTTCTGAAAGCTGCCTACGTGACCCTGCCAGTCGCCCTTCTGTTTCTTGAGACCCGCATAAATACAGTCGTGGATCAAAGTCGACTTTCCTGATCCACTTACGCCGGTAACACATACCAGCATGTCCAGCGGAATATCGACATCTATGTTGTGTAGATTGTGCTCGCTTGCGCCGCGAATGGTGAGCTGTCGCTTTTGCAGAGTGCGACGTTGTTTAGGCTCTTTTATTTCTGCTTCGCCACGCAGGTAACGAGCCGTCAACGATTGCTCATCACGCATTAATCCGGGGAAGTTGCCTTCATAAATAATGCGTCCACCAAGTTCTCCCGCCGCAGGTCCAATATCTAAAATGTGATCAGCAGCACGCATCATTTCCGCATCGTGCTCGACCACTAGCACTGTATTACCGATGTCGCGCAGATTGTGCAGAAGCTTAATCAGCCTTTCGTTGTCTCGCGGATGCAAACCAATTGATGGTTCGTCAAGAACGTAAAGAGCCCCGACTAATGCTGAGCCAAGGTTTGTGGCAAGTTGTATGCGTTGTGCTTCCCCACCTGAGAGCGTCGAAGCCAGCCGATCTAGCGTCAGGTAGTCCAACCCGACGTCAAGCAGAAAACGCAACCGACGCCGGACTTCAAACAAGATTCTTTCGGCGATCGCGCCCTGTTCGCTCGACAGTAATAACGTGTCAAAGAATGCGCTCGCTTCACTTACTGATAAGGAACAGACCTCGGGCAAGGTACGGCCTCCTACCTTTACATCCCTCGCCTCTTGTCGCAAACGGCCGCCGCCACAGTCCGGGCACAGCGTGTAGCCTCGGTATTTTGATAAGAAAACACGAACGTGCAGCTTGTATTTCTTTGTCTCGAGCCAATCAAAGAATCCCCGTACGCCTGCCCAGTCTCCTTTACCGTTAATGATGGCGCGCTGCTCCGCCCGCGACAGCTGAGCGAATGGTACGGTCATTGAAATCTTGTCGGCCTTGCAGAACTGTCGCAATTCATCCATTGCCCATTCGTGTTGCGGCCTCGTGAACGGTTCAATTGCGCCTTCCTTCAATGACAGACCGGGATTGGGGATTACCAAATCGAGATCGAGTCCAATAGTGTTTCCGAAGCCCTGACATGTCGGACATGCGCCGTACGGATTGTTGAAACTAAAAAGTCTTGGCTCCGGCACAGCGTAAACAGTTCCGTCGTACTTACATTCGAACCGATCTGAGAAACGGAATCGTTTCGGCTCATCCTCGACGGTTTGAATGATGGCGGTTCCATGACCTTCCTGAAAACAGATTTCAAGCGAATCGACCAATCGCTGCCGAGTATCAGGCCGAGCGGTTAAGCGATCGACCAGTACATACACGTCCTCAAAATCGTTGCGCGTATAGTCGTCCGGAGAAGTGAGCTCGATGATGTTTCCGTCGTGCCACAGTCTGGTGAATCCTCGTTGCATCAAACTCATAATGTGCGCCGTGATTGTCTGGCGGGCTGCTGCCGCGGGCTTGCGGCGCGAGGAAACAGATCTGTTTGCTGCTTTTTCGTTGCGGTGTTCAGACGTGAGGCCAGTACCATTCCGAGAGGTTTCGGCCAATCCCGCCATTGCAGGGAAGAGAACGTAGAATCGCGTACCCTCAGGAACGTTTGTAAGCACACTATCTGCTACAGATTCAGGTGAGTCACGATAAACCTCACGGCCGCACACGCGACAGTAAGTTGTGCCAACACGAGCGAACAGTAACCGGAGGTAATCGTAGATTTCGGTTTGAGTGCCGACGGTTGAGCGGGGATTTCGAGTAGAATTCTTTTGCCTTATGGCGATGGCGGGCGCAATGCCTCGGACTTCATCGACGTCCGGTTTATCCATTCGCTCAAGGAATTGCCGTGCGTATGCGGAAAGCGATTCTACGTACCGCCGCTGCCCTTCTGCATAGATTGTGTCAAAAGCAAGCGATGACTTCCCTGAGCCGCTGACGCCGGTCACAACCGTCATTTGATTGATCGGTATGTTGAACGAAACGTTCTTTAAATTGTTAACGCGGGCCCCCCGGACCTGTATAGCTTCTTCAGGCATATGTAACAGCTGCAGCCTGCACGGACGGGAATCCGGCAAGGTTTGCAAACTTTGAATGATACCTTGAAGTCGCGCGAACGTGAAATGGATTAACGCAGTGCGGCGCAGGATTTCGAAAGCGACAGCTTTTGCACCCAAGCGATTCGCGCTTTTTGTGCACCAGGGACCGTACGAAACCGTATTGACTGCTTACTTTTCCTTGAACTATAAGCGCCGACACTGGCAGCCGTTTCCGTAAACTTAACTCAAGAGGGTGCCCCCATGCCTTTGCACGTTTGCGAGCCCGGTGAATGGTATTTCGTAGTGACCTGCAACAACTGTAAGACAAGAGGTCCATTGCTTCGAGATCCATCAAAGGGCCAATCTGAAATCGAGGCTGTTTATACATGGCGTTGCCCTGTCTGTGACCACATCGACCAGTATGACGCTGAAGACATCGAGCGTTATCAGCACCCACACCAACACGCTTAAAAGATGCGGGAGCGCGGGGACTCAGGGACACGGGGACGCGGGGACACGGGGACTCAGGGACACGGGGACGCGGGGACACGGGGACTCAGGGACACGGGGACTCGGGGACATCGGGACTTGGAAAGGCATTCAGGTTGCGATCTGACGCTCAAGGGTGAGAGTCTCGCAGGTTGGGAAGGGCGGTTTACCCCCGCTCAAGCTGCGGCAAATTCAACCGCGATTGCTATAGTGAACCTCGCTTCATTCAATTCAAGTTGTGAGTAGTTCAGCAGCGGGGGTAAACCGCCCTTCCCAACCTGCGAGACTCTCACCCTTGTCCATCACATCGCGACC
>JBKPCC010000100.1:0-11055 GCA_046727215.1 Acidobacteriota bacterium
CGAAATGCCGAGATTGAGTATGCGACAGACCACGCGGCGAGATTTCCTGGCTCGTGCCGGGCGCGGGCTTGGGTTGGCTGCGCTTTCGGTGCCGGCAGTTGGCGCAATGCTCGATGAGGTAGAAGCAGCGACAAAAAGAACGGCGCATCTCACCGCCGAACAAGTAGCTGGTGATGAAGATTACTGGTTTGCGATTCAGAATTCGTTTTCGGTGACACGAGGCATCATAAATCTTAATAACGGCGGCGTATCACCGAGCCCACGCATTGTTACTGAAGCCCTGGTCCGCTACATCTGGCAGCAGGAAGATGCGACAGCCTATACGATGTGGCAAATCCTCGAGCCACAGTCCGAAACGATTCGAACCGGACTGGCAGAAATGTTCGGATGCGACCGTGAAGAAATAGCCATCACGAGGAACGCATCCGAGTCACTCGAGATTCTGTTGATGGGAATGGATCTCAAATCCGGCGACGAAATACTCACGACGACGCAAGATTACCCGCGAATGCTCACCACCCTTCGACAACGTGAACGACGTGAGGGTCTGGTCCTGAAGTTGATTCAGATTCCCATCCCGCCAAAGAACCTGAATGAGATCACCGCCGCATTTGAACGCGGAATCACCAACCGCACTCGCGTCATATTGATCGCTCATCAAATCAACATCACCGGCCAGATAACGCCAGTTAAAGCTGTGTGTGACATGGCGCGAGCAAGGGGAATTGAAACAATTGTTGATGGCGCGCATTCATTCGCGCAATTCGATTTCAGACAAAAGGATCTAGGCTGTGACTACTTCGGGACTAGCCTGCACAAATGGCTTTTTGCGCCAAAAGGCACGGGGCTGCTCTTCGTCAAAAGAGATCGCATAGAAAAGATTTGGCCGCTTATGGCAGCCGAGCCAAAACAAGCAACTGACATCCGCAAATTTGAGGAGGTAGGAACACATTCTGCTGCCCCTCGACTGGCCATCGGGGAAGCGATTCTTTTTCATCGCGGGATCGGCGGGAAACGCAAAGAAGAGCGATTAAGATACCTCTCCCGCTACTGGATGAATAAGCTCAAAGACGTGCCACGCGTGCGTTTTAACACCTCGTTTGATCCCGCCCAGTCGTGCGCTATCGCCAACGTTGATATCGAAGGAATTGATCCAGTCCAAATCGGAAACTACTTATTCGACAAGCATCGCATTTTTACGACGCCCATCGTCCATGAGGAATTTCGCGGATTGCGCATAACTCCAAACGTGTATACCACCCTCGCCGAACTCGACCGCTTCAGTGAAATCATGGAGACCATTGCCAAAAAGGGTCTTCCTATGTAACTTCCAACCACTTCGAATCGTCAGTGACATCTGGCATTGTTGAACTATGCACGCGAATTATTCAAGTATCGATTTTTATCGTACGTTCACAAATGATAGATGTGTTTCGTGTATTTTTAGCGTGATTTCGTGGATCGATTTACGCGTGAGAAGAAAACGAGATCCACGAAATTACACTAAATAATACGAAAAACCATAAAAGCCGTCTTCATTCATAGAAAGGAAAAACATATGTCTAGCCCAGCAGCACAACAACCATCTCCACAACTTTTTTTCCAAACGGCCAATGCGTATCAACGCACGGAAGCACTTAAAGCGGCCATTGAATTAGATGTCTTCACTGCAATTGGCCAAGGAAAAGTCACAAGTGAGCAAATCGCGAAGCAATGTCAGAGTTCAGAAAGAGGAATCCGCATTCTTTGTGACTTTCTAACCATTATGGGATTCCTCACTAAATCCGGAGAGCAATACAGCCTCACACAAGATTCTGCTGTCTTTCTCGATCGTAATTCGCCTGCTTACCTGGGCGGGGCGATAGAATTCCTCCTTTCACCAACCCTGACGGATAACTTCAAGACCTTCGCGGAAGCCGTTAGAAAAGGAGGAACCGTTACGTCTCCAGACGGAATAGTCACTCCGGACCACCCCGTGTGGGTAAAGTTCGCGCGTGCAATGGCGCCGCTCATGACCATGACCGCACAATTGACTGCAAACGTCGTTGACCCAGCGGCGAATCAAAAGCTAAAGATTTTGGATATCGCCGCTGGTCACGGACTCTATGGAATTGCTTTCGCTAAAAAGAATCCAGGCGTTGAAATTGTGGCGTTGGATTGGCCGAACGTGCTCGGAGTGGCAAAAGAAAACGCTGCGAAAGCCGGCGTTGCAGATCGCTACTCAACCATAGAAGGAAACGCATTTGACGCCGACTTCCGTGATGGTTACGACATCGTTTTGTTGACAAACTTTCTGCACCACTTTGATATCGCCACGTGTGAGGGCCTATTGAGAAAAGTTCACGCAGCACTCAAGCAGGATGGAAGGGCAGTTACGGTCGAGTTCATTCCAAACGAAGACCGAATCACACCTCCGGACGCAGCGGCCTTCAGTGTAATCATGCTGGCCGAAACGCGCGGCGGCGATGCCTACACCTTCTCTCAGCTCGAACGGATGTTTGGCAACGCTGGTTTTTCGCGAAGCGAGTTACATCCTTTGCCGCCAACAATTCAACAAGTGGTGATTTCGGAAAAGTAGTCGATTACCGGCAACTCACCATTTCAGACTCACAAAAAACGGTCGCCGGATGTCCCCCGCACCCGGCGACCTTCGAATGAGTCAGAACCTGAAGCGGGACCTTTATTGAGGAGCCCGACACCCCAACAAAGGACGTTGGTCGCTTCTCTGACTCAACCAGCCCAAGATTCGTACTTTCTATCTCCCCGGCGAACGCAAATCTGAGCGCCCCCGCCTCACGCCTAACAGATAAGCTGTCGCTAAAGATAATCGAGGCCGGTTGAGGAATTCTTGAGGTAACCTTGAGGTCTATCGATCTTTAATTGTGCCCGTCGGCAAAATCAGGCCCAGAACCGTCCTTGGCTCTCCTTTTTTCCAGCAAATCGCGCACTGTTTCCAGCAACTCACCGCTTCGAAACGGCTTTGTCAGATAGGCACTGAAACCTCGGTCCAGGGCTTTGTTGCGGTCTGATTCCGGGTAGGCGGTCACCGCAACGCAGGGGATTCTTGCAGTCCGTTCATTGGATTTCAACGCAGCAAAAAGGCCCCATCCGTCCAAAACCGGCATCGAGAGGTCTATTAGTATCAGGTCAGGCTGTTCGCTAATCGCCAGCTTCAGACAATCCTGACCGTTCGCTGCTTCGAGGACATCGTATTTTGCAACCGCGAGCATCAGTCTGAGCAGTTCGCGGTTGTCCTCATAATCGTCAGCAATGAGAATTCTCGACGGCATCGATTCAGGACCGGCGTGACATTTAGCCATAGCTTACGTTGAAAATGGCTTTGAAACCACCCAAATTTCGCAGTTTTTCCAGGTTCGCGAACCCACGACCAGCGCCCCTGCCAAAAACATTTTCTTGACTCCCCTATTATGCCCCGTCCATAATCCTAAAGAGACGGATCGTGCCGCGACAAATCGGGCACGGACCGAAGGATCCGCAAGAACGAAAAATGGGTCGGTTTGGAGTTATTAATTTTCGCTTCGCCGATTAGTTGAAAAACGTCAACTCTGAACTCGCCTGGCTAAACTGACCCAGAACCCACACAAGAAGCATTTCTTGACTCGCTGATTCCTGCCCGTCCATAATCGCTGAAGTGACTTTTCTGCCCTTTGAGTATCCTCGACCAGAAGAGTTAATACCGGGTTACAATCCTTGCCTTGACCCCGACATAAACGGAGGAACGAACTGTGGTGACCGGACAACTTGAAGATAGCTTGCGCCACGAGATCGAGAGCTACATCGAGGGACGTCTTAGTTCAATAAAACAAGAGATATCAGAACTTCAGAACCAGCTGAACGAATCTATCAGCGAATTGCTGCGTCGTCAGTCTGAAGTGCAAATGGACGGTTCACTCACGGCGTCGATCCTCGAACACCTTCGCGCTGCCCACGAGAAGGGCGTCGATTTGGCTGCCTCCGAATCATCTCGAGCTAAGGCTTCGAGTGATATGGCAATCGTCAAGGCTGCTATCGAAGAGATCTACACACAGCACTCCCAGGCGGACATCCTTAAGGCGCTCGTGAATCGCGCCGCTTCGTTTGCGCCGAGAATTGCGTTTTTTGTAATCAAGGCAAATCAAGCGAACGGATGGCGGGCCAGAGGCTTCGAGGGAACGGTCGGGGACCAGGCAATTCAGCAGATCACTCTGAGCATGGATGTGGACACGGTAATTGGCGGAGTTGTGAAATCAAAGGACACTTGGAGTGGTGGACCCGGCTCCCACGCCGAAGATCACTTGTTGTTGAACCGGCTTGGTGATGAACCACCACAGAGGCTTGTCGCGATCCCGCTCACAGTCCGCAATCGCGTTGTTGCTGTTCTTTACGCTGACTCAGCGGGGCTTGATTCCGAAGCAATCAATCTCGAAGCTCTTGAAACGTTGTCGCGCGTTGCCGGAATGGCAGTTGAGTTGACGTCTATGTCACGAGGTGCGAAACCGGCGGCTTCAGCTGATGCGCAACCATCGTCTGCTGATTCACATGTTGGCTACACGCCCACACGTGAGTACGAGGAACCTGCCTATACGCCTCAGGAATCGTATATCGACACGGTGCGTCCTCAAACACCGGCCCGCGATGCTGTGCCGGAGCGTTCCTTTGAGCATGCAGAGCCGGTCAGCACGGAGCCTATAAGTGCTGAACCCATCGTTGCCGAACCTACGGGTGCGGAGGCGGCAAGTCCCCACAGAGATTTCCAGCCCGCGTCAGGCGAGCCAGCTGCGACTCCCCTCGGTTCAAGACGACGGTACGGGATGGATGCGGAGCTGCCGGTGGCCGTCGATAGCGACGAAGAACGTCGTCTGCACAACGATGCCCGTCGATTCGCTCGCCTTCTGGTATCAGAGATCAAGTTGTACAACGAACAGAAAGTTATCGAGGGCCGCTCACAAGGCGATCTGTACGATCGGCTTCGTGAATACATTGATCGCTCACGGGAAATGTATGACAAACGGGTGAAGCAGGAAGTGGCATTGAGGTATGATTATTTTCATCACGAGCTGGTGAACACGCTTGCCGAAGGAGACGCCAACCGGCTTGGCGCAAGTTATCCCGGGGCGACTGTGAATGCTTAACGTAAATTGGAATTTAGAATTTAGGAATTAGAATTTAGAATTTTGCATTTCGTGTTTGGACGGTTTTGTGGTGACATAGGACCTGTTGGACCTATTGGATCTATTCGTTTTCGAAATTCTAAAATTCTCTAATTTCTAAATTCTAAATTTTTTAGAGGTTGTTTTTGGCCAGGAGATTAGGCAAGTATCGACTCTACCTAATTGTGATTGGGTTGGCGATCGTAGTCGGTGCTTCGCTCCCGCCCTTCATGACCGCAAGCTGCCTCACCCGGCAGCAATCACCCGCCGAGGCAAGAGCACTCGAAAATCTTCGAGCAATGACCCGCAACGGAGTCTTGCCGGCCGAGGACGTCGTCGCTCGCATTGAATCTGACTTTCCCCGGACAAAGGCCGCGGCACTCGCAAGACTAGTTCATGCTCGTATCAAGCTGAATGCTAAAGACTACGCAGCGGCGGCAGCTCTCCTGGATGCGAGTGTTATTAACGATCATAGCAGTTTGGGTGATTACGCTTTGTTCATGCGTGCAGAAGCATTGGACCAGGCCGGCAAAACGCTCGAAGCACGATCCATCTATCAGGAGCTAATCTATCAGTATCCGTCGTCGCTGAGGGCGCGCGATGCGACACTTCGCATTGCTGAACTGTTGCTGAAAGAAAACCAGAGCTCCGCCGTTCCGCTCGCGCTAAAGCCTTTGGTCGCCAAAGACGACGGTGCAGCGTTGTTGTTGACCGCTCGGGCCGCAGAGCAAGTTTCAGATTCCAGCAAGGCATTAGCGGCGTATCGCCGACTGTACTTCTTTGCTCCCGCCGCTGACGAAAGCGCTGAAGCAGCAAAGGCGCTTGTTCGTCTTGGATCAAATACGTCGCCCACCAACATTGATGAGGCGCGCGAGCGAGCGGATCGCCTTTACAACGCAAGGAAATTCAATGACGCAGTTCAAGCCTATACCGAGGCGTTTGCAAAGTTTCCGGCCACCGTTACTCCAGAACGGCATTTGCGCCTAGGTATCAGCGCGTTTAATGCGCGCAGAACGGCAGAAGCGATTTCAAGCTTGAACGCGATTCCAACGTCAGCCGGCGAAACCCGTGCTGAAGGTCTCTACTTTTTGGCTCAGACCTATGCACGCGCGCGGCAGTGGGACCAGGCGAAGCCAACGCTCGAAGAACTACGCCGCAGTTTTCCAAACAGTAGTTTCACACCTCGAGCGTTAGTGGCGGTTGGGAACATCGCAGATGATGCGAAGAACTCCTCTGATGCGTCCTACTTTCTTCAAACCGCGACCACAACATACGCAGGCTCACCTGAAGTAGCTCAGGCGCAATTCGATCTTGCATGGAAGGCACATGAAGCGCGCGATTTTCAACTGTCTTCGCGAATGCTGACAGAGCATCTTGCGGTCTATGCGGACAAAAACACTGACAATAGGGGCCGAGCGGGATACTGGGCTGCGCGAGATTCAGAACGAGCCGGAAAGCTTGCAGAGGCCCGTGAATTGTACCAGGCAATGCTTGGTAGGTATGACGCAAATTGGTATGGCTATCTGGCTAAGCAGCGCTTAGATGCCCTGCCGCGAAACCCATCATCAAAAAGTTTTCCGCCTGAGTCACTTGTTGCTCGGGCTGTCGCAAATCTCCAAACCGTAACTGTCGCAGAGGAATCTCTAGGCAGCGAAGCTGATCTGCCGATGGTCAAGGCCGACCAGCTTTCGAACGTGGGTATGGACGATTGGGCGCTGAAGGAATTGGACGTGGTTGCTGGGGCTGCTCCGGACAGTCCTCGCATTAACCTCGCAATAGCGGAGATCTATCGTTCACAAGAAGACAACGTAAGAGCGTTGAACGCGTTGAGGCGAAGCTTTCCAGATTATTCACAGATGAAGCCTGAGGAAATGACGCGCGAGCAGTGGGACGTGTTTTATCCGCTCGCATACTGGGACATCATTGTGCAGGAGTCGCGTGCAAGAAGTCTGGATCCATTTCAAGTCGCCGGGTTAATTCGCCAGGAAACAGTATTCAACCCGCGCGCTCGCTCACCTGCGAGCGCTTATGGACTAATGCAAGTGCTGGTGCCGACCGGCCGGCTGACTGCCAAAAAGTATGGCGTGGATCGCACAATAACTGCTGACTCGCTGTATGAGCCAAGGCTCAACATTCAGCTCGGCACCGCGTATCTGCGAGATCAAATTGACAAGTTCGGCCGTATTGAATACGTAGCCGCAGCTTACAACGCGGGACCGCTTCGTGTGCCGCAATGGCGGGCTTCATTACCTGCTGAGTTGGATGAATGGGTCGAGGCGATTCCATTCAAAGAGACGCGCGGCTATGTGCAAGGTGTGGTGCGCAACCGGCTGCAGTACCAACGACTGTACGACGCCAATGGAAAGTTTCGGCCCGAAGTTGGTAGTAATGCAGTGACTGTACCGCCGGCCGCAGGCGCAACACCGACTGAAAACCCGACAGTCCGCAAGCGGCGCATCGGGACTGAAGAACACGAAGAGTAGTATTCAGCATTATGAGAAGGTGTCTTTCAGTTTTTGCCTCGATATTTTTTTCCTGCTGCATCTACTCTCCTCTACTCGGACAACGCAGCTCCACAACACCACCGGCGCAAACTTCCCTGGTCGTAATGAGCGAACCTAATGCAACGGTGTGGATTGATGAAATCCGCCGGGGAGTAACGGACAGTTCGGGTAAATTATCACTTTCAAAAGTATCCGCTCGCCATCACACATTACGCGTCCGCGCGAAAGGCTTTAAAGAAGTTACGAAACCCGTGCTCCCCGGTACCAAAACCGTCACCGTGAGATTGGTACCAACGACGGATCAGTCAGAACTACTGTTTCAACAAGCTGAAGAAGCTCGCGAGACCGCCAAAAACGATGCTGACAAACGGCAGGCCGCGGAATTGTATCGACAAGCGCTGAAGATTCGACCCGCTTTCCCAGCTGCACATGTTGGTCTGGCAAGGTTGCTGATGGATCTAAATCAGCAGG
The DNA here is from genome assembly GCA_046727215.1 of Acidobacteriota bacterium. Classification (GTDB taxonomy): domain Bacteria; phylum Acidobacteriota; class Blastocatellia; order Pyrinomonadales; family Pyrinomonadaceae; genus PSRF01. The sequence goes on from JBKPCC010000100.1 coordinate 8,126, forward strand.
ATGACGCGTTGGCGGAAATCGATGCGGCAAGGCGTTACCGTCCCGTTTATCCCGAGGCTTCCGCAGTCGAAGGCAGAATCAATCGCGAGGCAGGATTCACAAATGAGGCGATCGCTTCGTTTCGCCGGGCAATCAGAGAGGCAGGCGGGTTTCAACCGGAAGCGCACGTGGGTTTAGCACGTATACTTGAAGAAAAAGGACAGTACGCTGAAGCGATTAGCGAGTATCAGAAGGCAATCGATCAACTTTCCGATACCGAGCCGATCATTTATCAGCTGTTGGGTGCTTCTTACGAACGGGTGCAAAAATACAAAGAAGCAGTCGCGGCATACGAACACTATCTGGCCTTAGCGCCGAACGGCAGCCTCGCCCCCGCCATTCGTTCAATCATCGATCAACTGCGACGTCAAGCCGCGGGTGAAGAGATCATTCCCTAATGTCGGATCGACGTTGACAGAGGACTTGAGTTCTCGTTAGGCTCAACTCACGTCTGCAAAGATTTACGCGCAAATAAATAAGTCTCTGATCCATAGAAGTTCTGGCTAGTAACTCCCTGTGGGACTGGAGAAAAGCTTGCCTGGCCGTTCTGCCGTTCGTCGTGGACCTCGCATCAGGTCCGTCGCTGTTATCTCAATTTTAGTCGTTGCGAGTGCAGTGGCTACCGCAACGTGGGCAGCGTCCTACCAGGGCACGTCCACATCGGTAGCGCCCGGTCCTCTCGCAACTTTGCCCGGCGGCTTTTTTGAAACTCAAATCACTGGTCTTTCGAATCCCACCGCTATGGCGCTCGCGCCTGATGGACGCATCTTTGTCTGCGAGCAGGGAGGCAATCTTCGTGTTATCAAAAATGGTGCGTTGTTAGCGACACCTTTCTTAACGGTTACGGTTAGTTCAGTGGGTGAGCGTGGACTACTTGGTGTCGCGTTTGATCCGAATTTTCTCAACAATCAGTTTGTATACGTGTATTACACGGCGACAACGCCTGCCATCCACAACCGTGTAAGCAGATTTACGGCAAATGGCGATGTCGTTGTGCCCGGCAGCGAATTGATTGTCCTCGATCTGAACAATCTTTCCAGCGCAACCAATCATAACGGCGGCGCAATTCACTTTGGACCCGATGGCAAGCTTTACATTGCGGTCGGAGAGAATGCTAATAGCGCAAACGCACAAACATTCGCGAACCTGCTTGGGAAGTTGCTACGCATAAACCCGGATCCACTTAACCTTCTAACTATGGGTGGGCCATTTGTGAGGGGCAGTCGTGCAGTGGGACACCGCCGGTGGACTATCGGGCGCCTATTTACGTTTATAACCACACTACCGGCACACCAACTGGCTGTGCGATCGTGGGCGGCGCATTTTATAACCCCACAACTTCCCAGTTTCCCACCACGTACATTGGTAAATACTTTTTTTCCGATCTTTGCACCGGCTTTATTCGGTACGTCGATCCAAATACCGCGCCGCCCATTCCAAGTTCAACAGCTTTCGCTACTGGTATTTCATCACCGGTGGACCTAATGGTTAGCAACGATGGCAGTCTTTATTACCTGGCACGCGGCACCAATTCACTGTCGCGTATTCAGTATTCTGGTCCATCCACAATTGCGATTAATGATGTGTCCGTAACCGAAGGCAATTCTGGAACAACGACTGCGAATTTTACGGTCACACTGTCGCCCGCGAGTGTGCAGACAGTGACTGTGCAGTTTGCTACTGCCGATGGCACAGCTAATTCCGCCAGCGATTATGTTTCAAGTAGCGGGCTGGTAACATTCGCGCCGGGCCAAACATCGCAGCCAGTGACGATCACAGTCAACGGTGATACCGCAGTGGAGCCGCACGAAACTTTCTTTGTAAACCTTAACAACGCGGCAAATGCGACTATCGCAGACGCTCAGGGCCAGTGCACCATTCTCAATGATGACCCGTGCTCTTATTTAATCGGTCCAACCAGTCTGTACTTTTCGAGCAGCGGCAGCACCGGATCGGTCAACGTCGCCGCCGGCGGTTCGTGCGGTTGGACAGCTGTCTCAAACGACAGTTGGATCGTCATCACCTCTCCCTCAAGCGCGACAGGAGCCGGCGCCATAAACTTCGCATTTCAAGACAATGTGAGTGGAGCTGCCCGTCAAGGCACGCTGAGCGTTGCGGGTCAAACGGTATTTATCGTGCAGGACGGCGGATTAGGCGCAGATTGCACCTACGCCCTTGCTCCCTTACAACAATCTATTTCCAGTATTGGCGGAGGTGGCACTATCAAGATCGTTGCAGAACAAAGGTGCGGCTGGAACGCAGTTAGCGATGTTCCATGGATCGGTCTGCCATCGCGTAGCGTTGGAATCGGCAGCGATACCATCGATTTTTCTGTTTCCCCGAACGGAAGCGGAGTGGGCCGGACGGGAAGGATTACGATTGGCGGAAGATTATTTTTAGTTAAGCAAAAGTTCTAGTTACAATTGAAGTGACCCATGACAACACCTGTTAGCTCGAAACATTCCCGCGTTTCCCGAAAGGCCAGTCTCTTCACTGAATCTGTGATTCGCGAGATGACTCGCGAAGCCCTGAAACACGGAGCGGTAAACCTCTCACAAGGATTTCCTGACTTTCCAGCGCCTGAAGACATAAAGCGTGTCGCAATGCAGGCGATCCAGAACGACATCAATCAGTACGCAATTACGTGGGGGGCAAAAGACTTTCGCGAAGCCATCGCACGCAAGACCCGTTGGTACCTTCGACTCGATATCGATCCTGAAACAGAGATCACCGTCACATGCGGCTCGACAGAGGGAATGATCGCCGCAATGATGGCCACCGTCGATCCTGGTGAAGAGGTAATTGTCTTCGAGCCGTTTTATGAGAATTACGCTCCCGACGCCATCCTTTCGGATGCAAAGCCGAGGTACGTTCCTTTGCGGGCGCCTGAT
>JBKPCC010000101.1:0-16529 GCA_046727215.1 Acidobacteriota bacterium
TTCTTCTTCTGGGGGCCATTTGGCACGTTGACTCATCCCGCTATTCCGGCACAGATTCTACCTACCAGCATCGACAGCTCTTTTAGCACGCCGTTCACCAACAGCTTCAGCATCGGCGTACAGCGTGAGATCGGTAGGGATCTGGTAGTTGCGGTAGATTACTACCATCGGAACATGCATGATCTGTTGGGAACGCGCGAGTCGAACATTTCGTTTGTCTCGCGCACCGGCACCCGCACCTTTCTGCCACCGTTTACCGCAGGCGCCATCAACACCTTCGGTCCGTTTTACAAAGGTATCTACGATGGTCTGATTATTAGTTTCAATAAGCGCTTGAGCCATCGATTCATCTTGAACGGTGACTATGCTTACGCCCGAGAGATTGACAACCAATTGGGGATCAACTCGCTTCCTTCAGACAGTTTCATCGGAATCGCGCCGACAGTTTCCAGCGTTGAGAATGGCGTGCTCATGACCAATGCGAATGGTCCATATGTGAGGACCAACGGCAGGCTGGTCCAGCAGGCGAACACGTTCGTTTATGGTCCCGACCGGGACAAGGGGCCATCTGATCTATCGCTCAATCACACCTTCCAGGTTAACGGATTGCTCGAACTTCCCTGGCAAGTCCAACTGAGCGGTATCTTTCGGGCACAAAGCGGATTTCACTACAGCCGCACTGGGTCGAACGTTGATCCCGACGGCGATGGGACCTTCAACGGTATCGATCTAATTCCCGGCCGGAATGCTTTCAGCTCGCAGCCCTATGTAAATCTCGATATGCGATTCGCCAAGCGCTTCAATCTGAGCGAACGCGCGAAACTGCAAGTGCTGTTCGAGTTCTTCAATTTATTCAACCGGCAGAATCCCGCGGCAGTGGAAACTACAACCACAAATGCCAACCTCACGTTCGGCGCGTTGAAGCAGGTGCTGCCGGGGCGCGAAGGTCAGTTCGGAGTAAGACTCGAGTTCTAGCATTTCTCTGGGAGCCATCTTATGAACATTCGAGATTTGATTTATGGGGCAGTGCTGTGCCTGATCGCGGGCGTCGTTGCGTCTGGTCAGGGAACGCGTTTGCTTCGTCACCCGACCGTGAGTCGAGACTCAGTGGCGTTTGAGTATGCGGGCGATCTCTGGGTGGTCGCCCGTGCCGGCGGACAAGCGCGGCGCTTGACGTCCACTCAGGGCGCCGAAATTGATCCGTATTTCTCTCCGGATGGTTCGCAGATCGCTTTCAGCGCTACGGTTGCTGGAAACACTGACGTTTATGTTGTCCCTACCGGCGGTGGTGATCCGAAGCGGCTAACCTATCATCCCGGGATCGATCGCGTGCGCGGATGGATTCCTGACGGGCGTCGCGTGATCTTCGCTTCGTCGCGAGACACTGCACCACAACAATCTTATGTTCGCCTGTGGACGGTAAGCGTTGACGGTGGATTTCCAGAGCCGTTGCCGATGCCGCGCGCCTTCAGTGCTTCCTACTCACCCGACGGCCGACGAATAGCTTATGAAGAGTTTCAGACTGCTTTCATACCCGACTGGTACGAGACGAGTATGTGGCGACACTATCGGGGTGGCCGTACCCATCCGATCCTGGTGATGAATCTGGCGGACTACTCAGTCGAGAAACTTCCGTGGGAGGACAGCAACGATACGCTTCCGATGTGGATTGGCAACACGATTTACTTTCTATCGGACCGAAATTTCACTACGAACCTGTTCTCATACAGCACCGACACCAAACAAGTTAAGCAACTCAGTCATCACGATGACTTCGACATAATGACTGCATCAGCGGGTCCTGACGCGATCGTTTACGAACAGGCTGGCTACATTTATCTCGTCGATGCAGGATCCGGCAAACCACAAAGACTCAACATAGAAGTAACCGGAGATCTGCCCTGGGCTCGTCCTCAATTCAAGAAAGTTGCGAGCATGATCCGCAATGCAACGTTATCGCCGACCGGAGTTCGCGCAGCATTCGAGGCGCGCGGTGATATTTTTACGGTGCCGGCGGAAAAGGGCGACTATCGAAACCTCACTCAGAGTTCAGGCGCGAACGATCGCAGCCCAGCCTGGTCCCCCGACGGTGCTCGGCTCGCATGGTTGTCAGACGCGAGTGGTGAGTATCAACTTATGCTTGGAGATCCGTTAGGAGTCACTACGCCAAAACCCATCGCGCTGCCATCAACAGCATTCTTCTCGGCGCCTGCATGGTCCCCAGATGGAAGTCAGATTCTGCTTCAAGACAATCATCGCAATCTTTGGACCATCGACGTGTCGAGCGGAAACGCTACGAAGATTGACACCGACAATTATCCTGATCCAATCCGGTCGTTCGATGCCAGTTGGTCACCGGATTCAAAATGGATCACTTACTCGAAGAATCTGCCGAGCCATCTCCGAGCCATCTTCGTTTATTCGCTGGTCGATAAGAAGTCTCACCAAATCACCGATGGACTCGCGGATTCGATCTCGCCCGCGTTTGATGCCGGAGGTAAGTATCTCTATTTCATGGCGAGCACAAACTATGGACCAAGTACCGGATGGCTTGAAATGAGTTCGATCGATCGGCCCGTGCGGCGGGCCATTTATCTTGCGGTCCTCGGTGCCAGCGAACCATCGCCACTTTTGCCCGAGACCGGCGATGAACCGGCCAAACCTGCAACGCCGGCGCCGGCAGAAGCTGCGCCGCCTCAACCGCCGCCGGCTGCGCCGAAGACAGTGAATGTTAGTATCGACTTCGACCGCATAACTCAGCGAATACTGGCGATTAATATTCCCGCAGGGGACTATGGCAGCCTTACCGCCGGTGCTGCGGGAAGCTTCTATTACACCGAACCAACTGCTCCCGGGCAGCCATCGCTTCGCCTGCAACGCTACCAACTAAGAGAGCGAACCGCCGCGCCGTTCCTTGAAGGTATTCGCTCATATTCACTTTCAAACGACAAAAAGAAACTGCTCTACCAAGGTGTTGCTCCCAACAGTTGGGGAATTGTTCCAACCGATCGCCCTGCTCCGGTAAAGGTCGGCGATGGGCCTCTCAACGTGGCGCAACTCGAGATGCGAGTCGATGCGCGCGCCGAATGGGAACAGATTTATCGCGAGAATTGGCGCATTCAGCGCGAATACTTCTACGATCCGAAGTTTCATGGGAATGATTGGCAGGCAATCTATGAAAAATATAGACCGCTGCTTCCTTACGTGGGTCATCGAGCAGACCTGAACTATTTGGTAGCGATGGTGGGCGGCGAGTTGACGGTGGGGCACTCGTACCTGACCGGAGCGGGAGACGTTCCCGGCGAAGATCCGGTGTCCGTCGGGTTGTTGGGAGCGGACTTCGCGATCGAGAACGGACACTATCGAATCAAGCGAATTTATACCGGCGAAAATTGGAACCCCGATTTGCGAGCACCTCTTAGCGCACCCGGGATTCAAGTGAGCGAAGGTGACTACCTGCTGGAAGTAAATGGCCGCGCGCTCGCTCCGCCCACCAACCTTTACAGCATGTTCGAAGGCACCGCCGGGCGGCAGACGCTGATTCGCGTCGGCAAGAACCCATCGATGGAAGGCTCGCGCGTCATCACCGTGACTCCGGTACCCAGCGAGGACGGCCTACGCACTCGCGCCTGGGTAGAAGACAATCGGCGGTTGGTTGATAAGCTTTCCAACGGACGCCTGGCTTATGTCTGGCTTCCTAACACGGGAGGGCCCGGTTACACATACTTTACTCGCTACTACTACGCGCAACAGGACAAAGAAGGCGCGATCATTGACGAGCGATACAATCATGGTGGTCAGGTTGCCGATTACATCGTGAACGAGCTGGATCGGAAACTGATGGGCTATTTCGTGCAGCGCGATGGCCAACCATCGACGTCACCCATTGCCGGAATCTACGGACCGAAGGTGATGATCATCAACGAGTCGGCGGGCTCCGGCGGCGATGCCCTGCCTTACATGTTCCATCAACGGAAACTTGGGCCGATGGTCGGCACGCGCACGTGGGGCGGGCTGGTTGGCACACTTGGTGTTCCCGCAATAATCGATGGCAACGGCATCACTGCGCCCATTCTGGCGTTTTACGATCTCTCCGGGAAGTGGGCGGTCGAGAATGAAGGCGTACCGCCGGACATTGAGGTTGAATACACTCCGTCTGCGGTGATCAATGGACACGATCCGCAGATCGAGCGAGCGGCGCAGGAAGCTATGAAACTTCTTGAGCAGAATCCGCTTCGAAGAGTCCCAAGACCGGCCCCGATTGATCGAATATCGAAGCCGCGAACGAGTCGCAACAGATAGCGGTCTGTCAGCAACAAGAACTAACAATGAGACGCTTCCGCAAGTTCGTCCTTCGCACCGCTATTCTGGCCGTCGCAATTCTTGAGGTTGCCGCGCTGGCAAGTGGCCAGACGGTCAACGTCGAGCGTGTTATAACGGAACTTGAACCTGAGATTCAGCGCACGCTGCTCGCAGGAAATATTCCCTCGGCATCAGTCGCGCTGGTCTCAGGTAATCGGGTGATCTGGACGAGCGCTTACGGTTACTCAAATCTTTGGGCGCGCACTCCGGCAACGCCGAATACCGTTTATTTGATCGGGTCGACGTTCAAAACGATGTCTACGGTCGCTCTGCTTCAGCAAATGGAGCAAGGCAAATTCAAACTTGATGATCCGGTCAATAAGTATCTAACCGATTTTAAGATCGAAGGTGAAGACCCGCAGCATCCGATCACATTTCGTCATCTGCTGACGCACACTTCCAGCTTGCCCGGGGATTTTGGCCCATTTCCCGTTTGGGGTGATACGGTGCCGCCTTCACTGGAAGACTATCTGCGGAAATCGTTGAAGGTAACAAAGCCGCCGCTGACCAAGGTGGAATACTCGAACATGGCTTTTACGTTGGTTGCGTATCTGGTGCAGAAGTTTTCGGGCGTGCCTTACAAGCAGTACATACAGGAACACATCTTCACACCGGTGGAAATGACCAGCACGGCATTTGAGCCGCGACCGGATATGGAAGAAAGACTCGCGATTCCGTATACAGTCGATGAAAAAACCGGAAGCCAGGTTGGAGCGGTGCGACTCAAAGCATCAGTGTGGCCCGCAGGAATTGTTTATGGCACGGTACTTAATCAAGCCAACTGGCTAATCACCAATCTCAACGGTGGAACATTCAAAGACAAGCACATCATAAGTGCGCAGACGCTGGAGCAGATGTTCACGCGTCAATACGATCAATTCAAAGGCGGAATCGAAGGCATTTGGGGAAATGAAACCGCTGGATTTGGACTGACCTGGTGGGCCGAAGTACGCGATGGCGATCGTTACTTCGCCCACAGCGGAAGCGTGCCGGGTTATACCGCTTTCTTACTCGGCAATCGTGATCGCAAACTCGGCTTTGCGATTCTCACCAACGGCAATCGCGCGCATCCGCACCTGTTCAAGTTGGCAGACAAGGCGATGGATTTGATGAAGAAGTACAGCAGCACTACCGGCGTACAGAGCCCTCAATAATTGTCGACAAGCGTCATGACAAGGAACTACTTTCCGCTCTTGTTTACTGATCGTCCAAAAGACATGAAAACCAACGTACGAAAACTTCTGGCTCTCATCCTGATCCTGGGACTTTCATTGATGGCGGTGGCGCATGGACAAACGCCCGGTAGTTCAAAACCCGAGTCCTTCGACATCATTATTAAAGGCGGCACGGTTTACGACGGCACTGGCCATCCACCTATCAAAGCCGACGTGGGAATCAAGGGCGATCGAATTGCCGCGATCGGAAATTTGAATCGGGCGGTTGCGCCGACGGTTGTCGACGCCAAAGGCCTCGCGGTAGCACCGGGTTTCATCAATATGCTTTCACATTCCGAATCGTCTTTGATTGTCGACCCTCGCTCTCTCAGCGAGCTCAAGCAAGGCGTGACTACTCAGATTTTCGGCGAACTTTCAATGGGCCCGCTGAACGACGAAATGAAGCGGCGAATACGCGAAGCGCAGGGGGATGTGAAGTACGAGATTGAATGGACCACACTCGCCGAATATCTCAACTATCTTGAAAAGCGTGGCATTCCACAAAACGTCGCGTCGTTCATTGGTGCTGCTACCATCCGCGAATACGTCATTGGCCTGGAAGACAAACCGCCGACGCCCGCGCAGCTGGATCAGATGCGGGAACTGGTGCGACGCGAAATGGAAGCGGGCGCGCTGGGCATTACCACCGCACTAATCTATCCGCCTGCTTTCTTCGCCAAGACTGAGGAACTGATCGAGCTTTGCAAGGTGGCGGCCAAATACAAAGGCAAATACACGACGCACATGCGCAGTGAAGGGAATCAGTTGATCGAAGCCGTGCAGGAGACGATTCGCATCAGTCGCGAAGCTGGTCTTCCCGCGGAGATTTATCACCTCAAGGCTTCCGGCGAAGCGAACTGGCCGAAGATGGATCAGGTGATCAAAATGATCGAGGATGCGCGCCGGCAAGGGGTGAAGATTAGCGCCAATATGTACACCTATCCTGCCGGTGGAACCGGCCTTGACGCCGCCATGCCGCCGTGGGTATTCGATGGCGGGCGTGAAGCTGCATACAAACGTCTCCAGGATCCGGCGACGCGTAAGAAGATCGCCGAGGCGATTCGCACACCTACTAATGAATGGGAGAACCTTTATCTGCTCAGCGGCTCGCCAGACCGAATCCTGCTCGCGAGCTTCAAAACAGAAAAGCTAAAGCCGCTGACCGGCAAGACGCTCGCCGAAGTCGCTCGCATGCGCGGCAAAGATCCGGTCGAAACGATCATGGATTTGGTGCTCGAAGATCGGTCGCGCATTGGCACGATCTACTTCTTAATGAGCGAAGACAACATCAAGAAGCAAATTCGTCAGCCATGGGTATCGTTTGGTTCAGATGCTGCGTCGATTGCGCCGGAGGGCATTTTTCTAAAGTCGGCGGCGCACCCGCGCGCTTATGGAAACTTTGCAAGGTTGCTGGGGAAGTATGTCCGGGAAGAGAAAGTGATTTCGCTTACGGAAGCAGTGCGGCGACTTTCAGGATTGCCTGCGACTAATCTGGGTCTCGATCACCGCGGCTTTCTCGAAGCCGGAATGTTCGCCGACGTTGTCGTATTCGATCCGGAAACAATCGCCGATCGCGCCACCTTTGAAAACCCGCATCAGCTGTCGGTCGGCGTCAAACATGTCTTTGTTAACGGCGTTCAGGTCCTTAAGGACGGCGAACACACTGGCGCAAAACCTGGGAAGGCGTTGTGGGGACCAGGCAAGGTTCAATAATCATAGAGTTGCCTGGCCGGACTTAGACAAAGCGACCAATCAACGTTTCGATTCATGCGGGCACAGATCGGCTTGGGTGTATTAGACCATCTGACTTTCGGAGAATCTCGATGACCACCAATGTATGTCGTGGCGTAACTCTCTCTACTTCGTTAACTGCGATTCTATTTCTTTTCCCTCTAGTCGTTCACGCGCAGACCAATCAGCCGCCAGACCCGCCCGTCGGATTCGAAAAGATTGAGCAAATGGTTCCGATGCGCGACGGCGTCAAATTGCACACGATAATTTACACACCAAAGTCGCACAACGGACCGCTGCCGATTCTTTTCAACCGAACACCTTACGGTATCGACAATTCTTATCGCGCCTTCCCAAGCGGAGTTTTGAAGGAGCTGATCGAAGACGGGTACATCTTTGCCTTTCAGGATATTCGCGGCCGTTTCAAGTCGGAAGGACAATTTGTCATGCTGCGGCCTCTGCGCGAATCGGGCAATGCAAAGGCTATAGACGAAGGCACTGACACCTACGACACGATCGATTGGATGCTTAAGAACGTTCCCAACAACAACGGTCGCGTTGGGATGTTTGGCACGTCATATCCGGGCTGGCTCGTGGTGATGGCTGTGCTCGAACCACATCCGGCGCTGAAAGCTGTTATCGAAGAAGCGACTCCGGCCGATATGTTCCTGGGCGACGACTTTCATCACAACGGCGCGTTCAGACTTAGCTATGGCTTCGAATATTGTTTTGCGCTCGAATCGTCAAATCTGACATCGAATTTCAGTTTTGATCGATACGATACCTATCAATGGTATTTGCGGCTGGGGCCACTCTCGAACGTGGACGCGAAATACTTTCATGGAAAAATACCGACCTGGAATAACTTCGTTTCTCATCCGAACTACGATCAATTCTGGCAACAGCAGGCGCTAGCCAATCAACTCAAGAAAGTCACAGTACCCATCATGCATGTCGCCGGTTGGTGGGACCAGGAAGACTTTTACGGCCCGGTTAAAGCGTATGAAATTCTGGAAAAGACTGACACAAATCATGTCAATGTCCTTGTGGCAGGTCCGTGGAATCACGGCGGATGGGGACGACTCACCGGCGACAAGCTAGGCAACATCGATTTTGGCAGCCCGGCCAGCCAATATTTTCGCGCGGAGATCTTTCATCCCTGGTTTGCCTATTATTTAAAGGACAAAGGAAAGCTCAATCAGCCGGAAGCGCGAACGTTTGAGACCGGCTCGAATCGCTGGACTTCGTTCGACGCGTGGCCGCCGAGGAATGTCAGCGATCGCAAGCTTTACTTTCGCGAGAACGGACAACTTTCATTCGACCCTCCTTCAGGGACACAAGAGCAATTCGATAGTTATGTTTCCGATCCGTACCACCCCGTTCCTTACAGGCAGCGTCCGGTCGAGGCAACCTACAATCCGGCGGATCAGGGCGGCTCGCGCTGGTCAACCTGGCTGGTGGAGGATCAACGCTTTGTTCAGAATCGACCAGATGTCCTGACATGGGAGACCGAACCGTTGAAGGAAGACACGGTTATTGCCGGTGACATAGTTGCTCATCTCTCTGCCTCGACGTCAGGTACCGATAGTGATTGGGTCGTCAAACTGATCGACGTCTATCCCGAAAGCTACCCCAAGGACCCGAAGATGGGAGGCTATCAATTGATGATCGCAGACGAAATTCTGCGTGGCCGCTTTCGCAACTCATTCACGAACCCGGAGCCTATCCCGGCAAACCAGGTAGTCGAATACGCAATCGACCTTCACACGAACAATCACGCGTTTCTTCAAGGCCACCGAATAATGGTGCAGGTGCAAAGTACCTGGTTCCCGCTTTACGATCGAAATCCGCAGAAATTTGTCCCGAACATTTTCCTGGCAAAGGAAGCTGATTTTCAGTCCGCAACCCAGCGAGTGTTTCGTTCCGGCCGCAACGCGTCATACGTCTCGCTACCAGTTGTAGCGAAGTGAGCATTGTTTCGTAGTGATATTTCAGGAGTCCTAGTCGTGAAAAAACTGATCGCATTGCTTTTGGGTGGTCTGATGCTGGCGCCGTTCGTGATTGGGCAGGTTCCTAACAACCCGGCTTTTACAAAAAAAGAAGCATCGCAGTCGCCGAAACCGGAGTCGGCTCAAAACAACAGTCACGAGATGACTGCCGTTGATGTAGAAACATTCCTGGATGGAATCGTCCCGTTGCAGCTCAAGCAGGCAGACATTGCCGGGGCAACAATTTCAGTAGTCAAGGATGGCAAACTTCTGTTTGCCAAGGGCTACGGCTATGCAGATGTCGAGAAGAAACAGCCTGTGTCTCCGCAAGAAACTCTGTTTCGACCCGGCTCGATTTCAAAACTCTTCACCTGGACCTCCATCATGCAGCTGTTTGAACAAGGGAAGCTCGATCTGGATCGCGATGTAAACCAGTACCTCGATTTCAAAATCCCGGATGCTTTTGGTCAGCCGATTACTCTAAAAAACATAATGACTCATACGCCGGGATTCGAGGAACAAATCAAGGATCTGTTCACGACTACTTCCGCCACCCCCAATTTAGGTCAGTATCTGAAAACGCATATTCCGGCGCGCATTTATCCTCCAGGCAAAGTCCCCGCGTATTCGAATTACGCAACGGCACTGGCCGGATACATCGTGCAACGTGTGTCGGGTCGACCCTTTGACGAATACGTTGCCGATAACATCTTCAATCCGCTAAACATGACGCACTCGACTTTTGCGCAGCCACTTCCTCCGAGTCTTGCTCCTTTCATGTCTGATGGATACCGTCGTGGTTCAGATCCCCCACAACCGTTTGAAGTTATCAACCCTTTTCCCGCGGGAAGTCTTAGTAGCACAGCCACCGACATGGCCCAACTCATGATCGCTCATCTACAGGACGGTCAGTTGGGAGGTGCTCACATACTCAAACCCGAGACAGCGCGTTTGATGCACAGCCGGTTGTTTGCACTTGATGACGCAGCGAACGCGATGTGCTACGGATTTTATGAAGAGTCGCGCAATGGCCATCGGATCATTGGACATGGCGGAGATACGATCTACTTCCACAGCGATCTGCATCTCGTTTTAGATCAGAAGGTAGGTTTTTTTGTTTCATATAACAGCGCAGGTACCAGTAGTGGGTTGGGAGATTCTCCCAGAACAACTCTGTGGGAAGCGTTTCTTGATCGCTACTATCCGTCCTCGGCGCCTGCTGTAACCGCTGCCGCTTCGAAAGACGCGGCCAAAACGGTCGCTGGTACGTACACTTTGAGCCGGCGTAGCGAGACCTCCTTTCTCAAAACGGCATCATTGCTTAGTCAGTTCACGGTCTCTCCGGCAGACGATGGCGATATCGAAGTGTCGCTGTTGACTGCAGCGAATGGTAAGCCGAAACGGTGGCAGGCTGTAGGTTTGACGACATTTGTCGAGCGAGACGGCCAGGATAAACTAATCTTCAAACCGGATGAGAATCAACGAATGCAGATGATCTTGCCGTTTCCGTTCTTTGTGGGGCAACGAATCGGCATGCTTCAGAATGGAAAGCTGCTTTTGGCAGTGCTCGGAACCTCACTTTTTATCATGCTCCTAACCTTACTGTTGTGGCCTGTAGCCTGGTTCGTGAGAAGGCATTTTGGACGAAAGTTGGAGTTGACACCACGTGAATGGTGGGTTCGTCTCGGAGTGCGAATTGTCTTTGTTTTGGATCTAATCTTCATTGCCGCGTTTTTCGGATTGGTCGTATACGGGCTCACACATCTCGACGTATTCAGCGACCGGGGTACGAAGTGGTTTTATTTGATCCAGACAGTTGGCGTTTTGGGAGCAGTGGGCACACTCATTGTGCTTGTTAACGCACTGTTTGCATGGATGAGCAAACGGCGGACTATTTGGGGCAAGTTAGGAGCAACCATAATGTTACTTGCATGTCTGGGAGTGCTGTGGTTCTGCTTCGCTGGAAATCTTTTGCATTTTAGCTCGACCTATTAAAGGAAGAAATACGGGACACATCAGAATGATTACGAAGAGGGAGCAGTCATTCACAAGAGCGCTAATCGTGGGTCTACTCGCGTTGTCGATTGGGATTAGCGCGAGCGCAAACTATCGCTTTTCGTCGACGAGAGCTCGTCTCACGCAGGCTGCGAGTACTGCTAAACCTTCCCCGGCGCCTGCGCGATGGATGCCTTTGATTGGCGAGTATGTGCGCGACACAGAGACCGCAATCATTCTCGAAAGTAATGGAAAACTCTGTGTCCTATTCAAACGAACCGAACTCGCTCCCTTGCGAGAACTCACCACAGATTCATTTGAGTTTGAATCCTCCACGAGTCATAAGGGCGAGCGCGCTGTGTTTTCGCGCGATGCCAGCGGACACGTGACCCAAGTTGCACTCGGAGAATCTCTTTACAAACGCAAACCGTTGGGCCCCGAGGAGGGTGCAAATCAACTCAGAGTTCAACCTCTCCGTCCCGTGCCAACTTTGATAAAGGAGGCACGTACAGCGCAACCTCCGAATGAAACCGGAGAATTTCTGCCTGCGGACCTGGTGGAACTGACGAAACTCGACCCAACCATCAAGCTCGATATACGCTACGCCACCACTAACAATTTATTCGGGACTGTCTTTTACTCTCAGGCGCGTGCTTTCCTCCAGCGTCCAGCTGCCGAAGCGCTCGTTCGTATTAATCAAAAACTGAAAGCATCCGGTTATGGCCTGCTGGTTCATGATGGGTATCGGCCCTGGTACGTGACTAAAGTCTTTTGGGACGCCACGCCCGACGATAAGAAGCTGTTCGTCGCCGATCCGTCGAAGGGTTCGCGACACAACCGCGGCTGCGCGGTTGACCTATCGCTTTACGATCTGAAGACCGGGAAACCGATCGAAATGGTGAGCACGTATGACGAGACGACTGACCGGGCTTACCCAAATTATCCAGGGGGTACTTCGCTGCAACGATGGCACCGCGATCTACTGCGTGCTGCGATGGAGGCTGACGGCTTCACGGTGTTTGAAGCTGAGTGGTGGCACTTTGATTACAAAGATTGGCAAAAGTACCGCATCGGAAACGTGCCTTTTGAACAAATCGGTGTCAACTGAAAATGGCCGTATTTAAATCGATATGAGACAACTCAAGAAATCCATTGGATTGAGCTTGACGCTGTTCCTCTGGACTACCATAGCTCCCGCTATTCTGGGTCAGCAACCAGCTCCGTCGGCAACTCCGCAAACGACAGATGCCGAAAAGACTTATGAACTGAAGATCGACTTCAATCGCCGCGTCCCGATGCGCGACGGAACAGAGCTGTCAGCTGATGTCTACCGGCCCAAGGGGGCGGGGCGCTTTCCCGTTATTCTGAATCGCACTCCGTATACGAAGACGAGCTCCAGTAACTTAAAAGTAGCACAATACTTCGTGGCGCACGGTTATGCAGTTGTCTTAATGGATGTGCGCGGACGCGGAGACTCGGACGGGAAATTCGAGCCTTATCGTAACGATGGGCAAGACGGCTATGACGCCATCGAGTGGTGCGCCGCACAAGAGTGGTCGAGCGGTAAGGTAGGCACCCTTGGTGGTTCATACAATGGTGCCATCCAGTGGCTCACCGCAGTCAAGCAGCCGCCCCATCTCACAACAATGATCGTGCTCGCGTCGCCGTCGGATCCGTTTGTAGAATGGCCGACGGGCCAGCCGTTGCCCATGGACATCAGCTGGTACCACTTCACATCAGGGCATGTCCTCCAAAACATGGAAGCGGTGAACTGGAAGAAGCTCTACGAGCATCTGCCACTCGCTACTATGGACGAAGCGATGGGCCGTCCCAACCGCTTTTGGAAGGAGGAAGTTGAGCACTCAAAGTTGGATAGTTGGTGGGACTTCAAGCGGTACCAGAACCAATATGAGCGCGTGCGCGTTCCTGTCTTAAACATCTCGGGTTGGTATGACGACGAACAGGTCGGCACACCGCTGAATTTCATTGGTGTCACGACGAAAGGCTCGACCGGCGAGGTTCGCCGAGCCCAAAGACTAATGATCGGGCCATGGCCGCATGCCATCAACTCGTCCAACAAACTCGGTCAAATCGATTTTGGCCCGACCGCCGTCATCGACATGAACGGCTATTGGCTGCGCTGGTTTGATTACTGGCTGAAAGGGCACAACAACGGGCTGTTGCAAGAACCGCCAGTCCACATTTTCGTAATGGGTGAAAATGTTTGGCGCGATGAAAACGAATGGCCAATCGCGCGCACGGAGTGGACAAAATACTACGTCCATAGCAATGGGAAAGCGAACACTCTCTCCGGTGATGGCACATTATCAACCTCGATGCCGGCGAACGAGCCGACCGACAGTTATTCCTACGATCCGGCGAAGCCCGTTCCTTTTATTACTGATCCAAGTTTCGCTCAGATCGGCGGTCCTGATGACTATCGCTCTGTCGAGGAGCGCGGAGACGTGTTGGTTTATACGGGCGAGCCGCTCACGGATGATATGGAAGTGTGCGGACCAATTCGCGTGCGGCTAGCTGCCGCGTCTTCCGTCAGGGACACGGATTTTATGGCGAAGCTGATCGACGTTTGGCCGAATGGATTTGCGCAACGACTGAATGACGGCATGGTGCGGGCGCGTTTCCGCGAGGGGATGGACAAACCTTCTTTAATCGATCCGGGACGCGTTTACGATTACGATCTTGATCTGTGGAATACCTGTCAGCTGTACCGCAAGGGTCATCGAATCAGAATCGAAATTTCTTCAAGCGCATTTCCAAAGTACGACCGCAATCTCAACACCGGCGAAGCGCTCGGACAGACAGCCCGGATGCAGGTTGCTGAGCAGAAAATCCACCACGACCGCGAGCATCCGACGTATGTCGTCTTGCCGGTTGTCCCGCGCAAGCCTTCTCAATAGCCGCCACAAAAAAGCGCAAAGAACGCAAGAGTGAAAGGGCGAATGGGCGGATGGGCGAATGGGCGAATGGGCGAATGACTGGAGGTGATGTTATCTCCGGCTCACCTATTCGCCGTCTCGCCCTTCACCCGTTCACCCTTTCTCCCTTGCGTCTTTGGCGCCTTTTTGCGCCGAAATTTACTCGTGGTATTCGAATCGGGCTACATCTGATTCACCCAGAATGACGACGTCACCCGACTTGAGCGATGTCTCTTTCACTCGTTGCGACTTGGGATCATTGACAAAGGTGCCGTTGCGCGATTCCTGATCAATTATTGTTACCCGACCGTCTCTGACACCAATCCAAAGGTGCCGTTTGGAGATCCTCGGATCGGGAATCACAATTTGTGACAGGGTGGCGTCGCGTCCAATGCATGCTCCATCCATCGTCACCTCAAACTCTTTACCCGCAAGCGCGCCGGAAACAAATTTGATCGAGCCAAAGTCGATTGGAGAAGTATCACCATCCGGTTGGATTGCGATTGTGGCGCCGAGATCAACCGTTCGCTGATCAGCACCCGCGGCCACAGGAGAGACGGGATTTGCCGCTGGAGTTGGCGATGGTGATTTTTGCGGTGACGGCGTATAGCTCGGCGAGGGAGAAGGCGAATACGCAGGTCGCGCTGATGCTGGGGCAGCAGGACTCTTAGCAGCGGCAGGAGCGCCACTTGCCGCACGTTTCTTTCCTCGCCGCCTCATGATGAGGAAAACAATGAGTGCAAGAATCAGAACGCCAAATATCAGGAGCAGGATGGCGACTCCCCCACCTATGAGCCACCAACCGGAAATTCCTGAGCTGTCCTTTCCTTCAGCAACTGCCTGTTGACTGGCTTGAATCAGCCTGTCCACCTCTGAATGTTGCGGAAACATTCGCTTTACTTCTTCGAACTTTGCGATGGCGTTTTTGAATTGCGAGGTCCAGTACATCTCCAAACCCTCGCGATACGCCTTGTCGGCCGGCCCCAACTCGTTGGCGACGCCTTGCAAGAACTCCTTCGCAGTGTTTGCGGCAACGACGAAATTGAAACCCTGGACCTCTTGACCGAATACTGTGTTACCGCGGAACGTCTCGAGTCCGATAACTTCACTTGCATCATTCAGGACTGGACCACCGGAATTGCCGTGTGTTGCTGATGCGCTGATCTGCAAGACGGGAGCGCCACCTTCAGTGGATTTCCGCGCAGAGACCTTTCCGTCTGTGATCGACGCCTCGAGTTCCGATTTGCGACTTAGGATGTTCGGATCAGAAGAGTCTGCGGCTCCTGGATAGCCGATGACCGTTACGTGATCCTGCAATTGCATCTTGTCGGAATCTCCGAATATCAGCACCGGCGCATTCTTTACTTCGATTTTTATAATTGAGACGTCCTTCCAGTTTTCGCCTTCACCTGCGGGAGCCCCGTACTGCTTGATCTCAAAGGGATATGGACTGCCGTCTGGGATCACAACGTGGTGAATCATCTGATAACCAGTCATTCTGGTGTGTTGCGCGATGTAAGTAACGTTTTCACGTGTCAGACTACGTGGATCCCTGTTGTAGTCTTTCGCTACTTGCTGCACGTATGCACCGAAGAGATCCTCCTTAGCCTTCTCATCACCGTCGTGATACTCCTGCACCACGTGGGCATTAGTGGCGATATAGCCGTTTGAATTGATGAAGAATCCTGAACCGGTGCCGATATAAGAAACCTGATAATTCTTGCTCAGCGGCTGATAGTAAAACGTACCGTACGGGCCTACGTAGACCTTCACGACTGCTGGCTTGCAATACATCGACAGCCGTTCGCCTTCCGACACTGCGCCGGCAATAAAAGTCCCTTGCGACGGCAACATGGCAACAATGAAAAACAGCATGAGTCCGGCGACGAATAGAATTCTGCGCATAGGGAAAGCTCCTTGAAAAACCCATTTGTTAGGCGTTTGATGCTTCAACACTAAAACCGCGAGGCCCCGGGTCCTGAACCACCGGGGAGTGTTCGCTTCTTTGGAAATGCTTTGTTAAAGCGGCAGCGTGCGGAGTCGTCACAGATCAGGAATGCGGCTGACGCCGCCAGATTTTAATCAAGTACGTGCTTCTAAAGGAAATCAGCCGGAAAGTCAATAGGGGCAAGCCGGTAGCGGAAATCGAATATTGAAGTATTAGAGAACGCATGATTGCAGTTCGCGACGACTGCATGTGATACGCATTGTACAAAAAGCATGAATCCCACCCACGGCAGAGACCGTGTCAAGACTCGGATTGTTGTGGCATGAGGTCAGAACCGTAGCGCGGTAGCGTCGGG
>JBKPCC010000102.1:0-22641 GCA_046727215.1 Acidobacteriota bacterium
AACGCTACGACCCCGATCTCTGGACTGATGAATTTGCTTTTCTCAATCAGCCTGGTCAGGCGGACATTCAAAGCGATCTGTTCTACGACTATCGGACCAACGTCGATGCTTATCCGAAGTGGCAGGCATTGATGCGCGAGAAGCAGCCACGATTACTGGTGATCTGGGGTAAGTATGATCTTTCTTTCGACCTTGGCGAGCCGGAGCGTTACCACGCCGATGTGCCGAAGGCCCAGGTTCATGTTCTGGATGCCGGACATTTCGCATTGGATACGGCGGCGGATGAAATCGCACAATTGGTGCGAGGGTTTTTGGGCTCTCTACGTTGATATTGGAAAAGAGAGCGTGGTGGAGGGTAGCGTCGCGACGTTGGGTCGAGCTATTCGCGCGAGGTGACACCATAAATTTGCCGTGAAAAGCCGCGTGACGGAATTAAGGCTTTCCTTCGTGAAAACCCTCTTCCCAACCGATCTGCAAGCCCCGGCTGTGGACCAACTGAGCCGGTGAGAACGTCAACCTCTCCGCCGGTCCCGCAAATGTCAGAGCGTGTCGCAAGAGGTTATGATTACGTCGCCGGGGCGATGACGAACGGTGAAACAGGGGCTGCCCTACTGGTTTTGAGCGCTATTTAGCTGGGAATTCTGATAATGCAATGAAGGAGCCATCATGAATGATCAGGAAGGAACAAGCTGGTCGGCGGCCACGGGTGGGAAGCAGACCGAGGTGGCCGTGCTCGCCGCCGGCTGTTTCTGGGGTGTCGAAGAAATTCTCCGTGACGTGCCCGGCGTGATCGACACCGAAGTCGGCTATACAGGCGGCTGGCTTGAGAATCCTACGTACGAGGATACGCATCACAGCAAATCGGGGCACGCCGAAGCGATCCGCGTAACATTCGATCCGGCGGTGCTCAGCTATGAGGACTTACTGGAGAAGTGGTTCTTCAAGCTGCACGACCCGACGACGCTCAACCGTCAAGGCTACGACGTCGGCACGCAATACCGCTCGGCGATTTTTTCCCAGACGCCTGAGCAGAAGATAACGGCGGAGAGAGTGAGGGCGCGTGTAGAGGCGTCAGGGAAGTGGAAGCGCCCGATCACGACAACCATTGAGCCCGCCGCCACCTGGTACAGCGCCGAGGAGTACCACCAGGACTACCTGCGCAAGCACCCCGGAGGGTACAGCTGCCACTTCATGCGCGACTAGGGACTTAAGGACCCGCTGTTTTATGCTTTGCATCGTCGTGGGTTTCCAGTGTCACCGATCGCATTGGATCGAAATCGACTGACGGCGAAACTAGGGATTGACTTTTTAGTGTGACGTGCCAGCACCTGTGGGTTGGTATAACTGGATGAGATTCCCGCAGGTGTCAGAAAAAATCGCGATTGTAACGGGCCCAGTGTCTGTTGGCTTCATCGTAAACATCACACCCAGGCCCTTGAGTCTCTCGTATTCTGCTTTAATGTCTTCGACTTCAAATGCCGTTATTGCAATGCCTTGCTTGAAGATCGATTCCTGGAACGGATTCGCATTTGGCTCGAGAACGAGTTCGATATCGGAAGGTCCCTCCGGAGAAGTAACTGTCAGCCACTTGAATTCGCCGACAGGAATCTCTTTGCTTTTCTTGAATCCCAAGATGTCCGTATAGAACTTCAGCGCCTTGTCTTGATTGTCTACAAAAATACTGTTCAGCTTTATTTTCATAAGCCTCCTTGATAGAAAATGAGCTTTCTACCTACTCGCTTCGATCTGTACGGGAGTCTAGCAAATACAAAGGGTCCTGTTTCTCAAAAGTTGCGAAATTTTCCTAGCGGCCGGACATCAAAGAGAAACACCCGGGAATGAGTTGTTCAGGAATTTCGCGTGAGCCGCTCATGAGCGCGCGCATCTTTTCCCGGTAGAGTGTTGGAGCCATCCCCACACGACGTGTGGAGACATAAGTAAACGTCCCGAGACTGGAAAACCCAGTCTCCATACAAACATCGGTTACGGAAGCATCGGTGACCATCAAGAGATATTTCGCCTTTTCCAATCTCGCCCGGAGTTGGCATTGTTTGGGCGTCTCGCCGAAAACTGCCTTGAACAGGCGAATGAAGTGATACGGCGACATTCCTATTTCTCTGGCTACACGCCGAATCGAGAGGCTGCCTTCGTCGTCAATCTCACGCAACAGGTCCCTTGCCTGACAAAGCCTGATCAAAACGTCCTTATGAAGCATAGTGTGTAGAGGTCTGCTTGCGTTTGCTCTCGTAGACGCTCACGATTCGAATACGGCAACGGCCCGGACGGGTGAACCAGTTCCTCCACGGATCTTTAGCGGTAGACCGATAAATCGAAAACGTCCACGGCCGATCAACTGGTGCAGATTGATCATGTTCTCGTAGTGCGTAAAGCCGAGCTCGCCGCAAACGTGGTGTACTTCTTTGTTTGAAACTCCTCGTACTCCTGGCGACGCAGGCTCGACTCCAAACGCGGCGATCTGCTGTTCCCCGAGCCAACGCGTTGCTTCGACGCTGACTCCTGGTCCATTGTGCCAATCGTCTGTTCCAAAAGCGCGACGATAATGGTCCGTATAAAGCAGAACGGTGTCACCAGGTTTGATCTGTAGGTCTGCTGCGGCCAGAGCGCGTTTTAAATCTCGAATCTCAATCAACTCGCGTAGACCCTTGTCAGATAGATCTAAACAAATGCCCCGCGTGTAAAACATCGTGAGCGGCATTGTGTCGATTGACTGTCCACGAAACTGGCGTGCCATGTGGTTTAGGGCGTCGACGTGCGTACCGGTATGCTCGCCTAATTCAAGCTTATTCACGGCAGGCGAAACAATGTCGCCATCGGTAATGCCTTCCAACTGTTCATGCGATTGGTGCACCGTGATGTTTACCTCGGGCAGTCCGGGAAAAACAGGCATACCCGCGAAGACTTCCTGACTCAAATCGATGATTTCCAGCATCGAAGATCTCCCATCAACTTTCCAATCAATGCCGTAGTAATGCATGACGGTGATTTATTCGAGACTTACGCCTCGTGCGCGCCGGCGGAGTATCTCGGTCACAGCTGCGTCGGTCCACAGACAGTCAGTTGCCAGCGGCTCATTCGGCGGCGTGGAATCTTCGCTCAGTGGGAAATGCAGCCATAGGACGTCATGCCAACGATCGAACTTAAACCCGACGCGACGATAAATGCCGATCGGCTCGAAACCGAGCGACTCGTGAAGCCTCACGCTCGAGGGATTGGGTAATGTAATGCCCGCATACGCATTGACGAAACCTTGCCGGCGCAACAGGTCAAGAAGAGATGCATATAGCGCATGGCCGATGCCGCGGCGGTGAAGGCCTGGCGCTACGTAGATGCAGACGTCAACACTCCAACGATAGGCCTGGCGGCTCCGATGCGCCGATGCGTACGCATATCCCACGACATTGCCATCGGCTTCGAACACAAGCCATGGATACCGGTTGCACTGCGCTTCGATGCGGCGGCGAATCTCAATAACGTCGGGTGCCACGGTTTCGAACGAGATCGCGCTATCCGATACAAATGGGCCATAAATCGCGTGCACGACGGCAGCGTCAGCCAACTCAACGCGCCGAATCTGATTACTCATGACGAACCTCTCGCGGGTTACTTCTCCAGCCTTCTACAACTCCAAGGAAACTCTTGGAGTCTCGAGATTAAACTACAATCGTGGTTTGAATACTACCTGGAGGCAGGACGCGATTTAATGGGCCGTTGCATAGATAGAAAAGCTCAGGTTGCAGATTGCTTTCGCCATGCCATGATAGCTTTCGCATGCTTTGGGTAATGGTTGTAAGTATCGAGCCGTAAGCGACGACGGAAGCGCGTGTCGCGGATGAATTGCTCTTCGGGAGCGCGTTCGATGTAGGCAACCAGCCGCTGGTGTGTTTCATCTCGTTGCCTCAGAACCTCAAAAAGTGAAAGCCGACGTTTCTGTTCCGTCATCAGCGCATTGAAGGCGTCGATGCCGCCATACTCTGCAGCGTATGTTGGAGCGCGACCGCCTTTATTGATGAGAGGCAGATGCTTCAATGCCTCCTCCTCCCACCAGGTTACGTGCGCGATAATATCTTTCACTGACCAGCTACCGGTGACGCCGGATTCCGTCATCTGTGAATCTAACAAACCTGCATACGACTCATTGAAATCCGTCCACCTTTTGTCAAGTTGTTTCAAAAGCTGTCCCTTATCCATAGTTCAGCTTCTCCGATGACACACTGAATGACGCGAAGGCGTAAATCTTCGCTTTGCCTTCCAGAGGAATAACTTTCACTTCGCGTCGTGGAAAATCACACCGAGCGCATAACGTTGTCCCGCCTGGATGCGGCTTACGCCATGCCTGAGCTTCACGCGATATACACGTTTGTTGCCTTGCACTGGCCGATTATTAACAGCAAAAACAACTCCATCGCCTTGTCTAAGCGATACAACTATAGGTCGCGATTGCATCCGCGGTCGTTGCTCCGT
Organism: Acidobacteriota bacterium; assembly: GCA_046727215.1. Classification (GTDB taxonomy): domain Bacteria; phylum Acidobacteriota; class Blastocatellia; order Pyrinomonadales; family Pyrinomonadaceae; genus PSRF01. The sequence goes on from JBKPCC010000102.1 coordinate 4,483, forward strand.
CATTACGAATTCGCCGCCTGCGAAATCTTTCTCCGGCTCGGACAACAAAATAGTAAGTTGGAGCGGGAAGACTTGTTCGCCATAGAGGTCCTGGTGCAGACAGTTGTAATCGTCCGTTACGTAGCGGAGTAGAAGCGGTGTTGGTCTTTTCTGGCCGGCTCGATGACATCTTTCGATGTAGTCCGCGTGCTTTTCGGGGTAGCGAGCGTCAACACCCATTGCTTCGTTCCAGCGATTGGCGATGGGAACGAGATGCGGATACACCTCATTTCGCAGGTCCGTAATAATCTCGGGCAACGGATAGTTGAAATACCTATATTCTCCACGACCGAAACCATGTCTTTGCATTACCACCGTACTGCGGAACATATCGTCCTTGTGGTAAAGACTGGCTAGCGCCTGACATTCATCCGCGGTAAGGATGCCGTTGATCTTCGCGTTACCTTGCCCGTCCAGTTCTCGCAATACTTCCTCCCAAGCCATCGCTCTAACTCGTTCAGCAATACTTTGAGGCTTAGCAGTGGACGTTAGGGCGCTCATCTTCGTTCTCGGTTCAAGCGGCTCACAATTGTTAACGAAGACGATCATAGCAGCGTCATCTGTTGCTGACACTCCGATTCTTGCGGTCAAATTCTTAATCACGCACCAATTGCGTGAAACAGGTCAGTACCACCGCGCGGGAGTGAGACGATCGTTCAAGTCCAGGCAACAATACTCGGCTACCGAAGTTTACGCGCTTGCGAATGAACGTCGATTTTTCCAGCTCAAGATCGTTCGCAAGCGCGTAAACTTTTTTCGTCTGGACCGATGATAGAAAGGACTTTAACAATCCCCTCACTGCCGTGACGGGGATTTTTGACACAGTTCTGCGGTTGGTGAAATTTCGCTTTTTGTGCAAAGCCTCACAACGTCATATCTTAGAGGGCGTGAAAGGTTAGGTCATGAAAGCGACAATTAAAACTGACGTACTCATCGTTGGGGCTGGTCCTACAGGACTAAGCCTTGCCTGTCAGTTCGTGCGACATGGCATCGACCTCGTGATCGTCGAGAAGAACGAAGCAATAACTCCATACTCAAAAGCTATCGGTGTGCAAGCCCGCACACTCGAGATTTTCGATCAAATAGATTTAGCACAACAGGCCGTAGCCCGAGGAACAATTGCCGACAGAGCGCGGTTGCTTATAGATGGAGAAGTACGCGGCGAATTCGATTTTTCCAACATCGGAAAAGGTCTGAGCCCTTTTCCGTTTGTGTTGATGTTGGAGCAAAGTAAGACCGAACAGCTTCTATATGAATATCTGCAAACACATCAGAAACATGTTTTGTGGAAAAACGAACTCGAAAGTTTTTCACAAGACGGCGGTGGCGTTCTGGCGCAAGTCAAAACCTCCGAAAACGAAAACCAGACCATCTCTGCCAAATACATTGTTGGCTGTGACGGGCCGAAGAGTCTCGCCCGTCATGCTCTCGGCCTGGTCTTCGAGGGCAGTACGTTCGAACGGATTTTCTATGTAGCTGATGCGCAAATTGATTGGCAAATGAGCCATGACAGCTTGCACGTTTGCTTCTCGCCCGATTCGTTCGTTGTTTTCTTTCCCCTTAAGGGCGACAAACGTTATCGAATCGTCGGAGTGTTCCCTGAAGAATTTGACAAAGACGAGGGAGAGATTTTGTATGAAGAGATTGAAAGGAGAATCAAGGCGGAAACGAAACTCGCTCTTGATATTCACGATGTCGAATGGTTCTCGACGTATAAGGTCCACACGCGTCATGTGAATAAGTTCTCGGCTGGCCGCGGTTTTCTCGCCGGTGACGCAGCGCACGTTCACACTCCTGCTGGCGCGCAAGGAATGAACACCGGCATTCAGGATGGTTATAACCTTGCTTGGAAGATGGCTCTCGTCATTCGAGGCAACGCGAATGAAAAACTATTAGAGACTTATAACGAAGAGCGGCTGGAGAATGCCAAGCACCTTTTGAAGACGACAGATCGGCTGTTTGGTTTTGCTGCCGGTACTGATTGGTTTCTCAATTTCCTACGAATGAATGTGTTGCCACCGCTCGCAAAACATTTATTTAGCTTCGAACCAGTTAGAAAGTTCCTTTTCCCGTTAATCTCACAGATAGCTATCAATTATCGATACAGCTCACTCAGTCAACACGAAGGAGATGAAGACTTCGATGTGAAAGCCGGCGATCGCATGCCGTACTTTCTGGTAGATGGGCAAAGTGTCTATAACCGACTGCGCCAACCGAAATTTCATTTGCTCTCTTTCTCAAACGAAACCCAGATTTTTCAAACGTTGAGGACTGAACTTGAAAGACACTACTCAGAAATCATGGACTTTGATGCTTTCTCAATTACGCATGAAATGAAAGAAGTGTTTGGCAGTGACAAGGATTTCATTGTGCTATTAAGGCCCGACAACCATATCGGATTAATCTCCGCAGTTATTTCGGCGAGCAGGGTGGAGACATATTTGGTCAGCTTCATTGGAAGCAGAAATAAATAATTTTGATATTGCTGACTTTCGCGTCAAATCCTTCCAGCTGTGTCACATCATATACAGATGAAAAATGACTGTATCCACAAACCTATTTACTTGGCGTAGTGTCCTGCCCCCGAGATATGCAGGGAGACGTAAGGCTCGTCTCCGATGACCCAGCTGTCATGAGGGACCGGCGGAATGTAGAACAGGGTTCCGGGCGTAAGCTCAACCTCAGTGCCGTCGTTCATCGCAGCCATAGCGCGACCCGAGATCACTATGCCAACATGCTCGACCTCACAAAGCGGAGTGCCGGCAACATGACTAACATGCTCGGACCAGCGCCACCCTGGTTCATAGCTTGCCCTCCCGATCGTCATCCCGCCTATCGTCACGAGGTCAAACCGGCCTTTCTCAAAGACACGCGTTTGGTCCGGAGATTCAAATCTTTTCAGGATAAGTTCCAGCATGACTAGCGATTACTTTGAATGCCTGAAAATAAACCAAGTTTCAACCAACGCCGAATGCAGTCAGACCGTAACGCGGTTCTGACTGCATGCGAAGCTGGTTGAACGATGATGCATCAAGGATCCGGCCCTACGCTCCGCTATCAACGTCCTTGAGCAAGCCAGCGGGCAACGTTAGCAACATAAGTCTTCACGTCTTCCAGTTTCTGGGGCTCACTTTTGATCTGGTTGCCGGGTGGCTCTTCGAGGAAGCTGGGACAACCCTTTGAAGTGTCCCAGTTGTAATCGACCAAATGATGAAAGCTTGATTCGGCAATCGCGCGTCCGAGAATATTGCCATGGTTGTCGCGATTGCCTTCAAAAGCAACGATCAAATTGAATGGACGACCGGTTACCTGGCTAACACCCAACGCGATCACATTTGCGCGGTGCTCGCCTTCGGGAACACCAACAGCGCCTTCGTGAGGATGCGCCGGAAAATATTCGACGACGCCTGAAGCATTCCTGGAATTCCGCAGAACTGGATGAACTGGTTTGACAACAGTTATTTTTTGATAATTACCGTTACTGCCTGAATGGTAGTTGGGCCACGTAATGCTTTTGTTATCCTGATCGTCGCGCACATGCCTGGCGTTGTCCGGGTCGGGATGCTTCGTATGAAAGAAATGAGCGCTGCCTACACCTCCCAACGTGCAAAGCGATGACCCCAAATCCTGGTGATCACGAGTCGTCAGGATGCCGCCGCCTCTTTGACGAAAGCGCGTAATCCCTTTGCAGTCAGCATCGGACAAGCCGTCTCCAGTATCGACAGCGAACAACCAGAGCTCGTTAAAGTCTGTCGTATCGAGCTCACTCAACACAATGTCATTACCATCGCGGTCGTTTTCACGATCGCGCGCTGTAACTTCGCAAATCAGGTTCCCTTCATCGTCAGTAATGGATGACAGGTGATCGCGCAGCAGCGAAAATCGATTTATGTTCCAATCGTCCTCGATTGAGGGAATAGTTGTCTGCAGAAGAATCTTAACCGGTTCTTTCATAACTAATGTGCCCCTTGAACTACTTACCTGCCCGTTGTTGAAAACTACGCAACAGTCTCCTGAGTCCCTTTCCGCGTTCCGGCAAGTTAATCTGCCCACTGGTGTCCGCTTCTTTAATCGCCATTAACATATCTTCAAGATTTGTTGAGCCACTATACCTGGCATCGTTAATGTATAAAGTCGGTGTGCCCGTGACGTGTTCATCGAAGAGAGCACGTTCGTAGTCACTTTGAATCTGCTTCAGAAAAACATTTTCCGTCAGGTCAGCGTTGAATTTCTCGACGTCAAGATTTATGTGTTTCGCATAGCGAGAAAGATACTGATCCTCAAGAAATCGTTGATGACTGAACAGCTGGTCATGCATCTCCCAGAATTTTGCTTGCGCGCCGGCGGCTTCAGCCGCTTCAGCAGCTCTTATCGCGTGCGGGTGTATCCTCACCGTAGGGAAATGTCGGAAAACGAAGCGCAGATTATCACCGAGGAGCTTCTGGACTTGTTTGATGACCGGGAAGGCAGCTCCACAGTGAATACATTCGAAATTACCGTATTCAACCAGCGTCACAGGAGCCGTCGCTGGCCCGCACGCATGGTCGCGTTCCGTGACGGCGTCCCGCAATCGCACAATTTCTCCGGAGCTCATGTTCGAATTCCTTTCCTTGATCGTTAGTCTGTCGCGGTTGGATATAAAATTTCCTTCACGATCGATTCTCCATTGCATTTCGAGAAAGGACTGTACGCCTGTAAAGAGCGGTGCGCAAATTCGCAGCGCTTCCACATCGCAAACACCAAACCATTTGCGTTTTTGGACTTTTTTGTGGCTCAGGATGGGAAACATTTTCCAAAGGCCAGCAACAATTTTGGTGATCCCTTCAGACGAATTTTTCTGCGCACCAGAGCCCAAACAAGATTGCGTTCCTTTGCCAAAAAACCCAGCCATGTTTTGCTGTCCGCCGTAACGACAATATCGGCCTTCCCAATATGACCATCCGTCACTTCTAACTTCTGATTGCGAATCGTAACAGTCGCCTGCCGTTGTTCTGTGCCCTCGAAGGTAAAATGATAAGTAGCATCAAGACCCTTCGATTGGTTCCGTTGAAACGTTAGCGGTAGCCCATTCAGAAAAGCGGAAATCGAGCGCAAGCGGTTCAAACCGTTGCCCACTCGCTTCGTGCGTTTGTTTGGGAAACGTTTTGCGACGTAGTCTTCGGCATCGGATTTCGGAACAACATAGACAGTCTCCTCTTTGTCCTGCAGCGGTCGCACGACATCTTGTAAATACTGTGCGCGATCGGTGATAAAGGGCGCCATGACATCATCACCGGCCGGACACACGGCCATGCAGTACGCTGATTTGTAATTAGCGCCAAACGAGAGGCTCTGCCACATTGACGCCGACTCGGAATCAGTGACGCGACGTCTATACTCAGATGCATTCTTACTGTCGGCGATCTGCTCCACCCAATTTGTAAAGCCGCCTATAAATTCGCGATAAACGTGCGTGTAACAAGTGGAGAAGTCGAAGTATCCATCTGAACCGATCGCCCCCACCGGACAAGCCGACACGCATAACTTACATTCCAGACAGGGGTTGTAATCTAATGGATGCTGATAATCCGAAATTCGGGCATCTACCAGCACGGTCCCTAGCAGAATGAAATTGCCGAACTTCGGGTGGATCACATTGCGATGAATGCCCATATGACCGAGCCCAGCCGCTACAGCTACCGGCTTGTGTGAGACGACCCAAAGCTTGCCGCTGCCCACATTGACCATTTCCATTGGAAAGCCCATCGCCGGGTTTACGGCGCGGATGCCCCTTTCCTCCAGTACAGCCACGATGCGGTGGGCTGTCTCATTCACACGGTCGCCCGATTGATGGAATTCAACGTTGGCGACTGAACGGGCTGAATTCTGAATTGGCCCGCGATTCATTCGCAGTACGAAGCTGATCAGGGCCTTGGTGTGCGGAAAGAATCGAAGAATGTCGCCGCGCTCCTTCGCCAGCTCAGGCCGATCGACTTCGACAAACCCAACGTCATCCGCTCCCGCCTCAAGACAGATCTTACGAAGCTCTTCTGCGTCGAGGATTGACACGGGTTCATGCCGCTCGATTGCCGAACGTTCTCGAAACCTTTTCACGCTTGGATGTTCAGAAAGTTGAGTCATAACGCTGATGTAAAACTACGCTCCATTGCGCGCTGAAGTTGCGAAACTGACGATCGTTAGAAAACTTAGGATCGAGCACAAACCCAGGGCTCTTGAAGAACGCGTCAGCACGCTTCAAGTCTTTCACAGGGAGGTTTACGTATACTTAAGTCTTCATGATGTCCTTTCGTTCGCATGGCGTTCCATGAATTGATGTCTTACGAAACTTTAGGCGCATTCCAGTTACCCCAAACGCCTTATTTTTTGTTCAATCGTCCTGATATACTCACGCCGAAAACAACCCGTTTGAAACGCTAAAACTTCTCAGCTAAACATACTCCGTCTGAGGTGGGTGTTTGGACTTGTGCCTGGAGTCTTGAAATGAGAATTGATTACGGAGATGCAGCGTCAGACGTATTGACGGCCGTCCTGAATACTCTGCAATTCACAGGAAAGGTGTTTTGTTATAGCAAATTCACTGCGCCCTGGGCCGTAAGGATGAACCGCAAAGAATACGCGCACTTTCATTTTATCGAGCATGGAAAAGGGTGGGTTGAAGTTGAAGATAATGAGGAGAAAATTACGAGGAAAGTTGAAGTAGCCGGCGGTGATCTCGTCATTTTACCGCACGGCGGCGCGCATGTTCTACGCGACAATCTGAATACGAAGGCAGTCAACGTTGATGGCCTTCTGCAATGTCGCCGTGATCATATTTTGCGACACGGTGGCGGAGGAGCAGAGACTACCACGGTGTGCGGAGCGTTTGCCTTTGAGAACCAATTCGGAAACCCGATTCTTCCTTTGCTGCCTCATCTCATCCACGTGCCAGGCGAGAGGATACAATCGGGGACTTGGCTCGAGTCGACGTTGAGGCTGTTGGCCCACGAAGCACAATTTCCGCGCGAGGGATCTGGCTCAATTATTGGTCACGTCACCGCAATCATTTTCATCCAAGCGGTCCGTGAGTGGATTGAAACGCAAACTCAGGGTCAAGCCGGCTGGCTGGGCGCTTTGCGCGATAAGCAGATCGGCTCAGCCCTCAGCCTGATGCACCAGAAACCAAGCGAACCATGGACGATCGCAAAGTTGGCTTCGGAAGTCGGCATGTCGCGCTCGCCATTCGCTACAAAATTCACATCGCTGGTCGGCGAACCTCCGCTCGCCTATCTCACCAAGTGGCGCATGAATCTGGCCGCCGGTTATCTGCGAGACGAGCAAATCAGTATTCGAGAAATCGCGGAGCGCGTGGGTTATGAATCGCAGGCTTCTTTTACAAATGCGTTCAAGCGAAACTTTTCGCTCTCACCACGTGAATACAAACAGAAACACAAGCTGACTGTCTATCCAAGCGTGACGCAATCAACTCCCGCCGGCGCTGCGTTTTCAAACATGTAGATCACTCTAAACTTTTGGCATTCACCCTATTTTTGACGCGATCCCCACCGACCGCAGTGGCTGTGTCAAAAATCTTCTCTGTCAGCTTCTCATCCGAATTCGAACGGTTAAGTTGACGCTCCCGCATGAATCGTCAAGCAAGTTGCGCCAAAGCTCGCGGCTACTGAGTCATTCGTCTAATGGGACGAATCTCAATACAGCCTTCGCCCCCCAAACAACCGGTGGGAATCTTGCTCGCCCACTCGATTGCTTCATCAATGTTCTCGCAATCGAGAATGTAATAGCCGGCCAGCTGTTCTTTCGTTTCGGTGAAGGGACCATCGGTCATCACTACTTTTCCGTCACCATTGCGTCGAACCGTCACAGCGGTGCTCGTCGGCTGTAAAGGTTCCGCTCCTTGAAAGACGCCGCGCCGTCTGGCTTCATCCATCACGCCGCGGTGTTGTTGTGCAAGCGCCTTGTCGGCATCCGCAGACGTGTTTCCTTCGCGCGAATAAATCAGCATCATGTACCGCATTTAGCGCTCCTTCCCTGCCCCGCGCAATCATTTAGCAACAGTGACAACTTGAAACGGAAACACTGTTCCGCGAACAAGACCTGCCTTCACCAGATCATCATCGTCGATAATCTTTTGTGCCGCACTCTCGGAATCGACGCGCACAACAATAATACCGAAACCGGACTCGTCCGTAACCAGTGTGTGCCCGGAAAATAGACAGATGCCTTGCTGGGTCAGTGCCTGAAGTTTCTTGAAGTGCTTGTCCACAAGTTGCTTGCCATCCGGTTCCTGAGTCTTTTTGAAGAACTCCGGGCCGGTCGCTTTCATCAGCAATGCAAACTGCTTTTCGGCAGGCTGTTGCCTGGTAGCCGGCGAAACCACACCAAATGACACTCCTACCAGGACTATTAAGATTGCGGTCAGCAATAACACTCGATTCTTCATGATTCTTCCTCCCATTATGTCAACGTCAAGCTTGACGTCGCAGTTTTCAGTCTACGTCCTCTTTGTTTGCGCCATCGTATTTTTAACCTGACAGCTCGCCTCAGTCGCAACTTCTTTACAATCATGACTTGATTCCTGTTCTTCCTATCCTTTTAACCGGATGAAATCTCCGCCTTCAACCTTACGACGATTGAGAATCGCCAGATCGACACGGGCCCTTACATTTTATATCCGTCACTTAGTCCCAGATGGCTCCAGCTGACGCGTTGATTACCGTTCCAGTGATCATGCGCGCTTCGTCTGACGCCAGGAAGGAACGCCGACAAGACGGCAACCTGGATCGAGGACAGCTTGAGACGACTGTTAGGGAATGCGTGATGCTTTGAGGTTACAAGCTCTGGAAAGGCGATGCTCTGTCAGGCTCGTTCAATTTCTTCCACGAGTGCCTTGAGCCGCAATCGATCTAGCTTTTCAATCGGAAGAGCACAGAACAACCCAATGCGGTGTGCGAGGGTTTGAGCCGCTCGCTTGAATTGTCGCAGCTTCTCTTCATCGCTGCCTTCAGCGAGTGCGGGATCAGGAACACCCCAGTGGGCGATTATTGGTTGGCCGGGCCAGACTGGACATGATTCACGTGCGTTGTCGCACACAGTGATCACGAAATCAAATTCCACATCCCCGAACTCTTCCCACGATTTGCTGCGCGCATCGCCGGCATCGATGTGGTAGACATTTTTCAGCACTTGAGTGGCAATCGGATTGACTTTGCCGGTTGGAAAAGAGCCGGCGCTGTACACCTCAAACCGATCTCTACCGGCTCGCTTCAGCAGATATTCACCGAAGATGCTGCGAGCGGAATTGCCAGTACAGAGGAAAAGAACCTTGTATGGTTGATTTGCTTCCATAGCTTGTCTCAAAAGTCGGAATCACCACCGACCCGACTGCAGAGTTTGTTTCAAAAATCCCCCACACGGCGGTGTGGCGATTGTCAAGTCCTTTCTATCATTGGTCGAGACGAAAGCTTCACGCGCTTGCGACCGAGCTTGAGCTGGAAAAATCGATGTTAATTCGCAAGCGCATAAGCCTCTGTAGGGGCGTCTTGTAGGCTGCCTGAACGATCCCCTCACTGCCGTGAGGGCGATTTTACCGCGTCGGCGTCTGCCGGCAAGAAGGGCATTAGCCAATGAAATAACAAGGTCGCAGCAGCTGCGCCGAGAAGTTGCGCAGCGATGAAACCTGGCGTATCAGAAGGTCTGATGCCCGCGAAGGTATCACTCATCGAACGTGCCAGTGTTACTGCAGGGTTGGCAAATGAAGTCGACGATGTGAACCAATAAGCGGCCGTGATGTATGCGGCGACTGCGAAAGGTACAGCGGCGGATCGCGATCGCGCACAACCACAAATAACTGCCAACAGACCGAACGTCGCAGTGAACTCACTAAATATTTGAGCGGCCCCGGCCCGCGCGTGGCAAGAAGCAAAGAAGATTGGCAGTCCAAACATTACGTTGGCGCTGGCGACTCCGGCAAAAGCTCCGACGATTTGAGCGCCTATATATAAAGGAGCCTCTCGCCACGCAATACCCTTCTGCGAAGCATCAGCCAGCGTGACAGCTGGATTGAGGTGAGCTCCCGAGATTGGACCGAACGTCAGAATCAACGCGATCAGCGCCGCCCCGGTCGCGATCGTGTTCGCCAAGAGCGCGATAGCAACGTTACCGCCAGCGAGACGTTCACCCATGATGCCGGAACCAACTACCGCAGCCAGCAAAAAGGCTGTACCCAACGCTTCAGCAACAAGACGCTTTCTCAAGCTGTGGTTCATCCGTGTTCCCAAGAGTTGCCGGTGCGCAACATGCGGTCAAAGCAACCTTTCCAACATCAGTTTGGGCTTCAGCGACCTTCGCACCACACTCACACGGTGCCGTCTCGGCCAGATTGTCTTCTAAAACGACGAACACTTCCCACTCGTTTCCATCGGGATCGCGGACCCAGGTCTTGTCCTGAAGCGCGTAGCAGCAACTCGTCTGCATCTCATCGCGAGTCAGGAGGCCCGCTTCAGTCCAACGGTCGCGCATCGTCAGAACATCATCAGTTGAGGCTACTTGAATCCCGAGATGCGAAAGAGCGCCCCGCTCGCCGAACGGCACTTGGTTTAGCGTAAAGTTTAGGGGCGGATTTTCAACATTGAACTTCGCGTAGCCAGTTCGCACCTTACTGGGCGAGATCCCGAACAGCTTCTTGTAGAACTCGATACTCTGCTCGACGTCTTTCACGTTAATTGCCAGATGCGCCTTGACCGTCTGTACCTGCTTCTCAGTAGTCATTTCGTCTCCTTGTCTTATTCAAAACATCCGAATAGACATACGCTTATGCGAATATGCGGGCAGAGTATCCACTACGCACGGATATATGTCAAGCCATATATGCAATTTATGTTAGAATGGGCATCGAATGCCCAGGACAGATCGCGATAAGCAGGCTTTTTTCAGCGCTTTGGCGGACCGCACACGGCTGCGCCTACTTAACTTAATGCGCACCGACGAAGTTTGTGTCTGCTTCTTTGTCGAAATCCTGAAGACCAATCAACCTAAAATCAGCAGGCACCTGGCGTACATGCGCCGCGCCGGGATAGTCGCTGCCCGACGCGAAGGAAGCTGGATGCACTACCGCATCATCGAGCCGCCTGACCCGGACGCCGCCCGCGTGCTAAAAGAGACTTTGGCATGGCTCGCTAAAGACCCCGAATTGCAGCGCGATCGTGAGCGGTTGATGAAAGTGTGCTGCGCCCCCAAACTGCCCGTTAGCATTCAAGGCGCGCCTCGTCCCACCAGTCTGGCTCATTGAAATTTTTGTTGATTTCCCCGGCAGATCGACTTGGTGCAATCGCTCAACTTTGCGGCAATTGAGTCAGGAGCGTAGCGCGGTAGCGTCGAGTCCTTCGATTGCCGATTATCGATTTCGATTTTAGATTTGCGTGTATTCAACGAAACAGTCGAAAATCAAAAATCGGCAATCACCAATCACCGAACCCGACGCTACAGCGTTGCGGTACTGACTCCATTGCCGCTTGGATCCGCTTTATCAAGATGAAACTCCTCGGAATTGATGTTGGCACTGGAGGCACTCGTGCGGTAGTCATTGACGAGCGTGGAGCTGTTGTTGCCTCTACGACTTCCGAACATGCGCCGTTCGCGTCTCCGCAGACTGGTTGGGCAGAACAAGACCCGCGTGACTGGTGGCGCGCGAGCGCTGAAGCAGTACGCATGGTCTTGAATCAGCCCAACGTCAACGCGGACGACATTGCGTGCATTGGCTTTTCGGGGCAGATGCATGGCGCTGTCTTACTCGATGACCGGGGCGAAGTTCTAAGACCCTCGCTCATCTGGTGTGACCAGCGCACTGATTCTCAGTGCCGCTCGATCACAGAGCTTATAGGAGCGGAGCGACTAATCGAATGGACATCGAATCCGGCACTAACCGGTTTCACGCTGCCGAAGCTGCTTTGGGTGCGAGAGCATGAGCCAGAATTGTGGGAGCGCGTCCGCACCGTTCTACTGCCAAAAGATTATGTCCGTCTGCGGCTCACGGGCGAAAAAGCAACGGACGTTGCTGACGCTTCCGGCACGTTGTTGTTTGATGTCGCTAATCGACGCTGGTCCGACTCGATGTTGGACGTGACGGCGATAGATAGAAATCTACTGCCTGTGGTCTTTGAAGCCCCCGAAGTTACTGGTCACGTGTCTGATCAAGGGGCTGTCGCTACCGGCCTTCGGAAAGGAACTCCAGTTGTCGGGGGTGCCGGCGATCAGGCAGCAGGTGCAGTTGGGATGGGCATCGTGCGACCGGGAGCAGTCAGCGCAACTATCGGTACGTCCGGTGTCGTTTTTGCTGCGACAGATCGACCGGCGCTAGATCCGCAGGGGCGTGTGCACACGTTTTGTCATGCAGTGCCGGGCCGATGGCACGTGATGGGTGTCACTCAAGCTGCCGGACTAAGCTTGCGTTGGTTCCGCGATCGATTTGGCGTGCCGGCGTCAGGTTGTAATGACAAATCCGATCCTTACGATCTGTTGTGTGCAGAAGCTGAGACTGCACCCCCTGGATCGGACGGCATTTTGTGGGCGCCCTACTTAATGGGCGAACGAACTCCGCATTTGGATCCGCATGCGCGCGCGGCTTTGGTTGGTTTGGCGGCGAGTCATACCCGTGCGCACGTCGTTCGCTCGATACTCGAAGGTGTGGCTTTCTCGTTGCGTGACACACTGACGATATTTGCTGAGATGAAGGTTCCGGTCGAAACGATTCGCCTGGGCGGCGGCGGTGCGCGCGCGAGACTATGGCAACAAATCCAGGCGGACGTTTACGGACATACCGTCGAGACCTTGGCGGCCGAAGAAGGAGCTGCGTATGGCGCCGCAGTGCTGGCGGGCGTAGGAGCACGAGTTTGGCCTTCAGTAGATGAAGCATGCCGGCAAACAGTTCATGTGGCCGCGCGCATTGAGCCAAACCGAGATGCTGCCTCAATTATGAACCATCGATATGCAGCGTTTCGCGAGCTTTATCCTGCCCTGCGCACGATTAGTAAGCTTCACTTTGTAGTCGATTAAATGCGGAACGTCGAACGACAAACTGTGAAGTGTATGGAACTACGAAAAAGGTAAGGTTAAGACATGACACACATCGATTACACTCCTCGTCCCGAACATAAATTCACCTTCGGCCTATGGACCGTCGGAAATCGCGGGCGCGATCCATTTGGCGACGCAACACGCGCCAGTTTGAGCCCGATTAAGATCGTCGAAGAGCTGAGCAGGCTCGGCGCTTATGGCGTCAATCTTCATGACAACGATCTGGTACCGATTGATGCGTCACCGGCCGAACGCGATCGTATCATTCGCGACTTCAAACAAGCGCTTAATGATCACGGTATGAAAGTGCCGATGGCGACAACGAATCTTTTCTACGATCCGGTATTCAAGGACGGCGCGTTCACATCCAACGATCCGCGCGTTCGACTTTACGCTTTACAGAAGACCATGCGCGCGATGGATTTGGGAGCACAGTTGGGGGCGCACATCTATGTTTTCTGGGGCGGGCGCGAAGGAGCAGAGGTTGATGCAGCAAAAGACCCTCGCGAAGCTTTGAAATGGAATCGCGAGGCGCTGAATTTTCTGTGCGAATACTCGATTGATCAGGGTTACGACTACAGGTTCGCGCTCGAAGCTAAACCGAACGAGCCACGCGGCGACATTTACCTACCAACGACGGGCGCGATGCTCGGTTTTATTGCCACGCTGGATCATCCCGAGATGGTGGGTGTGAATCCGGAAGTTGGCCACGAACAAATGTCGGGCCTGAATTTTTATCACGTCGTCGCGCAGGCAATCGAAGCTGGGAAACTGTTCCATATCGACCTCAATGATCAGAAAGGCCCGCGGTTCGATCAGGACCTGCGCTTCGGCTCAGAATCGATTAAAAATCTTTTCTTTCTAGTTAAATTGCTGGAAGAGGCTTACGATGGGCCTCGCCACTTCGATGCGCATTCTTATCGAAGCGAGGACGAAGAAGGTGTTTGGGAATTCGCCGCCGGGTGCATGCGAAATTATCTCATTCTCCAACAGAAGGCGAGGCAGTTCAACGAAGACGCTGAAATCCAGTCACTGCTTGATGAGATTCGCAACGGCCCGCCCGAGTTTTCTGAATTGTTAAAAGGCTATAAGCGCGACCGGGCAGAAGAGATCAAAACGCTTTCGCTCAATCGAGCAGAGCTGAGTGCCAGGAAGCTGCCATACGAGCGGTTGGACCAACTCACTGTTGATATTCTCTTTGGCGTGAGGTAGTTGAATCGTCTGTCACATGACTCGATTGCGCATCGGCACACCTTGTTCGAAGCGTCGCAAGTTAGCGAGGAAGTGTTTGACCTGCCGTTCTTTTTCCGTTCGGTGTCCGCCAGCGAGATGTGGCGTGATAAGGCAGTTGGGTGTTTCCCAAAGCGGATGATCCACCGGTAACGGCTCAGGTTCAGTAACGTCGAGGTACGCAGCGGCAAGCCGTCCGTCACGTAGTTCTTTGATTAGCGCGTTCTGGTCCACCGTCGTGCCGCGCCCGATGTTATAGACGATGGCTCCAGCTTTAAGCTTTGCGAGCCGCGCGGCGTTCACGAAATGTTGGCTGTCTTCATTCGCGGGTAGTGTGTTAACCAGGTGGTCGACGGTCGGCAGCAACTCGTCCAATTCGGAAGCTGCAAAGACGCGAATCGGTTCATCGCCAATGACGTGACGACGCATCGCAATGAGATTCATTTCGAGTGGGTGCAGCAGTTCAATCAGGCGGCGGGCAATCGCGCCGAAGCCAAGAATCAAAACCGTCTGACTGTTGAGGAGAGGCAGCGTAGGGCGGAGTGACATGCGCCATGAGCGGTCGCCGCGTTGTGCATCGAGCGCATTCGGGAGGCCGCGCGCAAGACTGGTGATCATTGCCAACAAATGCTGTGCACACGGTTCGGCATAGACGTCGGAACTGTTCGTGACAATCGTGCCGCGTTTGGTGAGCGTTTCCCGGATGGTCCGATGGTCAAAGCTGGTGTAACCAGCCGAGTTCAATTGGACCCAGCTCACCTTTGTGGACTCGCAAACCGCCTGAGCATCGGGAGCACCAAACACAATGTCGGCACTTTGAAGGGCCTTAAGACCTTCAACATCGCCCGGAGCAAACAATAGCAACCGGTGATAGCCTACCCCGTCGAACAGTAGATCACGTGCTGGTCGTTGCTCGTCAGTGAATTCGTTATTGCACCAGATTGTCAGTCGTCGATCGTTCATGCAGACATGCCTCAAATTTGCTCGCAAGGCTCAAGCGAATTTAAACCATCAAACCAGAACATGAAAACCAATCGCGTAGTTATCTTCCTCTGCTCACTACTCCTGACTCAAGTCGTTTTCAACTTGTCAGCGGGCAGCAGCCAGAGCTCCCTGGCGCCGTACAAGAACCCATCGCTTCCGATCGAAGAGCGCGTAAACGATCTCGTCGCGCGCATGACACTTGAGGAAAAGGTTTCGCAAATGATGAATGCGGCGCCGGCTATCGAACGTCTCGATATCCCTGCATACGATTGGTGGAGTGAGGGGTTGCACGGCGTCGCACGCGCGGGTTACGCGACTGTCTTTCCCCAAGCGATTGGGTTGGCGGCCACGTGGAATGCGGATCTGATGCACCAGGTTGCGGAAGTGATTTCAACTGAAGCCCGGGCAAAATTTCACGAAGCTGTTCGCCATAATCAACACGGTCGATACCAGGGCCTGACCTTTTGGAGTCCCAACATCAACATCTTTCGCGATCCACGTTGGGGTCGCGGCCAGGAGACGTACGGCGAAGATCCTTATTTGACCGCGAGGCTGGGTGTGGAATTTGTAAAGGGTTTACAGGGCAACGATCCGAAATATTTTAAGGTGATCGCGACGCCCAAACACTACGCGGTGCACAGCGGCCCTGAGCCCGAGCGTCACTCATTCGACGCGCCAGCCACTGACCGAGATCTGCGCGAAACTTATTTGCCGGCATTCCGTGCGACCGTCGTTGAAGGAAGAGCTGATTCAGTGATGTGCGCTTACAACCGCACGAATACCGAACCTTGTTGCGCTAATAAACAATTGATGACTGATATTCTGCGCCGCGAGTGGGCTTTCGATGGCTACGTAGTTTCTGATTGCGGAGCGATCAGCGATATCTGGAAAGGGCACCATTTCGCCAAGTCTGAGGCGGAAGCATCCGCCATGGCGGTCAAGGCTGGAACCGATTTGGCGTGCGGACGCGAATATGCCTCGCTCATAAAAGCGGTGAAGGAGGGCCTGATCAGCGAAAGCGAAATAGATGCCTCACTAAAGCGGTTGATGACGGCGCGATTCAAGCTCGGCATGTTCGATCCACCTGAGATGGTGCCGTATGCGCAAATACCTTTTTCTGAAAATGACTCGGCCGCACACCGCGAACTTGCTCTCAAAGCCGCGCGTGAATCGATGGTGCTGTTAAGGAACCAAAAGCAAACGTTACCGCTGAACAAAAATGTGAAAACGCTTGCGGTGGTTGGTCCAAACGCTGACGTGCTCGAAGTCTTGCTGGGAAATTATTCGGGACAGCCTTCGAACTACGTAACTCCGCTGGCAGGTATTAAGAACAAAGTCTCGCCTGCTACCACCGTGCTATATGCGCCCGGCGCTTTCAAAATCGGCACTTCTACCATTCCAGTGCCTTCCTCGGCTTTAACGCTCAATGGTGCAGGATCGCAGACCGGTTTGAAGGGCGAATACTTCAACAATCGCGACCTGAAAGGCGATCCTGTCCTGAGCAGAACTGACGATTCAGTAAACTTGAATTGGGGCGCGTTCAGTCCGGCGCCGCAGGTAAGGCCACAGGAATTCTCAGTTCGTTGGACCGGAAAACTCACAGCGCCGGTGTCAGGAAAATATATTCTCGGCGCAATCGGTAACGGTGGCTTTCGCATATACATCAACGGAAAAGTACTCGTCGAAGAGTTCGCCAATCGACGAACGAAGAATGTCACCACCGACATCGCGTTTGAAGCAGGCAAGGCCTACGACATCCGTCTTGAATATCACACTGGCGGGAACCCATACACTGCCGCGAAGCTGGTGTGGTCACCGCCAAACGCCGATAAGATGCTGCGCGATGAAGCGATTAGCAAAGCGCAACAAGCAGACGTAGTCATAGTGTGCCTTGGTCTCTCGCCACTGGTCGAAGGCGAAGAGATGGACGTACCCTTCGAGGGCTTTCGCGGCGGCGATCGAACTGACATTGGGTTACCCAAGCCGCAGGAGGCGTTGCTTAAAGAAATTCATGCCATCGGCAAACCCGTCGTTCTCGTATTACTCAACGGCAGTGCGTTGGCGGTGAACTGGGCTAGCGATCATGTACCGGCAATTCTTGAAGCGTGGTATCCAGGCGAAGAAGGCGGCACGGCCATCGCCGATGTTCTGTTCGGCGATTACAATCCTGCGGGTCGCCTGCCGGTCACCTTCTACAAATCAGTTGACCAGCTGCCGCCTTTCACAGACTACCGCATGCAGGGGCGCACCTATCGCTACTTTAAAGGGGAGCCACTCTACCCGTTCGGGTTCGGTCTGAGCTTTACGAAATTCAAGTACGACAAGTTGAGGCTGAGCTCCCCCAAACTGACCGCGGGAACTGAATTGAATGTAACTGTTGAAGTTCAGAATGTCGGCTTTCGCGCAGGCGACGAGGTAATCCAATTGTATGTGAGCGACACGAGCGCCTCTGTTCCCGCTCCGATCCGATCTTTAGCTGGGATCAGACGGGTGTATTTAAGACCGGGCGAAAGACGAACCGTTTCATTCACGGTGACGCCAATGCAGATGTCTGTAATAGATGACAATGGAAAACGCGTTATCGAGCCGGGTGAATTCACCGTCAGCATAGGTGGCGAGCAGCCGGGTGCAAATTCTGCAATTTCACAAAGCACTGGCGTTCTCACGGACCGGTTTGTCATCAAGGGGAGATCTATGATGATTCCTTAGAGGGGAGTCAACTCCGGCGAATCTCTCCTACTCAGGAAGACTACCGCCCATACTTCATTAATACTATGATCGCAGTGTTGGAGACACGTTACTTTAACGGTTCAGCTGAGCGGTTTGCTCGATCAGAGT
>JBKPCC010000103.1:0-7818 GCA_046727215.1 Acidobacteriota bacterium
TCCGTCCGGCAGATAACGCCAATCATAGAAGAGAAACTTTCCAAACCCGGTGCGTTCAATTCGTTTCAGAAACTGCTTAGGAATAATTTGATCGGTATCAACGTTTGCCCTGTCCAAGGGCGCCACCAAACCCGTGTGTATTCGAAACTGGTTCATGGATTTTTGTGCGACACTCAACCAGCGCCGGATGCTGTCAGTAGCGTAACGCGGCAGCGTCGGGTAAGAGTTGCGCCACCAGTCAACGTGGGTGATAGCGCACGGCTAACCCGACGCTACCGCATTACGATACTGACTGCACCCGTCGCTGGTTGACTGAATTATTTGAATTGCCATTGCCGAACGTCCGTAAAATGGCCGGTAATTGCTGCGGCGGCAGCCATCATCGGACTTACCAAATGTGTTCGTCCGCCTCTCCCCTGACGTCCTTCGAAGTTACGATTGCTCGTCGAAGCGCAACGCTGGCCGGGTTGCAAGATATCAGGGTTCATTCCCAAACACATCGAACATCCTGCCTCGCGCCATTCAAAACCTGCGTCATCAAAGATGCGATCAAGTCCCTCGTTTTCCGCGGCGCGCTTTACCGCCTGAGATCCAGGGACGACCATCGCACTGACTGATTTGTTTATTTTGTACCCTTTTACGACGCGCGCGGCGGCTCGCAGGTCTTCAAGTCGCGCGTTCGTACAAGAACCGATGAACACGCGATCAATTGGAATCTCGGCAATGCTTGTGTGGGGCTCAAGGTTCATGTACGCCAGGGCGCGTTCTGCGGCCTCGCGATCACCGTCGCTTACAGAGTCTTCGGGATCTGGTACACGCCCGGAAATCGGCACAACCATGCCTGGACTCGTTCCCCAGGTTACGTAAGGCTCAAGACGAGAAGCGTCAAGCTCAACCACTCGATCGAATCGTGCTCCGTCATCGCTATATAACTCGCTCCAATGATTCACAGCGTTTTGCCATTCGCTGACGGAAGGCGAGAAACGGCGACCTTTCAGATAAGCAAAGGTTTTTTCGTCGGGCGCAATCATACCTGCCCGCGCACCTGCCTCAATACTCATGTTGCAAAGCGTCATTCGCCCTTCCATCGAAAGCGAATGAACGGCTTCACCCGCATACTCGATTACATGACCGGTAGCGCCATCAGTTCCGATGCGGCCAATCAACGCAAGTGCAAGGTCCTTCGCTGTAACTCCCACTGGCAGCGAGTCATTCACTTGGACCAGCATCGTTCGCGGGCGGGACTGCGGCAAACATTGTGTTGCCAAAACGTGTTCCACTTCACTGGTGCCAATGCCAAAAGCCAACGCGCCGAAAGCACCATGCGTGCTGGTATGACTGTCGCCGCACACTATTGTCATACCTGGCCTGGTGAGTCCGAGTTCCGGCCCAATGACGTGAACTATTCCCTGATCTGGAGATTCAAGATCAAACAGACAGATGCCAAAGTCCTGACAATTCTTTCGCAGGGTCTCAACTTGCTTCGCCGAAATGGCATCTGCAATCGGCAAGCGCCGATCTGTCGTGGGAACATTGTGGTCCACCGTGGCATACGTTAGATCAGGCCGGCGCACTTTGCGGCCAGCCTGCCGCAGTCCCTCAAACGCCTGGGGAGACGTCACTTCATGGATTAAATGCAAATCGATATAGAGTAGGGTTGGTTCGCCGGACGCTTCTCTGACGACGTGAGACTGCCAGAGCTTTTCGAATAGAGTTAAAGCCATACAACAACTCGGTGGCTAATCGATGACCACCGGCAATCTAAACCGCATGATACGCGTGACGCAAATCTACAACCTCGGCGATCGCTTCGCACACAAGCTGGCCAATTTCGTTTGTCGTTGCAATTTGATGTGCTTCTGCGCTTTGAATGTCAGGTGTGCGATACCCGGCCTTCAGAACTAGCTCAATTGCATCTTCGATATCACTCGCCGCCTGTTCGAGTTGAAATGTGTGGCGAAGCAACATCGCTGCGGAGGCAATCGCCCCAAAGGGATTCGCGATTCCCTGGCCAGCGATATCCGGAGCCGAACCATGGACCGGTTCATAGAGCGCAACTTCGCCTCCAATCGTAGCTGAGGCGAGCATACCGAGAGATCCGGTGATCACCGCAGCTTCATCGGAAAGTATGTCTCCGAAAAGATTTTCGGTCAGGATCACATCGAATCGTTTGGGATTTGTTACCAGGTGCATCGCACATGCGTCTACATAAACATGATCGAGCTTCACAGTTGGGTAATCTCTCGCGACTCGTTCAACTGTTGCGCGCCAGAGTTGAGATGTTTCTAGAACATTCGCCTTATCCACTGAAGTTACTTTGCGACGGCGCCGGAGCGCGAGATCGAATGCAATACGAGCGACTCGTTCCACCTCTTCCGCTGAATACCGCATCGTATTGAAGGCACCACCGTCGTCGGTTACTCCTCTTGGTTCTCCAAAATACAATCCGCCGAGTAACTCTCGGACAATCAGGATATCGGCACCGCGGATCACTTCGCCACGCAAAGGAGAACATGCCGCGAGCGCGGGATAGAAAACCGCTGGTCGAAGGTTCGCGTAACCACCGAGCGCACGTCGTAACAACAAGAGGCCCGTCTCAGGCCGTTGATGCGCAGGCAGTCTATCGAATCTGGGCGAACCTACTGCTCCGAGCAACACCGCATCGCTGTCCAGACAAGCATCCAACGTTTCGGTCGGCAGAGGCGAGCTCGAGCATTCAATGGCGGCTCCTCCAATGAGACGTTCTTTGATCTCAACCTTAAACCCATGTGCGCCGGCTACTGTTTGCAACACACGAACTGCTTCAGCTGTGACTTCAGGGCCAATTCCGTCCCCGGGAAGTACTGTAAGTTTTATTCTCATGATTCCTCTTTGATTAATGCAGGTAATCAAACACGCGTGGCGCCTGCGGTGGCTTTGATTGCATCGTTCTGCAGTCTAACCTGCGGCAGCAACAGCGAAATCAGATCCTGGTCGTAAATCCGTTTCTTTCGATCCGCCAGAGCGGTGAAGCTCGAGTAGGCAACATCTAACTCCGAGGGGCTCAGGGTATAACCCAATTCCGCATATCGTAATGAGAGAGCATGCCGACCGGAGTGCTTACCTAGCACAAGCGTGTTAGTTGGCACACCAACCGATTCGGGAGTCATGATTTCATAACAAAGCGGATTATTGATCACGCCGTGCTGGTGTATGCCTGCTTCGTGAGCGAACGCGTTCCGTCCTACGATCGCCTTATTGGGTTGAACGTCAAATCCAACGATCGCGCAGAGCAACTGACTTGCTGGATACAACCCCCGGGTCTTAATACCAGTTTCAAACGGCAGCCGATCAGCCCGCACGTGAAGTGCCATTACGATCTCCTCGAGCGAAGCATTTCCTGCGCGTTCACCGATGCCATTGATAGTGCATTCCACTTGCCGTGCGCCCGCCTGGATTGCGGCCAGGCTGTTCGCTACTGCCAGCCCGAGATCGTTGTGACAGTGCACACTTATGGTTACTGGAAGGTCCTTCACAACTTTCTCTTTTACCGTCTGCACTAAGACGGAGAACTCATTCGGCGTTGTGTAACCAACCGTGTCCGGTACATTGAGAACGGACGCCCCAGCGTGAACCGCCTCGGCAAGGACTTCACACAGAAACTCGACGTCGCTGCGCGTAGCGTCCTCGGCGGAAAATTCGACATCTTCAGCAAAATTGCGCGCCAGGCTCACTGATTGGCGCGTCATGTCAATTACTTCCTTGCGTGATTTTCGAAGCTTGTGTTCCAAATGAATATCTGAGGTTGCGACGAAGGTGTGAATCCGCGGATGAACAGCACCACGGAGCGCTTCGGCCGCTCGAGTGACGTCGACTTCTGACGTGCGGCAAAGGGCCGCGACTTTGGTGTTTCTGCATTGTGCTGCCACTGCGGCAACTGCTGCGAAGTCACCCTCGGAAGCGATTGGAAAGCCGGCTTCGATCACATCTACTCCGAGAAGCTCCAGCTCGCGCGCCATACTGACCTTCTCGTCAAGGTTCATCGAACAGCCGGGCGACTGCTCACCATCGCGCAGGGTCGTATCGAAAATCGCAATTCTCTCTTTGTCCACTGGCAGATTCCTCCCAAGCTTTGACGTTACATGCTATTGAAGATGGGCCACAGAAGTCAAAGTTATAATCTTTATGAAATCATAAGAAGTTGTGATACGATAAGCGATGCTTTTCAGCTAATAAGGCGGATAAAGGACGTGACTCGCGTGGATGTGAATCAGCTGGAGGTGCTGCTAGCGGTTGCAAAGGAGCAAAGCTTCTCGCGGGCTGCGCAGGCGCTGCACCGCACGCAGCCTGCGGTTAGCCAGGCGATTCGCAGGCTGGAAAACGAATTGGGTGAACCGCTGTTCGATCGCTCGTCGAAAGATGGGACGCTGACCGCAAGTGGCCGTGTGTTGGTTGATTTCGCCGAACAGATGTTAAACCTGCGGCAAGGTGCGCACGCGGCGATTAAAGAACTGCGAGATTTACACCGAGGAAAATTGTCATTGAGCGCCAACGAATACACCGTCATGTACTTGTTGCCGGTGCTTAGTATTTTTCGCCAGCGTCATCCTGATATCAAAGTCGAAGTGAAGCGCAGTCTTGCAAGCCGCATTGCCTCGGAAGTACTCGGGCGAGGTGTGGAAATCGGGGTGGTATCGTTCAAACCAAACGAGAGCGCAATCACTTCGGTTCCCGTTCTGACAGATGAATTGGCCCTGATTGTCGCAATGGACCATCCGCTGGCGGCGAAACAACTTGTCTCGGTTCGTGAGCTTGGAGCCGAGTCCTTCATCGCACACAACGTAGCGTCGCCATATCGCGAACGCGTGATTCGCACTTTTGAAAAGTACAGAACTCCGCTGAACATCTCGATGGAGATGCCAACGCTCGAATCGATTAAACGATTGGTTGAGCAGGGAATGGGTGTTGCGCTGATTCCGAGGTTAACCGCACAAAATGAGATCGCCCGGCGTCAGGTAGCAGCGTTAACAGTAAGAGAAATGCGGTTCGAACGACGTCTACAATTGATTTACCGGCGAGGTGCAACCTTGTCGCACGCAGCCAAGGCTTTCCTGCGCGTAGCACGCGATTTAAATCCGCCGCAAAAAAGCAGAGACGACCCAAAATTAAAAGAGGTGACAGCCGATAAACTGTCACCTACTTCCCCACAGCGGAGATAACGACCCTAACTTCTTTAAGTCCCTATCTAACCCTTCTTGCGCCTTTTGTGCCTTTTGGCGGCGAAACTTACAACGCGAAGCTTCCGTAGAACGCGCTGTTTTCGCCTGCTCGCTCCCACGAGTCACTTACCACCTTGCCGTTGTAGCTCGCATTCGTGGTATAGCCAACCTTGCGATTTTCCAAACCTACAAGCGGCGTGTACCAGACTAGATTTGGCATCTTGCAGCACAGATCGTTTGGCATCCCTTCGACGTTAATCGCAGCCTCATCGGTTGCGACGGCAAACGTCCGGCCCGAGCGAACAAACGTAATTGGCGCGTTGCGTATGCTAATGATGCGACCGAGAGAAGCCGCATATTTCTCCTTCAACGCATTCATCATCGCCAACGACTGTGTGCGAGTGGCGCCGCTATCGATAATGATTTCCGATTCGCGCGCGGCGTCTTTGTCGGATAGGTTCGAATCGGAGCTTACAATTGCAATCACGCGAACACCTGTCAGATCGACATCCTGCCATTTTCCTGACGTCACATTCCAGGCCATCATCGCATCTCGCCCTGTCGTTGTAACCTCGCCGTTGTAGTGGCATGCGCCGGCAAACACACTTGCCGTTCGTACTTCTACGTAGTCACCACGCACGCTTACATTCTCGGCCTGGGAACTGAAAACAACTCCAGCCAAAACCGCAACTGCCGCAAATATCGCGAAAATCAGTGTCCTCATTGCGAACCTCCAATATCTACCCGAACAAATACACCTAAACAAACAACAACGGCCATTATAAACCTTTAGATGGCCGAACTGTAACACGACCTCCCGGGAACGCAGTTGTCGGGGTGCACACGCTTATTGTCTGGACCAATGACTTCCTGTGTCTCTCGGCACCAGCAATGATTACTGGCATCGATGTACTGATCAGCACTCGTTGCGATGCCATCAATCATAAAGAACTTTTTCGATCGCAGCGATCCGCAAAAAGGAGATTGAACAGGTGCGTTTTCGGTTGCATCAGCGACTTTGTGTTCCATCATTCCTCTCCCCTAAAAGGACGAATTCTTTTCGTGTTCTTTGGTGTGATTTTGTGGATCGTGTTTGATCGTACCAAAATGCGGATCCACGAAATAACACGAAAAAGGCAACACGAAGAAGAACATACGAAAAGAACTATCGCATTTCAGCCCGCTGCCTTAAGTAACGCCCGCCGCAACAACGTTTGAGTCAGCGGCACTTTGTACTCGTTTTTCGCCAAAGGTTTTGCATCAGCAAGAGCGAGCCGGGCAGCTTCATTCAAAACTTCCGTATCCAGTTTCTTGCCCGTAACAAACTTCTCCGCAGCAGGAACGCGCCAGGGTATCGGCGCCACTCCACCGAGCACAATTCGTACGTCTTTAATGGTTTTACTTGGGTCAACCTGAGCCGCTACTGCCACTGCCGAGATTGCAAAATCGAGCGAGTCGCGCTCCTTAAACTTCAAGAACGTAGATCGTTTTGCTAAAGCCGAAGCAGGTACAGTGATTTGCGTGATTATCTCTTCATTCTTCAGAACATTTTCACGCCGGATATTTCCTTCTGACGGCAGTGTGAAGAACTTATTGATAGGAATGACCCGCTTACCTTCCGAACCCGTTACGGAAACCGACGCTTCAAGCGCAACCAGCATTGTTGCTAGATCTGACGGATGAACAATGTACGATGGCCCACCTGCGATGATTGCGTTGTACTTATTCTCACCGTCCGCCGCGTAGCACCGCGAACCACCCTTCTTCAGGCAGACGACTTCCTCGAGTCGGTAATACCAGCATCGCGGGCGTTGACAAAGATTGCCGCCGACCGTGCCCAAATTTCGTATTTGTGGTGAGGCGACGGAATGCGCAGCTTCAGCCAGGCCCGGAAATGCTGACTTGACCACCGGATGTTCTTCCAATTGGGTCAACGTTACGAGCGCGCCGATGGTCAGCCCCTTTTTCTCATCGCCCTCAATCCGATCAAGCCCTCGAATACTCTTTAGATTCACGAGACGGCTCGGTCGCGTGATGTAGTCCTTCATTGTGGTCAATATGTCCTGGCCACCAGCTATGGGCCGCGGAGATTCGTCCACGTCAGCTACGGGTGACTCGAGGGTCAGCGACTGCACAGCTTCAGCTACAGCGGTAGGATTAATCCACTCAAAGGCTTTCATGCAGTTTTCCTCTCGTTCAAAAGACCCATCAACACCTTGTCAGGGGTAACCGGCAGTTCCCGCACACGCAGACCGCACGCGTTGTAAACGGCATTTGCAAGCGCACCCCCGGCGGGGATGATCGCCGGCTCAGCCATGCCAATTACTGCTTCTCGTTTGTCATCATCATCGATGATTGGAACCAGCTCCGGCATCTCGAGCGAGCCCGGTATCTTGTAATCTCCAAAACCGGGATTCATTTGCATCCCCAGGTCGGCATCCATCACTCGTCCTTCCCACAGCGCCATCCCGAGTGATTGAATCATGCCCCCATTAATTTGGCTCTCCATTGACAACCGATTCAGAGGTAGACCACCGTCTTGAACATGGACCATCTTGATCGGCCGAACGTGTCCGGTCTCGGTATCGACCTCGACCTCAGCAAAGCAGACGCCATGTAC
>JBKPCC010000104.1:0-22511 GCA_046727215.1 Acidobacteriota bacterium
GCAAGTCATAACGGCAATAAACGCAATTGACCTTTGGGTGAGAACCGGAGTTCGGCCAACAGCTGCGTCATTCCCTGCAGCTCTCGGTTTCGTGCCTGGCTTTGTTCCGCCACCATTCCCTCAACCGTGACCTCAACATTGTCTATTGCCGATTGCCGATTTCCAATTGGCCCGTAGGGGATCAATCAATCGACAATCGGCAATTGCAAATCGGCAATGTCGAGACCGCCCCACCTCGTGTATTGGCCACCGTAATCGGGCACTTGCCGTAATTTTGCCCCCCAAAATCCAGCAGATCTGCTCCGGCATACCCGTTGCTCCTTCGGTTTGTAACACGGCTGAGCCCTCCCACCGATTCGCCGTTTTGAAGGAGCACATATGAGGCAGCAGGCATTACCAAACGATCTACTCCACAACCCATTCTTCAACCGGTTCAACGATCCCGTTACATACCGTCGCGATGAATTGCAGTCATATGAGAACGTTGTTTCTACGCACTGCAACCAGGCAGAGGCTCAGGCAGTGATTTGGTCAACGATGGACGACAAAGATATTACCGACGACTGGAGAGCGGCACAGCTCAGTCGGGTGGCTTCGGTCTTCGCCGAAGCATTCGCGCTTTTGCTTGTTCTTCTAGTTTCCGCCTCGATTTTGAAGACGTTTTGATGAGGCGAATTTCTATTCGTTGCTAATGGTCGCAGTCGCGCCGTCGAATTTCGTGATCTTGATTGTAAACGGTTCGTCGTAGGACTCAGCCCGGTCCTGCAGGAAACTTACAGCCTCACGAAGTTCGACGGTGCAGCCGTTAGCGCCAACGTACGAAGGGAGTCTGTTGGTAAGCGGGTTTGGTAATAATGAAGATCCAAAACTGAGGGGGCCTTGTCTGGCCCCACTCAGAACGCTATAGGATACCCGGCTCCCCCAGCCTGACTTTCGCGGGGCTAATCCATCCACTGGGTCGCACATACTTAGTGGGGCGGTGTATAACACCTGTGGGAGGCAGTCGTTAGCTGATCGCCCTCTCGTTATCTTTATTGGTTAGTAATCGTAGCAGTCGTGCCGTCGAATTTTGTTATGTTGATGGTAAACGGTTCGTTGTAAGACTGGGCGCGGTCCTGCAGGACACTTAACGCGACTTGCTCACCGAGTAGGATCGACCAGTAAGTTGAGCTGCGGAAATGGATCCCGGCATGAATCCCGTGACCGAAAGAGACGTTATAAGCAAGCTTGTTGAGTTCGCCATTGATATCGAGATTGTTTCTGTCTGCGCCCGTGTATGTATTTAGTGAGAGCCCATCCGCGCTTGGCACGTAAACGTCCCTTCCAGCAGCCGTCAGCAGCGGCCGAATCCGCTGGCTGCCATCAAAGAAGAATTTCAAGGCGGTGATACACGCACCACCAACTGTGCCGTGGCCCGTCGGGTAACAAGGGTGTGTAGGCGACCCCTCGGGAAACGCTTGCGGTAACAGATAGCTCCCATAGGTTGAGAAGGTGACAGGCAGGGCGGCTGAGTTTAGTACGTCACTATGTAGTGCTACTGCAGCCTGGGGGACTGGCGTTGTGTGGGCCAGTCGCGCGTGTACGAGTGCGCCGTATTCCTCCGGCCGCATGCGCAGGTCCTTGATCCACTTGTGGTACCAGGATGCTTTGAGCGCTCGCGTGGCCATTTCTGCGATCGTCGCTGCTGCATCTGGTCCACCGAGCGTGCCGAATCCCTTCTGCGTCTGCGAACCGATGTATGGGTTACCTGGGTTCGGAGGTGCGCCTATCCCCGCTAAGACGAGGAAGGCCACGAAGTAACCTTGATAGAGGACGTCTACGTGGGTCCATGCAGCGAAGTCTCGACCATTCCGGATGTAGCGTAAGGTGGGGTCGAATGCTATGGGACGCCCGGAGTCTCCGCCGTTTTGGACGAGTTGGTACTCACTCACCGAGGTCATGTATTCAGTTCCCCCGCCTCCCACCGGCAAAAATGTTTGGAACTGCTGTCCGAGCGGTTGAGCACCATAGAATGTTGGCTGGACCATAAACTGCGAGACATAAGGACCCTTGACGTTACCGTCGCCCGGGACGAATTGGCCACGAAACAGATTCTGCGGCGTTACCGGATAGGGGAACTGATTGTTCGCTGAGCTTCTAAGGAAGGACAGATTGTTCATGTCGGCCACTGCCTGAGCAACCAAGGGATTGCTCGAATACTGGCTGAACGGCACATCATTCAAGAGAGCAGCCCAGTAGTGCTCGACCTGTTCAGCCGCCGTTTGCGCGCTTGCTACGCTAGGTGCTGCAGGTATTACCGTGGCATGCGAGTCGAGGCCTTGCAAATCGAACGCAAGTGAACCCTGTGGGCAATTCAACTTCGAGTTCGCGCCCCCGCCAGGCGTACCGACAATGATATTTTCGAAGTCGTCGTGGTTCTCCGTCGTGAGCGCGTTTTTGAGACTTCGAAAGGCAGCAGCGTTTGGTACGCCAAGGGCGTCGTGTAGCAGGCCCTTGCTATAGCTGCAGCTAAAGTCGGTGAATCTTGCTTCATCGCCATTGTCTGCTTGTCCACCGACATTGATCTTCTCCGCCTGGGCCATGCTCTTGCGGTAATTGAAGCTGGCATTCGCACGAGTAGAAGAGTTGTAGTCTACGACGGAAGCCTCAGCCACCGATCCTTTTGCGCCCAGCAGGGGTTCGAGGGGTACTGTTGCGGCAACAGTCGCTATCGTTGCCGCGGCTTTTACAAACTTTCTTCGACTCACCTTCGGTGTGATGGCCTCAGAGTGGGTCAGGTCATCAGGCTTATTAGACATTATTTAATCTCCTTTGATTGTTGCGCCGTGTAGGGGGCCAACAACATTAATCGAGGAACCAGATTTACCGGATGGAACGTCAAGAACTAGCACAAGAAGATACAACGAGCGCAGGCTTTGAGGGCCAGCTTGTGGTCTTATTAGGTGGCTCCTTACAAAGTAACTAACTGACTTAAGGTTCTGTAAGGGCGGTGACAAATATACGAAATCATGCCCATGGCCAAGCGTTTTTTGCCGAGTCGCTCAAAAATCGGCGAGCAGGTCGCTATCGGCATCTTGCGCAACCGATTAGGCGGCTACACTATTCCGAGGCTTTAGCCTCACAAATTTTCTGCCGTACGGTACTCGTACTCGAGGTTCAAACTTTTAGGGTGTCACGCTCGGGAACATCGCAGAGTCTACATTGACACAAGTTGGTCCTATATTGGGCGGACAACCACCATTGAGCAGACTGAGCTGCTGAGTAATGGCACCCGGGATAATTGGCCCATGCGCTCGAATGACGAGGTGCACTTCAGCCCCAAAACCGTTCCCTTCGTGGAGTCCTGGCTTTACCCCATTATCGTTGAGTCCTCCTTCCCCGAATAGCACGAAAATACCTTCGGGTGGAGCCCCGCTGGGTATATGGACGCTGACATTGGCGGTGCCGTTCATAGCACCAGTAACAAATGCACCGACATTAAAGGCGGAGGCTCTGGCAGGATTCGGCACGGCAGCGAGATCGGGCATACCGCAGCGAACGGGGCCCGCAGGGTTCGTTGTACACTCCTCGGGCCGATTGAAGATAGCGGCCCAGATCGTAAAGGCCGAATTCGGGTTAAGATCAGTGACATGAACACTGCCCCAGATCTCGTTTCTGGTGCGATTGAGACGTATGGCACCCGTGGCCGGATCAATTGAGCCCATAGTCGGGCCCAGCGCCATAATTTGGAATGTCTGCTTCGGGCCTTCCTGTGCTTCAGACTGGGGGCTTATACCCAGAAGGCTGACCGCGATGAGAAGCAGGCCAAATAAGGTCCACTGCCTGATAGATGGGAAGCGTTGCATTGAAGGGCTCCTTTCTTACCTACGACGATTGTCGCAAGGGTTTGCATATCGTTAGTCCCGGAAGCAAGGCACTGCCTCGCTTCATTTTTTACGATCTCCTTTGGAGAGGCTGCCTAAAAGGCCTAAGTTGAGATTCAGCTTCGCCGGTTAACATCGGAAATGGTTTGCGCACCATTGGTCTGCTCAGGACCGTAATCTTGGACGTGGTTAACCAAAAAAGATCACTTCTCGGGTCAATGGCCAATCCCGTGAGAGATTGATCGCTATCGCCTCCCCCGAGCTTTAATGACTCTCTGAACAGTTGATCCTCGCGGATTAGCGGCAGCCCCTGGGAATGTTGCCGATCTGGTCGGGCGCAGCTTATCTCCGTCGCCAGCTCCGTAAGAGACATCGAAGCAACCTCCGGCCAAACCTCCATGCGAGTGTGAACTCCCGCACGGTGCGAGGGTGAAATAAGCAGTCTTAACGTAAGCCGGTCTAACCGATTAACTTCTCTGAGCCTAGGGCTCAGTTGCCCCCCTAGGAACATGAAGTCTGGCGGGAAATCTCTCGTCAGGCGAGCATGTTGATAGTGTCGCGGGATATACACCTGTTGGGGATCGAAGTCAAGAGTTTTTGTTAACGTGGAATTACAGTCGCGACAAGTAGTCGCACCAATGAATGCCTGCCCAACTCAGAAGACATGTGTTCTCACGGCCTTTGATTCACTGCTCGTACCAGGTACGCGTCAGCGTGATGAAACATGGGAAGAATGAAAAGGCCAGTTAAAACGGAATTGCGCACGCGCCGGTGCATTCGGTACCTCGAAATACGACCAATTGTTTGTCCTCGCACGGAGCACCGCCGTCGGGACAACCACCGAGAAAATAATAGAGCTGTTGCGGTATCATTCCAGGTATTGCTGGACCGTGGTAGCGAACCACTAATACGATCAAGGCGCCTACGGGATTAGTCAAGTTTGGCTCGGGACCCTGATACAAGATTTCTCCGGAATATGGACCACCCGGAGTCAGGCGCGCGCCAAAATTTGTGTTTCCCGCTCCATTCACAATGTGAGCAGTCGCGTTAACTACCAGATCAGGCTCATCGAATGTGCAGAGATACGTGGCACACGAGGCTGGATGATTGAAGAGTACCCACCACATCGAGTACACGCCGGCTGCATCAACGAAGGTGTGCACATTGGTTGTGAGTCCGTTTTGGTTTCTCGTAAGGGTTGCGTTTGAACCAGGCACCACATCTCCCAGTAAAAATCCGTCAGGGGTTGTGTAGGCTTGAGTGAATTCCTGCGTCGCTCCGCCGCCCTGCGCTGCGACGGGAACGGTGACTTGTGATGTTCCGCCGAATGTCAGTACCAATGGCGCCAAGAGCGACACGAATAGTAGTTTTCTCATTTTCATTTTCTCCTTCGAGGTTTAAAGAATCGGAAGCGCTAATTTTGCGGCAGCACGGATTGGCCGGCGTGCAGTAGAGAATTTCTGCATATGCGATAACGGCCTCCAGGGGTTTTGAAACCGTGTGCTTTTCCCTGTGAAAGCCAGCGTCGGACACTGGGTGCGCCGACTTGAAGCACGGCAGCGGCTTGCATGGATGTCAGCAAGCCCTCGGTGGAATGACAAAGCGGACAGGCAGTCGCAGGGCCGAAGCTCATGACCCGCGTTCGTTCAAGAGAGACTACCTGGATCCTTCTTCTCATGAGGATTGGCTGTGCTAAAATCTCGCCTCGCTGTTTGTGCCACCTATTAACACCCTCGCGCCCAGGCCGTCCTGAACGGAACGTGAAATGATTCCGAAATAATCCTTCCGACGGTGAAGTGCTTATGGCAGTTCAGGTTAACTGCAAATACAGACTGGGAGAATTTGAGCTTGAGCCGGATAAATACCTGCTAAAGCGTCACAACGAGCACATTCATCTTCCGGAATTGCCGTTCCAGGTCCTTCTCTACCTGGTTGAGAATCGGGACCGCTACGTCAGTCGACAGGAGCTGCTCGATTGCTTTTGGTCAGGCAGCCACGGTTATGAGGAAACGCTCACTAAATGCGTCAGCATGATCCGCACACAGCTGAACGACCCGCCCACTGCGCCTCGCTTCATTGAGACCAGGAAAAAAGTAGGGTACCGCTATATCGGTCCCGTTGAACTACAAGGATTAACCGCCGAACTCCAGAAGTTTGAAGTCGAGAGAACGAGAGCGGTGAAGATAGTGGTTGAAGAAGATGACGAAGATAACCAGGAACGTCTGAATCAACAATTCCCGACGAGACAGTTATCGGTTCCCGCTTACAACAAACCTAAAATTTTGACGCTTGGGCTTGCGTTGTTGACTGTCGCAGGACTCGGTCTTGGCACTTATGCATACTTCAGCCGGTCGAAATCTCCGTCCGCACCATTCCAGTCTATAAGTATGGCTCGTCTCAACATTGCAGGATCAGTATGGCGCCCCGTTATTTCAGCAGATGGTAAGTACATCGCCTACGCATTGGATGCTGAGGGAAAACAGGGATTATGGATTCGACAGATGGCTACCAACAGCACGGTTCAAGTTGTTGCGCCTCGCGAAGGTCGTTACCAGGGATTAACTTTCTCGCACGACGATAACTATATTTATTACGTATTCAAGGAAAAGAGTGATCCGCAAGGCGCGCTCTATCAGGTTCCGGTTCTCGGAGGTGTTCCCAGAAAGCTACTCATAAATATACAGAGTCCGGTGACAATCGCACCTGACGGAAACCGCCTGGCTTTT
Organism: Acidobacteriota bacterium; assembly: GCA_046727215.1. Lineage (GTDB taxonomy): Bacteria > Acidobacteriota > Blastocatellia > Pyrinomonadales > Pyrinomonadaceae > PSRF01. Next base: position 6,590 of record JBKPCC010000104.1, read on the forward strand.
GTGCGCTTTAATCCAATTGAGGGCGAAGACTGCTTAATGGTGGCGAACACTGATGGCACCGCTGAACAAAAACTCACCTCGCGTAAAGGAGATGATTGGTTCGAATATGACGGGTTACAAGCGTCCGGTCCCGCTTGGTCACCTGACGGAAAAGCGATCGCCTGCGGCGCCGGGAAGACCAGTAGAGGCAGGCTCGCGGCGACGATAGTTGCAGTACGAGTAAGCGACGGTGCGCAGGAAGAGTTTACTTCCCAACGATGGGCTGGGTTCGGGCGACTGGTGTGGCTGAGGGATGGAACCGGCCTGGTGCTTACCGGTGGTCAACCAATGAATCCGCATCAGATTTGGCATGTGAGTTACCCTTCCGGCGTAGCACGTAAAATTACCAATGACTTTCATTGGTACAACGACGTGAGCTTGACTGGAGATCGCAGTCTCATGGTGGCGGTGCAGTTAAGTCCTCGGACAAATATCTGGACCGCGGCGGATCGAGAGGCTCACAGTGCCATTCAGATAACGAACAGTAACGATTTTGGTGGTAGGGGTGGCGTTGCCTGGACGCCAGATCGGAAAGTCCTGAGTCTTTCATGGGCGAATACGCCGCAAATTTGGATCATGGATCAGGATGGGAGTAATCAAAAGCAGCTTAGCTTTTCCGAGGCTAAGAATCAGGGTCTTACAGCGACCAGTGAGTATGTGGTTTTCGCCTCGGATCGTTCGGGAAAGTTCATGAATATCTGGAGAATGGGACATGACGGCAGTGCGCTAAAACAGCTGACTAATGGCAATAGCGATGGAAATCCGCACTGTTCACCAGATGGTAAGTGGGTGGTTTATGTCAACGCGGACTCTGGCAAGCCGACGTTATGGAAGATTTCGATCGAAGGTGGTGAACCAGTTCAACTGACGGACAAGTATTCAAGGTGGCCACAAGTCTCGCCGGATGGAAAATGGATCGCCTGCCTCTACTGGAATGAAGAGAGCGGCTCACCGCGTCGCATCGCTGTGATTCCCATCGCGGGTGGCGCCCCAGTCAAATTATTCGATTCTCCACAAACCGAAGAGACCATGAATCCGCTTCGTTGGACATCTGATGGCCGGGCAATCACTTTTGTGGTTACGCGTGGTGGTGTCTCGAACATTATGAGCCAGCCGATTGAAGGAGGGCCCGCGCGACAACTGACGAACTTCGCGTCAGACGAGATATTTTCTTATGAGTGGGCGCGGGATGACCGCCATTTGGTGCTTTCGCGCGGCGGTTGGACCAGCAACATTGTGCTAATCAGTGACTCACGAGAATCACATCGTTAGAAATCCGCGCAGAAGTCAGGTTGGTAGATCTGACTACGTGAAGTGCTTTAGATTTCCAATAGTGAGAGCTGTTCGATGTGGGAGGATTTATTAGCGTTAGAGCTGTGCTGTAATAAATCAAGCAGATCATCCGCAGTGGATGGATTAGGCCAGGGAATTGCGCCCTTTTGGAGCAAGGCATCTAGACCCAAGCTGCTATTGCCATCAGACCGCACATAAAGCGGAATGAGATGCAACTTGTCTAACTGCTCAATCGCACCGGCCCACGTACCGCCCTTCTCGTAATCTGAATTCACAACCAGGGCAGCATCAGCGACGGAGTAGATTACTTTGTTGCGTTGCATGGCATGTCCAATGTTAAACGCCGCCGCGGGATCAAACGGCGAGATCAACACCAGATTACCATCAATCAGCAACTTCTGGTTCTCACGATTTAGCGCAGACCGTTCCAGACTATCCGTCAACACACCAACTGACTTGCCGCCGGCCGTCAACGCACCACGCATCGCTGCCTGATCAATTCCACGCGCTCCCCCCGAGATCACAGGTCTCTTCGCCAGGGCGGCCAGTCGACCCACTGCCTCCGCATATTCGATTAGCGAACTATCTACGTCTCGAGAACCAACGACCGCAAGTCCTCCGCTGTTGAGAATCGTAGCGTCGCCACATCCATAAATCACCGGGGGCGTTTGTTCACTTAGTCGTTCCTTCATCCGTTGGGGATAATCGTTGTCCAAATGACTTACCACCCAAAGCGAGGTTGATTGCCAGTGCTCGGCAGCTTGCGACAACTGAAAGTCTCGATCCAACAATCGCTTCAAACGGTCAGGATCAACCGCGGCCTTCAATTCACACGAGAATCCATCTGCCTGGTTCGTTAATAGATCGACTGGTTGAAGACCGAGTTGCGCCAAAAGCTTCGCTAGCTGTCTGTATTCGCGACGGGTTAACACATCGGCCTGCGGATCAACTCCTCCCGCGATTAATGGCGCGGTGAGAAGCAGGATCGCTTTGGTGTTATAAGAAAAAGTCATTGAAGGTTGCGTTTTAATTCATTCTTTTCCAGTGAATGACAGCGCAAGAGGAAAAACCCGTCCGCTGCCGTTAATGCGTAAAAGCCAGGCTGCAACTGTGAATGTCCAACGAGAATCTACCATATCATCTACCAACAAAACGGAACCAGGAGAAAACGGCCGTTCCACAACCGCCAACGAACCATCAACGTTTCGAGCCTGCTGAATACTGTTCGCCATAGTCTTTTGCTGAGGGCGCTCTTCGGTCTTCTTCAACACCATTCGAAAAGGCAATCCCAACCGCGAGGCCAAACGTTTTGCAAAATCGGACACCAGATTGGCTTGTCTTAGCGACGGTACACAGGTTACCCACGTAGGCGTGGGCTTTGGATTCCATTCCTTAAGCAATGAGTGACAAGCCTCAACCAGCTCATCCGCAAAGCGGCCATCGCGGTATTTGCCTTGGCGTACGAAGCGTCCCCAGGCTCCATCGCCCCAAACGCACAATGCCCTACCTATTTGCGGCTGGTGTTCAACAGGAATCTTGCCTCGAAGACAGAACTTCGGCATTCCGCCGATGGGCCACATTTTTCGTGGTTCGATTAGCACGCTTGTGCAACGAAGAAAGTTAATCGCTTCACGCACCAGATTCGGGTTTACAGAAGTTGGAAGCAAAGGTAATCGTGGAGCTGACATATCCGTCAATTTGCCGTCAAGCGCACGAACGAGAAAATCCATATGTCCGGACTGGAGCTGCACATATTCCTGCATCTGTTGTTGCTCAGCCCGTCGCAAGGTAGTCAGGCGATCTGTTCGCTGCCAGAACATTTCGCTCAATTTGGTAGCTGTGAGATGCCATCGCGTGCCTAACTTTGCAATCGGTGATGGTGATTCAAGTGAAAGCAAGTCGACTGTCGTTTTGATACGAACCTGGCTCAGATTCACGCGCTCCATAATATCGCCTAAAGACAATCCATTTTGCTCGTTGATCAGTGCGTTGAGCACCTGTTTGACCTCTTCGCGGGAAGGAAATGCGCTGTCTATGAAATAGTCGTTGATCTGGGTTTCCTCTTCGCCACTCAGCAAGATGCCGTACGCTGCATCAATTGCGCGGCCTGCTCGTCCGACTTGTTGGTAATAGGCGACCACAGAACCTGGCGTTTGGTAGTGAATTACGAAAGCGAGGTCAGGCTTGTCGAAACCCATGCCGAGCGCCGTTGTAGCTACTAACGCTTTTACCTGATTGTCCAAAAGTGCCTGCTCTAATTTGACTCGACAATCGCCTGTTTCGCTGGTGTATGACTCGACATTAAGTCTGCGTGACTTCAGCCACTCGGCAACCCGAACTGCATCGTTTTTTGTGAGGGTGTAGATAATGCCGTTGCCTTTGAGAACTGGGAGTTGTTCGGCCAACCACGCAAGCCGCTCCGCCTGACTGGGTAGAGATATCGTCTGGAGCTGGAGTGATGGTCGACTCAGATCTCCGCGTGATATCTGAAGCTGCGGGCCAAGGACGCTCCGAAGATCCTCTATGACTCTGTTGTTCGCAGTGGCTGTAGTTGCAAGCAGCCGCATCGTGCTTGGCAGGCTGCGGATAATGCGTTCGAGCAAGCGGTAATGCGGACGGAAATCGTGGCCCCAGTCAGAGATGCAATGAGCTTCATCAATGACGAGCAATGACACTCGTGAAGCAATTCGTGAGAGTACTTCACCTCTAAATCGATCATTGGCAAGTCGCTCGGGTGAGATTAGCAAGATGTCGGGCTCGTTCTGCCGGATGCTGCGTTCAATCTTGCCCCAGTCGTCCTGATTATCTGAGTTGATGCTGACTGCATTGACGCCCATACGTTGGGCTGCGGCGATTTGGTTTCGCATCAACGCGAGTAAAGGCGAAATCAGAATGGCGGGGCCAGCTCCTGAATGCCGCAATATTTTCGTGGCAATAAAGTAGACGAGACTCTTGCCCCAACCGGTCTTCTGGACGACTAGCAGGCGACTTCGTCCCTCGACAACGTGCTTTATGGCTTCTTCTTGTCCTTCTCGAAATGTGGCGTGATTTGAAGACGTTGCAAGACGGAGAAGCTGTAAGGCGTGTGAGGAATTGAAATTCATGATCGTCTCCGTGTGAGGAAATTAATTGTGTGGTTACTTATAGCATTTTTTCAGAACGAGAATCTATGAAAATCTAACTGGCAAGGGCGTTGGGTTACGCGGCATCCGAGCGGTCGAATCCTGGCCTCTCCTTCTGCTTCTGATCTGCGCAACCTGCGTTAACCTGCGGTTGTTTTTTATTTGGCGAACGCGCTGCTCCCGAGGAAGTTCTCGCGAACATAGGAAACAGTATCGTGAAGTGTTTCGCCTGGATCGCGTGGCCGAAAACCAAGTTCGCGCGAGGCTTTGCTGCAGTTGAGATACCAGAAGTACTGGGCCATCTCAATCGCTCCGGGTTCCACGGGTGAAGCCAGGTCCCACTGCTTGAACAAAGAGTCGATTAACTGCGATCCGGTGATAACGAGCTTCGAGGGTAGCGCCAGAAACGGCGCGGAGACTTTCGTCAGACGTTCCAAACGCCCAAAGAATTTGTTGAAGGTCCAGTTTGCCGCCCCAAGTAAGTATCGTTCGCCATGCCGCCCTTTTTTCATCGCTGCTCGTAATGCGCCGGCAGCATCGCGTACATCCACAAAGCTGAGTCCACCAGTTGGAACTGCGCTGATCTTTCGCGCCATAAAATCAAGCACGACTTTTGTCGAACTCAAACGATCATCACCAGGCCCGAGCAGGAGGCTGGGGTTCATAATTATCAGGCGCAGACCCTTGCCGCTGAATCGCTCGAGGGCCGCCATTTCCTGATACGCTTTACTTGCATAATACGGCCAGCGCGAAATGATCTCTAACGGCGGCGGATAAGTCTCATCCGGAGTCACGTCCCCATCTGAAGTAACCGCGATTGTCCCGCTCGTCGACGCTAAAACAATCGACTTAACGCCGGCGGCGCGTGCCGCATCTGCGAGCAGGCGCGTGCCCTCGACGTGAATTGCGTACATCTCGCGGGATTGACTGCGTTCGCGGGAGACCTTTCCGGCGAGATGATAGATTTCCTTGATGTCGGAAACAGCGCGCTTGACATCATCTGCATTGGTAATAGAACCCTCGATCGTTTCAACACCCAGATCGACAACCCAATCAGGAATGGAAGTAGCCATCACGCGAATATCTTTTGTTCCGCTTTCAACGAGTTGACGGAGCAGATGAGAGCCAAGAAACCCCGTGCCCCCCGTGATAAGGGTGGTCGCGCGCGGCCGCTTTTCAATCGCTGCACGCCGGCGCGTTAGGGATTTAGCGGGCGTAATTTCGGCCGTTCTTTTGCGCGATTTTGGCATGATCAACTCTTTGGAGTGCGGCGACTTGTCGCCGCTTTTTGGCCAGGTTTAGTTGAGTTCGCGACTACTGTGAAAGCAGCGAAAGCTATGAAAGCGGCGAAAGCTGTGAAAGCGGCGAAAGCAGCGAAAGCGACGACAACTCTGCGCACTCCAAAGCTCAGGCAGATTCAACTAATTCCGCTACGTCTTCTCTCGCTGACGACTGTGCGCGACGTTCCAGTTTCCATTTGCGCCGCATTCCTTGCGCATCAAATGGCTGACGCTTGCGATCTCGGAGATTCTCAACCTCATGTTTCACTAGAGCCGCGATCAACCGATACGCCTCGGCTCGTGGCATGCCACTGGTCAGCTCTTCCAGTTCTTCGATCGGCAGAAAGCGCCCAATGCGCGCGCCAACGTCGCGGCTCTTGATGATGGTCGACCCCTTCGGCATTGCCTGATAAGTGCCAATCAGAAAAATGGGAAGGACGCCGACGCGAGCATGGAGAGCGAGATAACCTACGACTGGTTTGAATTCTGCCATTTCACCAGTTACGGAACGAGTCCCTTCAGGGAAAAGCAGCGCGTTGTAGCCACGCGCAAGAAACGACAGTGCGTGCCTGAGAGACTGTCGCAATGATCCAGTCCGCTCCATCGGTACGAGATTCGTAAAGTTCTCCATCACTGCCCGCTTGTACTTTGTGTCAAAGAAGTAGTCGGCTGCAGCAAGAGCTACGAGGTCATTGCCGGCAGCTCCCAAGGCCATCTTTGTCAACCCCATGTCGAGGTGTGAACAGTGGTTCGCAGCCACAATAAAGTTCGTGTGCGGGGGAATGTTCGAGCGACCTTCATAATGTGTATTGAGAAATTGTTCGTAAAGAATTCGTTGAAGCGCATCTGCCGCTTTGTTACCGGCTGTCCGAAGCAGCGATGGTATTTTAATTTCATCGTCAGTTGTTTTACGTTCAGCCGGGCGGCCTTCGCGACCCGATGCTTCTCCGGGCCGGCGAGAAACAACTGTTAGAAGCTCCCGCACGTCCTGAATCTCGTTGAATCTTTCCGGGGCAGTAATGGACGCACCCGTGTTCTCGATTGCAGTTGCGAGTTCCACAAACATCAGACTATCGAAACCGAGTTCCGTAAACGTCGAGTCAATCGAGAGCTCGGCGCGCGGTCGATTGCCAACCTTGGAGATAATGCCGATGATCCACGAGGCGTCGCCCTCCGTGCCTTCATCTTGTACAGTGCGGCCCGCCTTCTGATTTTCTTCCAAACTCTGAAGCATGCAGAGAATCTCGCGTCGTTTCACCTTTCTCGTAGCGGTCCGCGGCAGTTCAATGTCAGTAAAGTTCAATACCTTCACGCGCTTGAAATATGGCAACGAAGCTGAAACCTCTCGGAAATGTTCTTCAATGCGACGTTGTAATTCGATGCGAGATAGCGTGATGTCGTATTCATCGTCGGGCACAACGAGACACGCGACCTTTTCACCAATGCCGTCAGGTAATCCCACGATGCTCAGTTCTTTGATGTAGGGTGAATTGGAATAGAGATCTTCCAGTTCGTCCGGATAGACATTCTTGCCATTCGTATCGACGATAATTTCTTTCGAGCGCCCAACGAGATATAGATTTCCGTCGTCGTCTATTCGACCCAGGTCCCCGGTATAAAGCCATCTCTCGACCAGAGCGTTCCGCGTAGCTTCATCGTCTTCAAAGTAGCCAAGCATCACATTTGGACCACGTGCAATGACTTCACCTACGCCAGTGGTATCGGGCTCAACGATTTTTATTTCAACTCCTGGCAGAGGCCGGCCCACGCTGCCAGTAAGCATTCGATTCTCGGGACGAGTTACTGTTAAAACCGGTGCTGCTTCCGTCAGCCCGTAGCCTTCGAGAATTGTGAAGCCTAGACCCTGGAAGTCTTTCTGAACTTTTTCACTTAGAGCTGAGCCGCCACTGATGAAATAACGAATCCGTCCCCCTAAGCCTTCGTGAATCGGATAGAAAAGGACCTGGCCCAAATTAATAGGTGTCTTATCTCTCAGCCAGGAATTCGCCTGGATGAGGATGTCAGCGGTTTTGCCGATCCAGTCGCTACGTTCGTAGAGCCTGTTCTTAATTCGCCGGTGCAACAGCTCCCACAAAGCGGGCACACCGACCATGCCTGTAACGTGTCCATTCTTGATGGCTTTTGCGAGAGCCTCACTCGTCAACTCAGGTAAGTAAGTGATCTGCGCACCCCGACTCAGCGGAGTCAAAAACCCAGTCGAGAATTCAAATGTGTGGTGCAATGGTAAGACTGACAAGACACCGTCACTCGTACTCATATCGAATACGGAAGACAACATCGACACCATGCTCGTAAAGTTGCGATGAGACAGCATTACCCCTTTTGGCCGTCCCGTAGTTCCTGAAGTAAAGATCAGTGAAGCTACCGATTGCGCGTGAACTCTTTGCGGTAAAAGCGCGATGCGCTCGCTTTCAGTTGTTTCATCAGGAAGGGCGAAGACATCTTCGAAGGTCCACAATTTGGCAGTTGAGCCCGATCCTTCAAGGCGCGTCGCCAGATCAGAGTGCTTTTCATTGAGCTTCTGACTCAAAATCACTGCTGCGGCATCGCCTGCTTGAGCAAAGTTGAGAATTTCATCGGTAGAGCTTTCAGGATCGACCGGAATACATGTAGCCCCCGCTTTAAGCACTCCAAAGTAGGTCATACCCCACTCAGGCGCGTTATCACTGACGAGCATCACGCGGTGGCCTGAATTGATTCCTTCGCTCGCAAAAAACGCGGCGGCACGAGTTGAAAGCTCGCGCAGATCAGCGTATGTGTACTGCTCTTTGCGTCCGTCTCGTTCGATGCGCATCGCGACGCGTGTCGCATGTCGACGCGTCGAAGTTTCGAACAGTTCGAGCAAATCGCGGTACGTGTAGATCCGCTTCGGTTGAGCGCGCATGTCTTCTTCAAGGGTTGGGAAAACCCATTTCTTCAGGCCGGGCAGGTGAATGTTCAACCAGTAGTCATACCAGTCGAACTTTTCCGGATTCCAGCTAAGCAGAGATCGCTCGTCCTCACGAATGCTTTCGAATAGCGCGCGCACATTATCGGAACGAAACACGTAAGCATTTTCCACGGTAAACGGGCTGAACATTTCAAAAGCTTCAGACGTTTCTCGGGTTACTTCCTCAACTCGATCGACACTGCTTTTAATTCGGTCGATCACTTCAAACGCCCTGCCTCCGCCCCAGCGTGGCTGGGCCTGACCAAGCAGTGCTGATGCCTTCTTCGCAGCGGCATTCAGCATCGGTATCGATGTCTTCTCGAACGTCGACATAGGAACGGGACGAGGTTCCATACGCGAAGCAATTTCATTGATGATCTTGATCCCGGTTTGCTTCTCCTGAAAATGCTGCCTTTTGAACAAGCCTACCAAGCCAATAATCCGTTGCATGTTATTCGGATTAGAATCACCAGTGGCGGCCTGATGGACCAATTTCGGTTCGCCTACGCAAGCTTCAGCCGCAACTGCGAGCATCACGGAAGCCACCTGGTCGACTGGTGTTATATCGAGAATCAGTTTGTCATTTGCCGGAAGTTGGGTTTGACCCTTAAGGACCAAAAATATGATAGGAGCGGTGGTGGTAAATCCTTCATTCCAACCGGGAAATGGATAACTCAACGCTGATTCAACAATGCTGGGGCGCACAATGCTCCGTACCATGTTGGTTTCGGCGGCCACGAGTTGTTCGCCGAGTGCCTTGGTATATGTATAAATATTTGGCCAGCCCCACCATTTTGAGCGTTCAACTCCCAAATCCGTCAACCGTGTTCTGGTCCAGACTTTTCGCTCACGAGCTACGGCAAGTCCCAATGCGTCCGGATCGTCTGCGTCACGACCTTCGTCGTTTAATCGCTTGCGAGCGAGGTCGCGGAAGCGTGCGACCATCATCGCGTCACGTGCTTCTTCTCGCACACGGTCAGCGAGTTTTGCACAATCCTTGATCTCTTGATGAACAGAGAAATCTACTCCCGGCAGTTCGTCGTGTCGCGGGAAATAGCCGGGAACGGGTTCGTTTTCCCAAACGGAGCCTGAACGGTTGCCGGCAACGAAACAAGTAGAAACGTGGATCAGCGCGGGGCGCTTCATCCGTCTGGCGAAAGCAATAACATTTTGTGTGCCGACAACGTTCGTCCGAAGAGCACTCTCAAGCGTGGGATTGAAGGTTACATTGCCGGCGCTGTTGATGACTACGTCAACATTCTCAGCCAAGCGCTGGGCTTCTTCTTCCGCGTACCCAAGATTCTCATCGCCGATATCACCACCGAGCACCACGACCTTCTCTCGAATGAAACCATCCAGCGCATTTCCGTAACGTTCACGAAGTGGATCGAATGGCGCGGAGGGCAGGACGCTGTTCCAGAAGCGGGACTCAGATTCCTCTTGCGAGCGCGCGCGTACTGTCAAATACACTCGGCCGATGTTGGGAAACCGGTGCAGCAGCATGCTCAGAGTCACTTTGCCTAGAAAACCGGTGCTGCCAATCAAAAATATTTTTCGGCCGTTGAATATTTCAGTTGGAGATAACTTCATAACGCCTCGAAGAATTGCGGATTGGGGATTACGAATTTCGTCCAGGCAATACGTCTATAGGTCCAATTCGTCCTATACGACCCGCACGACCTGCACACTTTCGCGACGCCCAATTCGCAATTCGCTTCACTCCATATCCGCAATCCCGATCATCGGTTGATGCAGCATCGTGATCTCAGCTGAGTTCCCCATGTAACTGCGGGCCATCGCAATCGCTTCAGTTAGATTGTCAGCTCTTTCCCATCCCAGCATTGCCGGCACATGCGCATTCTCAGCTCCCGCGGCAATTACTTTTCCCACATGCTGCCGTCCGTTTTCACCCCAGTACCACATAAAAAACGGATGTGCGCCGTGGTACGCGTTCCCCCGCCGATACATTTCGATGTAACTGGGATTATTTGCGAACTCTCTCTCATACTTATCTCGGAGCACGAATGCATCACGAGTCTCTGGCAAAAGGCGATTGAAGAACTCAATGTAGCTGGGATGAAACTGGTGATCGAAATCGTCGTAACAGGGGTGGTGCAGAATTAAGACGCCGCCCTTCCTAAGTAACGGCTTATGACGATAGAAATTGAAGTGATAACCGAGACCCATCACCTGGACCAATAACGGATTCAAAATTGAGTAAACGTTGTATGGTGAAATATCCGGGATGCCCGTGACTAGAATGTCACATTGACCGCGTACTGGAATCAGGTACTGCTCGAAACCCTTTTCCAGTGTTTTCTTGTGAACCGGGTCCGTTTTGCCTGCATGGCAGGCGATCATTTCGTATTGAGAAGGCCGTGAATGAAGGAGTTTGCGACGTGCCGCGCGTGGCAGCTTGTTCATCGTATAGCGCATCGCTTCGAACTTCATACGATCAAACGCTGTAAAGTCATCCTCATTTTTCAGCAGGAAATCCATGTCGCCTTTGTACATGCGATTGTTAATCGCCGTTTCAATGTGGAAGACGTTCAGGTGCTCATCCACGAGACGACCAAGACGGATACATTTCCGGTTGAGTTCTGAGGCGTCCGGATCCATGTAACTGTCGGAATCGCGAATCGTCTGAGGCTCGTGATGGGCTCGCAAAGATTCGTAGTCGCAAAGTCCGACCGCGACAGATTTGTGCCCACCGTCCATTGGCACCAAATTGATATTTACATAGATCAGGAGGTCGCTTTCCACCGCGCGGCGGTTCAACGATAAAGGCTCTTTGTGCCGAGTTTCCCCTATCTTCACCATGCCATCTGCCCATTCCGCGTCATGGTTGTAATAGCGGTCCGGGTAGTATTCGTTGAATACTTTTGGTCCAACCATCCGCTTCATTTCCCATTCGGTCATTTTCCGGTGTAGGGAATTTGCGATGATGATATGAACATCATCGACGCCGTGGCCCGCTAACATATCAAGGACGATCTCAAGCACGGTCTGGCGGATATCCGGCGAAGCCATTGGTGGCAAGGGAAGGCTGATATCGTCCACAGCAATGGTGACGCGCATTCCTGGCTCGAGTTGAGCGAACAGAGGATCGCAACCATGAGGATGATTGAGCGCATACCTGATTGCGGCTTCGCGATTCGGTAATCCTTTAATTGGAGGATTTGGGTAGAGGACGCGAGTGCCGATGGGAAGATCCTCGAGAATAAAATCTTCGCCGGAGGGCATAATTCGCGGCGCACTATCGCGGTCTATATAAACTACAGATTCGTGCGTTTTGCGTCTTAGTTGTAGTGCCATGGTTGTTGGGTGCGTATTAAGAGTAAAGGAAACTGATCCACGAAATCACACGAAGCCACACGAAATTACACGAAAATTACTTAAGATCAAGAATCGGCCAATCGTGATGCAGCGCCGTTTGGCGTAGGCGCATGTCAGGATTGACCGCGGCTGGATGACCAACGACGGAAAGCATCGGCAAATCGCTCATGCTATCGGTGTACGCGTATGAATCGTTGAGACTAATCCCCTCGCGTTCGGCAAAAGTCCGTATCCAGGAAGCCTTCGTGGCCGCTGCCATTACTGGCGGCAAAAGTCTTCCTGTAGCCACTCCGTTTACGAACTCAAGGCGGTTTGCAACGTAATCCGTTATTCCCAGATGCTGCATCAATGGCTTGACTGAAACGTCGAGCGCACCAGTAACAACAACCTGACGCAAGCCAAGACTGCGAGATTTCTCAATTAATTCGTACGCACCCGGGAAAACCGCAGGTCTAATGACAGAATCAAAGAGTCCTTGGGCGAAAAAACGCAGGCGATCTTCAGATTCGCCTTTGTATCGTTTGAAATAGAGATCGTTGAATACTTTGCGGCTGTATTGATCGGTAATCGCAAAAACTGGAAGACTTAAAACCGTCGCTGTGGTCTTTTTTAGGCTGCTTAGAAGCGTTGGCTGGTGTCGAGCGTAGAAGCCCAGCGTATGGACCAGATTGGTGCCAACTAATGTGCCTTCTAAATCGTAAAATGCTGCTCCTGCCACACTGTTCTCTCCCATTGTTGTCGCATACGCCGCCCCGGATAACGAAAGTTGCGTTAAGCTGTGGGCGCAGGGCTGTCACTATAACCCATCAGGCCGTCTTTGAACACCCCGTAAATTGCAGTGTATGGCACGACTATACAATCAACGGGCTGAGAGACGATTAATTGTGAAAATGCTGAAGAAAATTAGACAAATTATTGCAACAGCAGCCGTCGTTGGACTGATATTTTTGTTCGCCTCCTGCCGTAAATCTGCTGCTCCAGTCGACCCTGCGGCAGTTGATTCAGGCGACGCTCAAGCAGCTGCCGAAGGCATAGCTGAAGGCGATCGTCTTTACGCTGAACGTGGCGATCTCGCGAAGGCCCGGATGGCGGTGGCAGCCCTAAGGCAAGCACGGACCGCTGATTACGGGAATTATGAGGCGGCGTGGAAACTTGCTCGAGCGGATTATTACCTCGGGTCGCACGGATCGGGAAATGAGGCCGATGAGGCCTTTCGAGAAGGAGTGCAAGCTGGGAAAACCGCCGTTCAGCTAAACGGAGATAGACCAGAGGGTCATTTTTGGTTAGGAGCAAACTACGGCGGCAGTGCTCAGCAAAGTACGCTGGGCGGTTTGTCGTCGGTAGATGATATCCGCAGCGAAATGGAAACTGTCATCAAGATGGACGAGAGTTTTCAGGGGGGCAGCGCATACCTGGTCTTGGGCCAGCTTTATTTGGAAGCGCCACGTGTTCTTGGTGGAGACACCGCTAAGGCGATTGGGTATTTGGAAAAAGGCTTAAAGATAGCTCCGGATAATGCGCTGATGCGCGTCCATTTGGCCGAGGCTTATCACGCAGCGGGGCGGGATGCCGAGGCGCGGAAACAGATCGACCGCTTGATGGCGATGACTCCGCCTCCCGATTACGTACCTGAGTATCAGGAAGCGGTGGAAAAGGGAAAGAAATTACTTGAGAAGATGAAGTAAGTTGACGCTGGATTACTGTTTTGCTGCGCGCTTAATTTCCTCGAGCGTTCGCTTGTGTTGCTCTAGTTTCTGTCCAGCTTCCGCCAACTTTCCCTGTGCGGTCAACCGTTGATAATCGTCAAACTCCTGAATTGCCCGATTTACCAATTGCGGCAGGGTTTCTGCGGTAACTGGTGTTGGGGACGGTTTCGGTTGCCCTTCGGCGGGCTTTTCACCCGTTGTTGGTTTCTCGGCAGTGGCTGCGCGCCCTGCGGCTTCACCGAACAGACTGACCATTGCCTCCTGGAAAGTCTGGCCAAAACCAAGTCGTTCCTGTGTAGCCAGAACAACCAGCCTAAGTTCCGGCATGGGACTCTGCACCGCTTGCAGATATACAGGCTCAACATACAGAAGCGAGCGACCGACTGGAACGACGAGTAAATGACCGCGTATGACATGTGACCCTTGCTGATTCCACAAAGTGAATTGCGCCGACAACTGTGCGTTTTGATCAATGCGGGCTTCAATCTGTAATGGCCCATCAATCAGCCTTGATTTGGGGAAGTTATAGACCAATAGCTTTCCGTAGTGTTCTCCATCGCACCGTCCGGCCATCCAGCCGATCATGTTGTTGCGATTGCCCGGCGTAAACGGCAGGAAGATCAAAAATTCCAGGTTCGCCTGTTCGCCGGGCAGTTGCATCAGAACGTAGTACGGATCGATCTGTTGAGTTTGCTTCTTCCCCTGAGGATCGAAACCCACCTGCTGAGCAATGCTCCACACGTCTTCGCGTTGAAAGAACGCCTTTGTGTTTTGGGTGTGATAAAGCCCATAAATTTCACCTTGCGCGCGAATCAGTGTTTCCGGGTAACGCACATGGGCGCGCAGGTCAGCAGGCATTTGTGAGGCGTCCCGGAATAGAGCAGGGAACATTGCTCGATAGGCGTTTATCAATGGATCCTGGGTATCGAAAACGTAGAAATGTACCGTGCCGTCGTAGGCATCGATTGCCACCTTGACACTGTTGCGAATGTAATTGATTTCGTTATCACCTACGTGATGGTGCGCCGAGTATGGATATGTATCGGACTCGGTGAAGGCATCCAGCATCCAGACCAGTTTGCCGTCATCGGAGACTACGAGATAGGGATCGTCGTCGTAGATCAAAAAAGGAGCTACACCGTTAACTATCTCGCGGATGTTTCGATGAATCAGAGCCGTGCTCTCCGGCGTTACATCGTCTGAGAACGGGAGTTTTGAGAGGTCTCCGAGCGCCCACGCGAGCAGTGTTCGCCGCAAGGTACTGCCAATTCGAATCCCGCCCTGACCTTCATAAGTCGTGTAAGTATTTGCATCTCCTTGGGGGTAGTCGAACTCTTTTTGGCGGGTTTTTCCATAGACGAACGTGCTTGACTCTTCTCCATAGTAGATCTCGGGTCGCTTCATTTGGATCTCGGGGTTCGTGCTCCGGATCGGCATGTCTGAAAGGACAAACACCGGCATGCCTTCCGGCGTAAAGCCGTTCGCAGTGTTCATGGTCAACCCGTAGCCGTGCGTGTAAATCAGCCGCTCGTTTATCCAGTTGCGCGATTGCGCGGGGAGACGATCGAGTGCGATTTCGCGAGGCGCAACCATCATCTGGCGCATTTGTCCATTTAATTTGTAACGGTCGACGTCCACATCCGAAAAATCGTAGTAGGTCCTGATTGCCTGGATCTGCTTGAGTGTGTCGCGCAGAGCTTGCCAATCCCATAGGCGGATGTTTTCCAGCGTCGCTTGATTCGCTTGAAGATTGAGGGCTTCCACCGAGTTCTCCGCTTCGAAATCGCGGAGCTCAATTCCCTCAAGGCCAAATGCTCGTCTTGTCCAGCCGATGTTGTGCTCAATGTAAGGGCTTTCCCGGTCGAGTTCGTTCGGCTTGACGATGAAGCTTGTCACATATGCGGGAACTGCAATGACAGCGAGAATATAGGTGAGAGTTGGTACAGCCAACGCAAGCAGCAGCAATCTCAGCTTGCGTTGCGTAAATGCATTCACTACTGCGATCAACGCCGCGATCACCAGTGCGATTGAGACGAAGACTAATGCGGGTATTACATAGTTAGCTTCTGCGTAAGTTACACCAGTGAAGGTCTGATGATCTTGCCAGAGATAGGGGAAGCGGGCGAGGTATGTCTTCGTTGCAAGTAGTAACAGAAATAACGCGAGTGCGAGTGAGACTGCGGTAACGGCTGCTCC
>JBKPCC010000105.1:0-15769 GCA_046727215.1 Acidobacteriota bacterium
GACAATACAGCGTCGGATACTATCCGAAACGACCGCCACAACGGGGCGAACGCCGGCAGATTCGAGTGCGGGTAAATCAACCGAACCTCGCGGTCCGTTCCCGCGACACTTATGTTTTTGGCCAGGAGAGTGGAATGGCAAAACAACAGCCGGAGCAAAAGTCGGCGCCAGTGCTCAAGAAGTAGATAAACAGTTAGCGTTTCTTCGAATCGGTAAAAAACAATGGCGAGCCGTTTCAGAACGGCTCGCCGAATTGTTTTACCCACCCTCTGTTCGTTTATCGATCAGCACGCTAGCTGCCAAAAATGATGAACGTGTGTCGGCAAGTGCACGATACTATGCAGGCACAAAAAGGGCGCGGCGGTTTTCTTGCCGAACCGCCGCGCCAACAAACACCCACAGGAGGAAGGGCGTTTCCAAGGACAAAATTATAGCTGAGTAGCCTTTTTTTCCCAAATAATTGACCGTACAGTTCCGTACAGACGAAGCTAAAACCACGACAGTATGATCCGCGAATCCTAACAGGGGGAAAAACAAGCCGCCGCCGCGAGTATGTGCATAAAGCGCATGGTCGCAACTGCGGCTTGTTTTCTTGTCAAAACGCCCTCCCTCGTCCCAAGAAAGCATAAAAATCCACCAAAGTGATCTCCATGTCCTGTTCTTTGTGTCTTTGTGCCATATTGTGCTGTCCATCTGCAATGTGAGCACATCACGTCCAAGCGCCACCGCTTTACATCTCATCAACGATCAACCATCCCAGTTAAGACTCTGGCCGGCATTGCGCGAGGCTCCAGAGCACGGGACCGGCGGCATCAAGCGTCTGAAGATCTTCAAACAGCAGACAATTTTCTCAACCAGATTGGATCGGATTGCGGGCGGTGCGAACAGGAAAGATTTTCCACAGTATGAGGTCCAGGAGCCAAAGCGCAATGGCGACCGCCGATGTCAATACAAGCCAAAACTTCCAGTAGGAGTTGAACGTTAATTGCCATCCGGGATCGATTGCATGTGCCACATTAACGTTCAGGGCAGGTGCAGTCAGAAATCGAGAGAGCACCTGTGCAACTAAATACCAACCCACGGCATACAACCACGCAGTCAAATCCATTCCCACTCTTTTAAGAGCGAGTATCGCGATAATAATCCCGCCAACGTGCGCCAACGTCGATGAGAAGAAGACGCCCCATGCCCAGACAACATAGATAAACCAAACGACGAGTCCAGGGATCATCCAGAGGACGGACACCCGGATCAACATTGCATTCTCGAAGAACAGACCAAACGCAAGCATCAGATTTCCAATATTGCACATCCAGAGCATGTTTCCCAGCTCACCTATTCTCCAGTAATGGATTCCCTGAAGCAGAAAAAACAGCAGGGGTAATACTCCGAGCAGGCGGAAATGTATACTTGCGTCTGCACTACCCATAACGCGCGCATTACGATTGTGAGCTGTGTGTTCCATTACGCGATGTATTTTCTTGATGCGCTCGCCGACCGGATTAATTCGTTTTAGAATACCATTCCGTACAGGAATTTCAGCAAACATAAACAAACACTAAGTTCGCCTTGCAACTACGAAATCATGCCCTCGCTCGAAGAAATCCTGGCTAAATCGCTACCCGAACTCCGGACCCTTTTCCTCGAACGCGGCCGTCCAGTCCCTAAAGGGTTTCTTGAAGCACTCGAAGTCGACAAGCGTCAAGGCGCACACCAACTGGCGCGGCGCATCCGAGAGCGGCAACGAAGCAATCGTTCTGAAGGCCAACGCCTTCACTCGTTGTTGCGCTTTGAACTCGAACTCTGGACACAGGGCTACAATTGCGTTGCCGGCATAGATGAAGCAGGAATGGCCCCACTAGCGGGACCTGTCGTCGCGGGCGCGGTTATCCTCCCTCAGAATTACAAACTGCGCGGACTTAACGACTCTAAGAAGATTCTCGATCCGTCAAAACGAGAAGAGCTCGCCGCGCAAATAAAGCAGGACGCACTTTGTTGGGCTGTTGGATTCGCAGATGTCGACGAAATAGATCGCATCAACATCTACCACGCGGGTTTGCTGGCAATGCAGAGAGCTCTTTCGGGTCTGTCGTACGTGCCCGATTTCGTGCTTGTGGATGCGCGTCGGATCCCGAATTGCGTCCCTCCACAGCGAGGCATCATTCGCGGTGATGCTCTTTCAGCTAGCATTGCAGCAGCTTCGATCATTGCAAAGACGACTCGCGACGCCCATATGCTCGAACTTGATCGCCAGTATGTGGGTTATGGTCTTGCCTCGCATAAGGGTTATCCAACGCCCGAACACTGCCGCACACTCAAAGAACTTGGCGCCCTGCCGATTCACCGGCGAAGCTTCGCGCGAGTACGGCAAGCTCTTGGACTGGATCCGGTGCAGACTGAGCTATTTGATCAAGTCCAGGAATTGGAAGCAAGCGTGCTTGCAAGCACAATGAATGGTTAAAGTTTTACCTTAAGCAACGCCACGGCCAGCATGTTCGCCAGAATAAATTGGAAAGAAACACCGTGTCGCATACGACCAAGTCAATCACGGATAAGAGCAAAAGGACCTAGCACTTGTTGACTCGTTAATCCTGTAAATTCTGTTAATCCTATCAAGAGGAACCAGTGGCCTCGTTAAGCGAGTACAAGAAAAAGCGGAAGTTCGACAAAACGCCGGAACCTGGGCCACAGAAGAAGCGAACCAAGTCTGGCCATCTTTTTGTCGTGCAGAAGCACCGAGCCACACAGGTTCACTATGATTTCCGTCTTGAGGCTGATGGCGTTCTCAAGTCGTGGGCAGTTCCGAAGGGTCCGTCGCTCGATCCCAAGGTGAAGAGACTCGCGATGCAAGTGGAAGATCATCCGGTAGATTACGCGAAATTCGAAGGCGTGATTCCCGAAGGCGAGTACGGCGGTGGCACGGTCATGGTTTGGGATTATGGAACATATGAGCCGGAAGGGACTGACGATGTTAGCGAAGCCCTGCGGGAGGGTGAACTGAAGTTTAAATTGAACGGTGAGAAGCTTAAGGGGTCGTGGGTTTTGGTGCGGACAAGGGGTCGTCAGTGGCTATTGATGAAGCACCGTGACTATTACACGACTGAAGAGGATGTGACGGAGCTCGCACCCGTTTCGATTTTTACGAGAAGAACGCTTGCAGAAATCGCAGAAGACGAAGGCGGCAATCCCAAGAAGGCTTCAACCGGCGACCCAAAAACCATTCCCAGACGCACTGGAGTCAAACGACGGAAAAAGGGACAACGAGCGAAAGTCTGGCACAGTAGCTGAGAATTTACTTTAGGTCCTGAACCGCATCTTTATTCCTTACCGAATAGTCCTCGATACGAAAGTTCTCCATCGACAATCAAAGCAGCAGAGGTGAACGGATGCTCTTCCGTTTTCCGCTCATTGATGATGTGGATCACTTTCAATTGCTGCGCCTTTAAATAATCGGCAATCAAGCTCCGATGACAGCGCCACCACACTGCTTCCGCGCACATGATCGCGACACGCTGTCGTGAAAGATCCAGAAGAGATTTAATCCCTTCCCGAAACTCTGCTGTCTCCATGTAATCAGCGTATGCTCTGAACGAAGCATTCTTCCACGCTATATTTTTCGAATCAGATGCGCCTTGTCTTCGACCACCTAATTTAGGCAGGTGATAGTAAGCGATGCCTACGCGCTTGAGAGATTCACTAAAAGCGTCCTTGTTGAATTGCGGATATCGCCGCGACGTAGGATATGCGCGGACGTCTGCTATGGCCTCGATCGAATGCGACTTGAGAATCTCCTCGAAGTGTTGAAGAGCGTGCGTTGAATGACCAACAGTCCAAATCTGTAGCATGTCAGAAAATGATTAACCGCAGATTACGCCGACGGCGTAGATGAAGGCGGCGAGGCAGCGAAACTGGATGGGGTGAACACGGCGTCGCGCAAAGGTACTCGTGTTCGCCCTCTCGCCCGCGGTCTGGCATCCGCCTCAACTGCGAAGTACCTCATAAAGTTGTTGAACTGTGTGCCTGCCGACCTTTCAAGTGTTACCTAAGTTGAAGGGCTATTGGGAATAAATGTCCGAACCTCAAGTTAAAGGTAAGCTTCAAGTCGGAAGCGGTTCTGCTTTTGTAATAGCGGCTTCCAAAGATCCGCCAGTCTACGAACTCGCGCAGGCACGTTATCGATACGAAAGTCTTCCATCTTCACGCCACGTTCTACTTCCTTCCATGTTACAGGCGTAGAAACCGTCGCTGAGGGCGTAGGCCGGACTGAATAGATAGATGCAAGAGTTCGCCCCCAGGCGTTCTGATTGTAATCCACCAGCACTCGCCCCTTCGGCCGCTTCGACACCTGGTAAACCGCAGTCAGCAGTTGCGGTGAATGTGACGCCACCGCAAACGCGAACTGCTTTGTAAATGTCCATACCTGCTTTTGAGTTGGTCCGCGTTGAATCGGCACGTAGATGTGCATTCCTTTTGAACCTGTGGTCTTCACGTAGTTCGGTATGTTCAACGAGTCGAGCCCTTCATGCACCAGTAGGGCCGCTTCAAGCACGGTTTTAAACGATGCGCCCGGGACGGGATCCAAATCGAAATGCAAGTAGTCAGGTCGATCTACGTCGTCACATCGCGCGTACCATTGGTTGAGATCAATGCAGCCCAGGTTTATGACCCACATTAATGAGGCGAGATCCTGGATCATTGGAAAATCGATGACGTTGCCGGACGAGTGCTCGATGTTGCAGATCTCAATCCAGTTTGGGCGTGGTTTCGGTGAACGCTTCATAAAGAAGAAGTCACCCGCGGCTCCGTTCGGGTAACGCTTCATAACCATTGCCCTGTCCTTCAGGTGAGGCAAAAGAGCTGGAGCAACATCTATGTAGTACTGAATGAGATCCCGCTTCGTTATTCCGAGATCAGGCCAAAACAGTTTTCGCAGGTTAGTGAGTTTGACGAGTTTTCCCTGTAAATTGACTTCGTAGTTGTTAACGTTCTTTGGGAGCTTGATTTTTGGTTGTGAGGATATCTTTGTCGACCGAACCGGGGCAGCGCGCTCAACCTTGGCGGGGTGAAAATCGCGGGTAGCACGCCTGGATGTCGTCATCTGTTAAAGTAAAGTCTTAACACCTACGGAATCTGCGTGCTTACTGCATCCCTGAATCACAGCGACCGAATGGCGGCTGTCTAACCTTAAAGTGTTGCGTAAAGTCAGTTAGGATCACGATTGGGCCGATTTCGCTGTCACTTCTTCGATTTCTTTCTCAATCGCACCGAGACCTTTGAGCAATATCTCGCGATACGCCGGCTGGGTTGCGCGGTCAAGCTGTTGAAGCAAGCGCGAACGGGAAAGTCTAAGCGATTCCAACCGTTCCTTCAGAACGCGATCTTCAGGTGACAAAGAAGAGCGGACCGGCGGTTCCGGCTGCTGCTTCCCTTCCTCGATCTGTTCGGCGACTGCCTTACTTTCCCATCCTCGCGCCATTGATACCGTCCTGTTGAGAATTCCTCGGAGCCAAACCGCCTCCCTGCATTACGCTCAAACGACCGTGCCGTCTCGAATCATGGCGTTCTTCGGAACGATAATGATTCCCTCTCGGATGAAGTACGAAGCGTCCGGTGCATCTGCGTGAGAGATGCCAGTTTCGTTAACCAAACGAACCCCGCTCCCGATCCGCGCATTTTTGTCGATGATCGCACCACGTATAACTGTATTCTCGCCGATGCCGACTCGTGGTAGACCTTGCCCTTGATCAATTCGCATCTCTTCAAGACTTTGATAATAATCAGCGCCCATCATGTACGACGACTCCATTGAAACGCCTGTAGAAATCCTGCTACGCAACCCGATCACCGACTTGAACAACTTCGCACCATTGACGATACATCCATCACTGACAATCGACTCACGAATTTCTGATTCTCCGATCTTCGATGGTGGTAGATACCGCGCGCGGGTGTAAACGGGCGCCTCTGCATCAAACAGATTGAATTTCGGAATCGTTGAAGTTAGATCCAGGTTTGCGCGATAGAATGCGCCGATGGTCCCAATGTCCTCCCAATATCCGTTGAAACCAAATGCCTGAACGTTGTGACGACTGATAACGTCGGGAATTACTTCCTTCCCAAAATCAACCCATCCCGGTTCTTCTGCAAGTAATCGTTCAAGTAGCTCGTACTTGAACAAGTAAATTCCCATTGAAGCCAGAAACGGTCTCTTGCTCGCTTCCGGCTCGCTCAACCCAAGCGCCCTTGTGTCAACACGCATGACTTCAAGATCGGCGCCTTTTGGTTTCTCTTTGAACTCGACAATGCGACCCGTCGCATCAGTCTTTAGCAAACCGAACTCAGACGCATCGTGAACATCAGAAGGAATAACTGAAACGGTTACGTCAGCATCAGTTTCGTAGTGACGCGTGAGGAAGTCCCGGTAATCCATTCGATACAAGTGATCACCTGACAGAATCAAAAGTGTATCGATCCCCCAATCTCGAATGTGAGGCAAAACCTGGCGGACTGCGTCAGCGGTGCCCTGAAACCATTGTGGACTTTCAGGTGTCTGTTCCGCCGCTAGAATTTCGACGAAACCATTCGAGAAAAGAGAGAATCGGTAAGTTTGCGCAATGTGACGATTGAGCGAAGCAGAATTATGTTGTGTGAGAACAAAAATCTTATGGACGTCCGAGTTTATGCAATTCGAAATGGGTACATCGACAAGGCGATATTTGCCTGCGAGAGGTACCGCCGGCTTTGACCGCTGTTGAGTCAACGGAAAAAGACGAGTTCCGGCTCCTCCGCCTAAGATCACTGCGAGCAATTGTCGGCTTGCAGGCATAATCGTGTCTGACTGTTAACAGATTTGGAATTCAGAGAGAGAATAGACTTAAACGCTAGCGGCTATCAAGAAGATATCGTTGGGTTAGGGAGGATAACGAGGGGATGCACGACCGTACCTTCGCGTGGGTCTGCGTATGCGGCGCTCGACAACGTGGCAACGGAGTCAGTGCCAGCCACCAGGAGAACTAATAAGACGAACCAGAGCTTCTCGCGGGAGTAACACCAGCTGCTTCCTGCGCAATTTTTACACCAACACTAGCGCCGATTCTGGTGGCGCCTGCCTGGACCATCTTACGCGCGTCCTCAAGCCCTTTAACGCCGCCGGAAGCCTTCACGCCAAGTTCACTACCGACCGTACGACGCATAAGGGCAACGTCGGCTACGGTGGCTCCGCCTTTTGAGAAGCCAGTAGAGGTCTTTACAAAATCAGCTCCTGCATTTTTAGCTGCACGACAGGCCCGCACCTTTTCTTCGTCATTTAATAGTGCTGTCTCGATGATCACCTTGCAGATGGCGTTGTATTCATGTGCGGCTTCAACGACGGACCGAATGTCGTACTCGACGAGACAATCGTCGCCGCTTTTCAAAGCGCCGATGTTTATGACCATGTCCACCTCACGTGCGCCGTCGAAGATCGCTCGCCTGGCTTCGTATGCCTTAACGTCGGGAAGATTTGCGCCGAGTGGGAATCCGATTACGGTGCATACAGGCACTCCCGAGCCGTGAAGATTGCAGGCGGCTGCTCGCACCCAGGTCGGGTTCACACACACTGATGCAAAGTGATAGCGAGCGGCTTCTTCGCACAATCGTTTGATGTCTTCGTCCGAAGCCTCAGGCTTTAGTAAGGTGTGGTCTATCAAGCTGGCCCAATCATTTGCGGACGCGGTTTCCCCCAGAACAAGACCGATACGAGCTGCGCCTGCATCCACAATTCGATGCATCCTCTCGGGACACCGGTTGAAACATTCGGAAGTGCAACCGCAGAGCGCCGCCTGATCTACGCTAACACCGTTCAGCCGCGCGACGATCGCGTCTGTAATCTGTTCGACCAGCTGTTCAAAATCACCGTTTCGTGAATACGACATTGGGGTTTTAGAAGATTAAGTTTAGTCGGCAGAGCGTTCCTGTGTCCGGCGACAGCACCGATCCATTCTCATTGTAGTGCAGCGCGCGTTTGCTCGGAAGTCCGCATTGCACGAAAAGACGACGACAGGTTGCGCTAAAGTTACCAACTTCAATTTACAAAGTGATCATTCGAGGTTGATTAGAGCCGTTAGGAAGAGGGCGAGCGACTGCAACACACCGAGCCCCCGCTCTGCTTCACTGCCACGGATCTTCAAAGTCATCATTCAAGTTTGATCTTTTGTAAGAGAGGTCAAAAAGTGTCGCGAGGAATAGCGGGGCGCGCTTGTTGTGGTTGTGGTCAGATGAGTTTAGCGACCGCTTGCCCCCTTCCTGACAGCTCTATTCAAACTTGAATTATCTGTGTGCAGCTTGATGCGGTGGAACTCAACGCGGCTCATTGCTGCTTCTTGTGCCTTAACACATATACTGACGTTCCACGCTGACGATCTTGTCCACGCGCTTTCGATGACGCTCTTCTTTCAACTCGGTCGATAACCAGGCTTTCACGATTTCACGCATCTCAGCTTCATTTATCGTCTTGCTGCCAAGCGTCAAAACATTAGCATCGTTGTGCTCCCGCGAGTTGCGAGCTACAGCGACCGAGTAACAAGCGGCAGCTCTCACGCCAGGAACTTTGTTGGCAGTCATTGCGCTTCCTACACCTGCGCCATCAATAATGATTCCGACCTCGGCCGAATGATCCGCTACTGCGCGCGCAACCGCGTGAGCAAAATCCGGATAGTCGACTGCCTCCTCTGAATTTGTGCCGAAGTCCTGAACCCGATGGCCAAGTTCACTCAAAAATCGTTTGAGTGTCTCTTTCATCTTGAATCCACCATGATCCGCGCCAATCGCAATTAGTTTCGAAGCTTGTGAACCTTGACGAGACACTCGCCTTGCCAGTTCGATCCGCTTCTCGCTCACGATGTCCGCAGCTAGCGGTGTAAGACGAGCACTCTCGGCAATGCGCAAAACAGAACCGGGCTCGAGCCCACGCACATCATCTTCAGTAATAATCATTTTGGATGATTCGTCTCGCGTAATCGCTGAGGAGGCCGGTGGTGGAGAAGGAGCTGTTTCTATGATTCGCGCAGCAGGCGAAGTTCCGGCGGCAGTGTTTTCCGGTTCTGCTGTTTCGGGAACCTGGCTCAACACGTCGCGAACCAGGGCCCGGATGCGTTCCCGATCGTCCATTGGTCTCTAAGCTTCTCGCAAATCCAATAATCTGGCGGTCGCGGCAATGACTCGGCCATCCCGCAGCGTAAAATCAATTCGCCCCACGTAGATTCCACTTTTACCCACTTGAAAAATCAACGTCTCTGAGCCTCCGCGCTGCTTCACGATCACAGGTCTCTGCATAAATGTATGCGTGTGTCCGCTGGCAATGAAATCAATACCATCAACTTGCTCGGCAACCTGCGAATCACCAATTTGTCCTTGTTTCGGATTCTCGTAATAGCCCAGGTGCGACATGGCAATGACAAGCTGGCAACGTTCTGTTTCGCGCAACAATTTTACTGTGTCGAGCGACACCTTGATCGGATCGTTATACGTAATTCCTTTGAAGTTGTCGGGAGTGATCAGCGCGACAGGACTGATTCCCAATCCAAAGAGGCCAATGCGAACTCCGCCAACCTCACGGACTACATAGGGCTTTATCTTGCCTTCCAGTGGTGTGCCACGAAAGTCGTAGTTTGTGGATACCAAATCAAAGTTTGCGAACTTTAAAGCGGCAACGAGCCCCTGCACTCCATTATCGAATTCATGATTACCAAGAGTACCAACGTCATACCCAATTGCCGACATTGCCTTGTATTCAACTTCGCCTTTGAAAAAATTGAAATATGGGGTGCCCTGAAATGCGTCGCCGGCGTCGATTAAGAGTGTGTTCGGATTTTCCTGCCGGATGCGCTTCACAAGTGTTGCACGACGAGCTACACCTCCCTTCCCCGCGTAGGTCCGGTCATTTGCAGGGACGGGATCGATCTGCGAGTGCGTGTCGTTTGTATGCAAGATCGTGATCAGGACTTCTGGGACGGCTCCAGGATCACGTGAACGAGCAACAGAATTGGCAACTACAAATCCCTTTCGCCAGAATCCGCTTAGCAAGGATGCAGTGAGAGCGGATGATGAACCCAGGAACGTTCTTCGATTGATCATTACGGCGCACCCTCTTTCGGATTCGGTGCAGTCTGTGTAAACCGATTATCGAGGGTCGATCTGATCGAACGTCCTTGCGCAGTTTCCGTTTTGACGTAATTCAACAATGCATCACGTAAAGTAAGATCCAGAGGTGCTAGATCCTTGCCCTCTCCAAGTATTGAATAATTGCCACTCTTGAGATTGTAGAGGTAGTCGATCGTCACGATTCGGTAAATAGCTTTTGGATTGATCGGTTGTTCTTTGCCTTTTGCGTCAATCAGGTTAGCACTGACAAATTCAGGCCGGTTGTCCGGCGTGAGCCGGTAAGTAATCCGCGCACCGGACTGCGCGTCCCCGTGTCTCAGCACCACCGCTAGCAGCCTCAGAAGTTGGTCACCCGTCAAATCGACGCGAATCAACCTGTTCTCAAATGGAAGAAGTTCAAAGATATCGCGGACCCGCAATTCACCTTCCGCAATTGAGCTTTTGCGCATTCCCCCGCCGTTGGTTATGGTAATTGCTAAGGGTTTTCCGAGTTTCCGTCCAGCTTCTGCCCTCATACCGTCGCTGACGAAGTTACCCAAAGAGCCCGCACCAACTTGAGCCCTTCTCAGTTCACCTTGCAGTCGACCAATGACTGTATCCAGTTCACGAACGCGAGCGCTATATGGTTCGAGCATTTTGAGAACAGCTGGATCGTCTGGAATGCTTTCATCAATCAGTGTCTCAGTTACATTTGCAGCTGAGGCCGAACTAGAATCGGGCTGGACGTTAGTTGCTCGGCTGCGGCTATCGCTCTGTACCTGCCGGGTTTGCGGCTCCTGCGCAAGTGCCGTAAAAAGAGGAAAGACGAGAAGCAGTCCAAGAATCCATGCAGCGGCGACGCTACGTCTCATGCGAAAAATCACCTTGCTGTGCGAGGGAAGGGGTTGACTAGTTGTGTTATGCATTGACCTTAAAGGAAGAGCGTGCATAGTATGTCGCACCACGCGACCGATAGGCAACCACGCTAGTAGTGCAGTTTCTTCTGCTGGTAACCTTTATCAAAAGAGAAGTTCGACTTAAACACAACACCGTTCTTGAGGGAGGAAACATTGGCTACGTCGCCCGCTCAATTATCGTCTGAGTTTAGCAATCCTGACCTCGAAGTGCTTATTTCTGAGGACCAGTTGAAGTCTCGAATCAGGGAATTAGGTTTGGAAATCGCTCGTGACTACGCAGGTCGCAATCCACTTTTGATCGGAGTGTTGAAGGGCGCGTGCATGTTCATGAGCGACCTGATGCGCGCCATCGACACTCCGCTTGGCATCGAGTTTATGGCGATCTCCAGTTATGGCATGTCAACCCGTACCTCAGGCGAGGTGCGAATCCTGAAAGATTTGGGTGTTCCAATTGAAGCGCGCGATATCATCGTAGTCGAAGATATCGTTGACACTGGACTGACGCTGTCTTATCTGCTTTCAAACTTGAAATCGCGCGGTGCTTCAACTGTGAAACTTGCTGCTCTGCTCGACAAATTTGAGCGGCGCGAGCGCGAAGTGCCGATTGATTATTTGGGATTCAAAATACCAGACCACTTCGTAGTTGGTTACGGACTGGATTTTGCTGAACGGTACCGCAATTTGCCATTTATTGCGGTTCTTAAGAATGCCGACACGCCATCGTGAGCATTAAAATCCTATCAAGCGATATAGACCGATTGGACGTATAAGCAAACTCACTCGTTGATCTCATTAAGAAAACTCTTGCCGGCGGTGAGCTTTAGATCAAAGTTCTGCGCGATTGTTTGACCGATATCGGCGAGCGAATCTCGCGTGCCCAGGTTTACGCCGGGCCGCGCTGATGGACCATAAACCAGCAGTGGGGCGTATTCGCGAGTGTGATCGCTTCCAGGATACGTCGGATCATTCCCGTGATCTGCGGTTATGATCATTAAATCATCTTCTCTCATTGCGCCCTCAATTTCCGGAACACGAACATCGAACTGTTCCAGCGCCCTCGCATATCCTTCGGTGTCCCGCCGGTGGCCGTAAAGCATGTCGAAATCGACGAGGTTGGAAAAAATTAGACCTCGCGTTCTTTCTTTCAAAGCGCGAATGGTTTGATCGATCGACTGCTCGTTGTTCTTGGCCGTCAGATCCTTTGTTACACCAACTGAGTCGTAAATTGACGCAATCTTTCCGATGCAAACTACGTCGAGACCCTCTTCGGCCAGCGCCGGCAACAGGTTTTCTCTCGGTGGTGGTACAGCGTAGTCATGGCGGTTTTCTGTTCTATAAAAGGCTCCGGGCTGTCCAAGGAACGGCCGGGCGATCACGCGACCCACTTTGTGCGGACCATCAAGAATTCGTCGCGCGGTTTCACAAAGCTCATACAGTTTTCGCAGTGGTATTACTTCTTCATGAGCAGCGATTTGAAATACCGAGTCTGCGGACGTGTAGACGATCGGTTTGCCTGTTCTGACGTGCTCAGCGCCTAATTCCTTGATGATCTCTGTTCCTGAAGCCGGCACGTTTCCAAGGATTCCGGGTACGCCAGTTTCTGCGATGAACCGGTCAATGACAGGTGCTGGAAATCCATGTGGGTAGGTGGGAAATGCTCGCTGAAGAATGATCCCGGCCATTTCCCAGTGTCCGGTAGTCGTGTCTTTCCCGTTAGATCGCAAAGCGCAACGACCATATGAACCAATGGGCTGCTCGAGTGGCGCGAGTCCATTAAGCGGTCGCACATTTCCCAACCCATATCGCTGAAGGTTGGGCAAACTAACCTTTCGCGATTCAAGGATGTGGCCGAAAGTGTCAGAACCAGCGTCGCCCCAGTCAGCTGCATCAGGCATTTCGCCAATGCCTGCGCCGTCCAGCACGACAAGAATTATTCGATTGAAGTTGATCGTCATCCGAGAGCAATTGGTTTTTGGTTTTTTCGTGGATTGGTCTTTGATGGTGTCTACTGCTTGGGTGCGTAATAACCTTCACGAGCGCGAACGACTGCTTTGTCTTTGATTCCCTTCAGCTCGACCCTGATGGTGCGGAACTTTCCGTCACGATTCTTATTTGTAGGGTAATACCCCAGGCTGTACTGCGTGCCGATGTCCTGAGCGACACGGGCAAATGCGGACCGCGCATCCTGTAAGGTAGCCGCGAGGAAATTCTTTCCTCCTGTTGATTTCGCAAGCTCGTTCATCTCGCGTCGCGCGAGGTTATACAACTCTCTGCTAATTGACATGCGTTCAAAGGGACCCATCTGGCAGAAGTTCGTGTAATCATCCCGGTTTGCCGCGGGCACAAAAATTCGGCGGTACCTTTCGAGCTGCTTCTGCGACAGACTGAGGCGACCATCATCCTGACAATCCTTCATCAAGCGATCCTCAACAAAGTCTTCGGTGTTAACCTGGATGAAGTATGTAGCGACACCGGCACTCATTAGCTTTGCTTTCGCTTGAGCGAAATCTGAGTTGCTGGAGGAGTCGACGCCGTCGGTTAAAGCAACAATCGCTCGCCGGCCACGCACGTCATCTCGCGGAGGTAGGCGAAAGATGTCTACAGCCATGCGCTCAAGTGCGTCATAGAACGGAGTGCCATTGCTGGAACCAAGATTATCGATAGCGTTACGCAGCTCTTTACGATCGCTCGTCAGTTCAGTCAGCACCTGTACGGCGGCCATCTTGTTTGGGCCGTCTTCCGCTGTGTTGAAGGCTTCTATGGCAACGTGGTCTCCCGGACGCAGGGCTTCAATGAACGCATTCGCGGCTTCTCGAATCAGGCTGACATCTTCCCTGGTCGATCCGGAAGTGTCGAGCAGCAGGCCAATTTCAAAAGGAGCATCGGTCGTCCCAAAGTTCGCCAGCGTTTGCAACTGACCATCTTCATAAACGGCGAAATTTTCTTTTCGCAAGCCTGGCAAAAGTCGGCCATCGTGCCCTGTGACAATCGCCGGTACGGCAACTAACTGGGTCTCGACCCGCACAACATCGCCTTCATCGACTTCGTCGCCGTTTTTTGGCGGGGGTGTCCCAGACGCGTCATTGCCGTTAGTGACGCGTCGCGGCCGTTGTTGATTGGTTTGCTGAGCGCCGGCCGGGCAGTTAGGAAGAAGAATTAGAGAAGACGTAAGACCAACCACCGCAAGCGACGAGAGAATACGCGAGAAGAACCTTTTGCCAATTATTCGCATCATGATTACTTCGGATGGGCTCAGGTTTTAACGAAACTATAAACCGTAAAGGGCGCGACCGCAAAACTTGGACATGTGCATTTTATAGGGCCGCCCTCCGTAGGCGCCCCTCTTGCCTTGTTTATATTTATCGGGAAACAAATGTCCAACAAACGAAGGGGCGCTCCCGGAGGGACGCCCTTACAGAATTCGCCACGCAACAATTTCAGGTAGTGGGTCATTTTCATTGTTGAACAGAACGGCATTGCTCACACATTCCGTTCTCATCGAGAACGAGCTTATCAAAGAGCCTACGCAATCGAGCGTGAGTACTATATCGCGGAGTCCGCTTAGGATAGGGCGTGTCAGGTCTATATCCTTTATGGTGACAGACCACGCATTCATTAACCCACTTCCGCAGATAGCTGTATTGCTTTAAGAACTTCTCAGGATCATTTTCCAGACTCATATTCTTTATCCTAATTGGAGTGCTTGCGAATCGTCTAATAGAGCCACAATGTCCTCGAGAGACCAAAGCTTCTTAGTTACGCCCGCTTCCATTGCTGGCGTGCATCTGAGGGTTTTGTGAATGCGGCAAAAGTTATAATGCATGTAGTAAATGGTCCACTACCCAATTTCAACGCAGCTTGACAGCCCAGTTGGGTTCTCTTAGCATGACCCAGCGCTTTAATGTTGCTCGTTCTTTGAGTTGACGTGCCAATCAGAAATTTTTTAAAAGGCTGGTAGAAGTCCGGCCTGTGGTTACTACAGGCACGTACGTCAATGGTAGACGGCTTCCCTTACAAGGAAGAGGTTGGGGGTTCGAATCCCTCCGTGCCTACCATTTTGGTTTTTGCGGAGTCGTAGTTCAGTTGGTTAGAACGCCGGCCTGTCACGTCGGAGGTCGCGGGTTCGAATCCCGTCGGCTCCGCCATTTGTTTTCAGTAAGTTACAAGTACGGAGGGTCGTGCGTAAGCGTCGGCTTTCCGTACATTGTGCAGTAGATGTGCCAGTAGATCGTTGTAAGTAGTAGAAAAGAGGAAGCTTACTGGAATATCACCGAGACAAATCCTTTTGGCTGTGGTCGAGTACCCAGGTAGAGACAGCCGCAAGGCATCTCTCACCATCCCACCAATTGATTCCTGTAATCATGGTTAGCCTTTCGTAAAACCAATATCAATTTGTGTTGACTTGGGTCCAGGTCGACTCGAAGCTTTCACCAGCCGTCATTTGGAACAGCAGATCTCCAAATCAATCACTCCGATTCTTGACGTTCAATCTTGTAGTCTGGTGTTGCGCCAAGTGAAGATCGATTTGCTGTCACAGTAATCAAAGAAATTTCTTGTGTGAAGGCTCGGTGTAGGTCAATTGTTTTCACGGCATATCGCCTAGCCGCCTATCAAAGGCGCGAGTAGAATGAGCAGGCGTTTTAAACTTGTAAGGTGGTCCCACCACTGCGCTCATGAAACGCTGTCCACAATGCAATCGCGTTGAGACGGATGACGCGCTCGTGTTTTGTCGA